>CAYPVQ010000016.1:5876-15609 GCA_964414215.1 uncultured Candidatus Saccharibacteria bacterium | reverse complement strand
TTATGGAGACGAGGGGATTCGAACCCCTGACCCTCACATTGTCTCCCTTCGAGAGATCTCCCGCAGGGGGACAAATGCGACGCTCTACTTCACCCCGTTAGACTTCCCTATGGACCCAGGGAGAATCGAACTCCCGTTTCCGCATTGCAAATGCGGTGTTCTACCATTTAACTATAGGCCCGCCAAGAAGTCTAACGGGGCAAGCTGAGCTACGTCCCCTAGATATTTGTAACGGGGCGAACAAACCGGGTGCACTACCATTATGCTAACGGCCCTTATTGGTTTTTCAAACCGCCGAAAACGCTGCCTAAGGGAGAGAATAGGTTATCGAGAATGCCAAACATATACAAGGCCGAGAGGATGACGAGCAAGATACCTAGAAGTTTATAAAAAAAATAAGTGCCGCCTAAGCCGCCGCCAAAATATTTCTCGGCCCAGTCGATTTTGCCAAAGGCGTTTGCCAAAACATAAGTGTAGCGCAAAATCAGGATGCCGATAATTATGCCAATTAAGCTCCAAAAAAACCGCATAAGGTTATTGTGGTGGGCATGCCTGGACTCGAACCAGGGACCTCGTCATTACCCGCCTGCCAAAGCCGATCCAGAAATTTTGGCGAATGGGCGACGGAAGGATCGAACTTCCGACCTCGTCATTATCAGTGACGCGCTCTACCACTGAGCTAGTCGCCCAAAATTTCTGGTTTGTGCGGCGGGCAGGTCAGTGAAGTGCTCTGCCCCTGAGCTACGTGCCTCCTTGCCCTATTATTCTTGATTTTTTGACTTTTGGCAAGGCCTTATGTTATACTAAAACAAGATTTGGTACATAACCGAAAGCAAAAATCAAGCTTTTTAGCGTAATGCTTTTCTCACCTTCCAAAAGCAAATTAGGAATTGATATTGGCACCTCAAGTATCAAAGTTGTGCAACTCAAGCAGGAAGCAGGGGGAACCTATTTTTTAGAAACTTACGGAATGGTCAATGTTGCCTACCAAACCCCCGGGGTGATCGAAGTTGACGTGATTGCGGAAACCGCCAAAATTTTACAGGAACTGGTAGCCCGAAGCAAAGTCTCAACCAAGAGAGCGGTGGCATCACTCCCGAATAATATTGTGTTTGTCTCCATGATTGAAATGCCCGAGATGTCGGAGCGGGAGCTTAAAGCTGCAATTGAGTGGGAGGCGCGGCGGTATGTGCCTTTGCCTTTGGAAGAGGTAACTTTGTCTTGGAGTGTCTTGCGCGAACCTGCTGCGGCGACGAACCAGACGAACCAGTTGAAGATTTTGCTTACCGCCGTACCAACCACTGTCATTGATAATTATTTGAAAATGTTCCGATTGGCGGGACTGCGGCCCCTGGCATTGGAGATCGAGGCTTTAGCGCTCATTCGTTCCTTGGTGGGATCGCGGCCAGAGAGTTTTCTGATCATCGACATTGGCGCGCGGAATACTAGTCTCAATTTGGTTGATCGAGGTTTTTTGAGAGTTAGCCGCAATCTGCCGCTTGGCGGGGAGAGTATTACTTCAGGAATTGCTCAGAGTTTGCACGTGAGTTATGCCCGGGCTGAACAATTTAAGCAAGATTTGGGATTGTCGGGAGGGCTTGATCAAATTCCGCAGAGTATGAAATCAGTGATGGACTCAATCAAAAACGAAACCTCCCAACTTTTGAAAATTTACGAGTCGGGCGGTCGGGAAATTCAAGAGATATTTTTGGCGGGGGCCGGCGCTTATCTTCCCGGGGTCGTGAATTATTTTTCGAATTTAGGACCTCGGGTCAGCCTTGGAGATCCCTTGAAGTTTATTTCCTATGACCCGCAACTCCGTGCTCCTTTAAGTCGAGTATCGCAGGGCCTAGCGGTGGCGTTGGGACTCGCGATGAGAACCTAAAATGCCGGAAATCAATTTATTAAAAAATGAATTTCGAGAAATTTTTCCTGGACCGTGGAGCGGAAGAGGATTAGTTTCCCTTTATATTGCCCTGGGCTTGGTGGTTTTGGAGATTTTGGTATACGGCTTTTTAGGTTTTTATGACCAGCGGCTGAAAAAGTTTACGAACACTTATGAACAGGATGCCGCGGGGGTGGAGTTTGAGATTGGCAAAATTCAGGAGGAGCGGTTGCGGGCAATCTCTTTTCAGTCTCGCCTCAAAAACCTGGAGACCCTTTTGGATCAACACCTCTTTTGGTCCGCGGTTTTTGGGGAATTGGAAAAAGTCACCTTAAAGCAAGCGGTTTACAATAGTTTGCAAGTTGACGAGGCCGAACACAAGTTTATTTTGGCGGGAATAGTGCCTTCCTATACAGAGCTGGCAAAACTCATATTGGGACTCAAGACCTCAACCTATGTCCAGGATGTGGTCTTGCGCAGCAGTGGTTTGGCTCAAGCCACCGAGTCAGGATACGCGTTTAATTTGGAGGTAACTTTTGATCCACAATTACTCTTGAAATGAAAATAAATTTTAATTTAGCTCAATTATCAAGTGGTATCCTCGTTCCAGTGCTAGTATTGGCGGGTGTTGCGGGAGGATATTTTCTGGTTTACCCTAAATTTCAAGCCGTGCTTTCCCACCGGGAAGTGGCAGCCAGTAAAAAACTGATGTCAGAAGACGCATCTTCCCGACTAATAAGTATTCAGGAATTAGTCGCAGACTTGGAAAAAAAGTCCAAAGGCCTTAAAACTGTTGACGAAGCTTTGCCGGAAGCCCCGCGCATTCCCGAGTTACTGGTGACCTTGGATTATTTGGCCAAGCAAAGCGGTCTTTCGGTAGAGAGTTTGCAAATCACTTTAGCACCGACCCTTAAGACCAACAAAGCCGGTCAAGACGTCTCCCAAGTTTTGCGCGTGGAGACAATTTTGTCAAAGACGCAAAATTTAGAAGTAATGCAGATTGACCTCGCTTTGAAAGGTCAGTACCAAAACCTGAAAAGCTTTCTGGGCAACGTCGAGCAGAGTTTGCGTCTGCTTGATATCCTGACCCTGGTAATTGGGGTTCCGGAAGAAAAGTCCGGAAGTCAAGATTACTCCCTGCGGATGCTTACCTATTATCAAAAAGAATAAGCTTATGCAATTGTCACCCGAGAATAAAAAGAAAACTTTGTGGTTAGTTGCGGTGTTGATATTCTCTGCCGCGGGAATCATTTATATTAATTTTTTTAGGGGTACCCTCCCAACTACTTCGGAACCGGAAGAAACCCCTTCGAACGCTTCGCAGAGTGCGACTACTACTCCCCAAGTGGAGCTGCCATACAGGAATACCATTGACCTTAGGATCTTGGAGAGTCCCAAATTTAAAGCCCTCAAGACTGCTCCCCCAGTGATGGTCGAAAAAGAAGAATTAGGCAAAGATAATCTTTTTAAAAAATGACGCAAGCCTTAGCGGAACAACCAAAAATTCGCTCGACCATCGATCGCCAACGGACTTTTGAGCAGTTTTTGCTCGAGGAGCGGTTCTTGACAGGCAAACAATTGGCCGAGGTTCACAGTGAACAGGCGAAAAATAAGCGCTTGCTCGAACCGGCTATTTTGGCCTTGGGGATTTTGGATGAGGAAAAACTAACGCGAGCCAAAGCCGCCTTTTTCCACCTTCCTTATGTGGATTTACGAAACTTAAGTCTACCCAAAGAGGCCTTGGAGATTTTTCCCAAAGAAAGCTTGGAAAATTATCAATTCGTCCCTTTCGCCAAAGCGCAAAAAGTTTTGAAGGTCGCCCTTACTGACCCCACTGACCTGCGAGCTTTGGAAGCTTTGGAATTTTTGGCTCAAAAAAATAAATACCATATTGAATTGTACCTCACCTCCCTCACGAGTTACCGGGAAGCTTTGCAAAAGAGCCGCACCATCTCCACGGAAGTCGGGGAAGCCTTGGAAGTGATTAAGGAAAAGGAAAAGGCTGCTCCCGTGGGCTCCGCGGAGGTTACGCCCAGCCAAAGAATTGCCCCGGAAGCACCCATTACCAAAATTGTGGACGTCGTTATCAAACACGCGATTACGGCGCGGTCCTCGGATATTCACATTGAGCCCCAGGAAAGTGACTTGCGCATCCGCTACCGGGTTGATGGGATTTTGCATAGTTCCTTGATTGTTCCCAAATTGGTCCATCCGGCAATTGTCTCACGGATCAAGATCCTCTCCAATCTCAAGATTGATGAACAACGACTTCCTCAAGATGGGCGGTTCCATATGGATTTTGAGAAGCACTCGATTGATTTTCGGGTTTCGACCTTGCCCACAGTCAACGGGGAAAAAGTTGTGATGCGAATTTTGGATAAATCCGCCGGGGTGCCGAAGCTCGAGGAACTGGGCCTTGAGGGCATGAAACTGAGGCATCTTAAGGAAAACATTGTGAAGTCCCACGGTATGCTTTTGGTGACCGGCCCTACGGGTTCGGGCAAATCCACGACCCTGTATGCGGTCTTGAACATCTTAAACAAGATTGGGGTGAACATTGTCACACTTGAAGATCCGGTAGAATACTATATTGAAGGAGTCAACCAATCCCAGATCAACCCAGACATTGGGCTAACCTTTGCCTCCGGATTGCGCTCGATCTTGCGCCAAGACCCGAACATCATTATGGTCGGAGAGATTCGGGATAAAGAGACTGCGGAGTTGGCTGTGCACTCGGCTCTCACTGGCCATTTGGTTTTTTCGACCCTTCATACTAATGACGCCATCGGGGCTATCCCCCGGCTTCTCGACATGGGGATTGAGGCTTTCCTTTTGACTGCCTCGGTCAATGCGGTGATGGCCCAAAGATTGGTGCGGCAGATTTGTCGGGATTGTAAAAGAGAAGTCCCCTTGCCGGCGGAGATTAAAAAAATACTCACGCAAGAGCTTAAGGATATTCCGCCCGAGGAGTCGGAAGTCATTGATTTGCAAGAGATAAAAATTTTTGCGGGAGGAGGCTGTAAGGTTTGCGGCGATTCTGGCTACCGGGGGCGGATTGCCATCTTTGAAGTCATGTCTCTCTCCGATCCCATCAAAAATTTGATTTTGGAACGGCAGGCCGATACCAAGATTCGCGATCAAGCCCGAGGCGAAGGCATGATTACCATGAAACAAGACGGGTTAATTAAAGTCCTCAAAGGAGTCACGACCATTGAAGAGGTCATTCGGGTAACTAAAGAATAATTATTATGCGCCTTTTAGTTTTAGAACCAGACGAATACTATCATCCGCCTTTCTTGGCACTTGAGGGAACTGGGGATTAGGTGATTATCCGGAAAGATGCAGAAAGTGGGAAGAGGGTGTTCTCCGAAAAGATGCGGCCCGACGTTCTGGTTATGGAGCTTTTGTTACCGGATCACAGTGGCTACGAGTTTCTCCGGGAGATTCGGAGCCAGTATCTTTTAAGTGAGTTGCCGGTGATTATTTTTTCTAAAATCCAAAACTTCGAGGATATTCAGCAGTCTTTAAACTTAGGGGTCAGCGGATACTTTGTGAAAGGTCAAGATCCGTTTCGGGATGTGCAAAAATTACTCTTAAGTCTCAAACCCACATGACCCAGTAATACAACGCATGACTTACAAAAATCAAGAAGTCGAAATTGAACAATTGCTCTCGCATGTCTTAGAAGTAGATGCCTCGGATTTGCATTTACTCATCGGCAAACCACCGATCATCCGCGTGGACAGCCGCTTAACCCCCGTAAGTGGTTATTCGGTGTTTGATGGGGAAGCAATCGAGAAACTGGTCGCGGTAATCCTGCCCGACTTTCACCGCGAGCCGCTCAAGACCAAAAAGCAGGTTGACTTTTCTTATGATTTCAAGGGTCAGGCGCGGTTTCGGGTCAATGTTTATTATCAAAAAGGTACACTGGCGGTTGCTCTTCGTCACATCCCCATGAAGATTCGGACCCTGCAAGAATTAAATCTCCCGGAGCAGCTTGCCGATTTTACCAAGCGCCGGCAGGGTTTGGTCTTGTTTGTCGGTCCCACTGGTCATGGCAAATCCACGACCTTGGCAGCCTTGATTGATATCATCAATCACAGCCGGGCCGACCACATTATTACGATTGAGGACCCGATTGAGTATTTGTTTACGCAGGACAAATCCATCATTAGCCAGCGCGAGGTGTATCAGGATACCTTAGGCTTTGCCCCAGCCATTCGCGCGACTCTACGGGAGGATGTGAATGTCGTGATGGTGGGAGAAATGCGAGATTTAGAATCAATTTCCACGACGGTTACAGTTGCCGAAACTGGTCACCTGGTGTTTGCGACCTTGCACACCAATGATGCCCCCCAGACCGTGGATCGGATCATTGACGTGTTTCCGGCCCACCAGCAAAACCAGATTCGTTTGCAGCTTTCAAGTATTTTGTTAGGCGTAGTTTCCCAACGTTTGGTTCCCCGCATTGGGGGAGGACTGATTCCTGCTTTTGAGATTCTGATTAGCAATAATGCGGTGCGGAACGTGATTCGGGAAGGCCGCAGTTATGAGCTTAGCAACATCATTCATACCAGTAGCGGGGAAGGCATGATCAGTGTTGATAAGTTTCTGGCCGATTTAGTCCGCAAAGGCGTAGTCAAATTGGAAGACGGTTTGGCTTTTGCAAATAATGCCGATTTATTTAGATCATTGGTCAGGAGATTTTGATGCTCTTTAACTACCGCGCGAAGGATCAGCAGGGAGTAATCAAAACTGGGGTGGTAGAGGCAGCAACTTCCGGCAAAGCTTCCGAGATTCTCCATGCGCATGGCCTGGTGGTCTTAAGCCTCGAGCCGGCAGTTACGACTCTTCGGTGGGAGCACTACCTCCCTTTTTTAAATCGGGTATCACGTAAAGAGTTGGTCCTTTTTTCCCGTCAGCTCTCGACTCTCATTAATGCCAAAGTGCCGATTATTCAGGCTCTCGAGATTTTGCGTGATCAAGTCAGCAGCGCTAAGTTACAGGAAGCAGTGCAGGAAATTATTGAAGATGTGGAGGGGGGCAAAAGTTTGTCTGAGGCGATCACGGGGAAACCTCATATTTTTTCGAATCTGTATGTCAACCTTGTAAAATCGGGCGAACTCTCTGGCACTCTCGATCAGTCTTTGACTTATCTCGCCGACCAACAGGAGCGCGATTATGATTTGATTGCCAAGGTTCGGAGTGCTATGACCTACCCGATTTTTATTGTCTCGGCAATTTTTATTGTCGGGGCATTGATGTTTGTGTTTGTCCTGCCGCAGATGATCGCCGTCCTCAAAGAAGCAGAGGTGGAATTGCCTTTCACGACTCGCGTGCTAATTTTTTTAACCGAGAGTTTTCAAAAGTATTGGTTCCTGTTCCTGCTCCTGTTTTTGGGAGGCTTGACTGGTTTTCAACTTTACATCAGAAGTTCCGGGGGCCGGCTGATTTGGGACGCTTTTAAGTTTCGGGTCCCGATTGTGGGGAAATTACTGCGGAACATCTATATGGATCGGTTCTCGCGCAACCTTTCGACTTTGGTCATCGGCGGCATTCCCATTGTCCAGGCCTTAAAGACGGTCGGGGCAATTGTGGGCAATAGTGTTTATAAAGGGATTATCCTGGATGCGGCCGCAGAAGTGGAGACGGGGAAGGCCATTGCGGACGTGTTTGCCAAAAGGCCGGAAATTCCGCCGATTGTTACCCAAATGATCAAAGTGGGAGAACAAACGGGCAGTCTCGGAGAGATCTTAGGCAAGCTGGCGCACTTTTATGACAAGGAAGTCGAAAATGAACTTAACACGTTGACGACTTTACTGGAACCGATTATTATGCTCTTATTAGGTGGGGCTGTGGCAGTCATGGTTGCAGGAATTCTTCTGCCGATTTATAATTTAGCTAGCGTTCAATAATTATCCACACGGAAGGGGGTGAAACAAAAAGTGAAAGCAATCCATAAATTGGCCAAAGGCTCGAAGGGTTTTACCTTGATCGAACTTTTGGTGGTCATCGCAATCATCGGCATCTTAGCGGCCGTGGTTTTGGTCTCACTCAACTCCGCCCGCGCCAAATCTCGGGATGCCAAGCGGGTAGCAGATGTCAGACAGGTTCAGACGGGTCTGGAGCTTTTCTTTAACGATTGCAGTGCTTATCCCGCCACACTCACCACCGGAGCAAACAATGGCTGTCCCGCGGGTACGACCTTGGGGACTTTTCTCGCCCAAATTCCCACGGCCCCCACTCCTTTTGACGGGGGGTGCACCACTACCACGAATACTTACACTTATACTTCTGCTTCTCCGAACAGCACCTATACTCTGACTTTCTGTTTGGGAGGGGTAACTGGCGGACTGACGGCTGGATCCCACACTGCTTCTCAAGGTGGTATTAGTAATTAGCACTTCCAGGTTTTAAGTTTACTTTCTCCCTCGGCTTTTTAAGCGGGGGAGGGCGGTGAACTTAAAAAGGAGTTTATGCGTAAACAAGGTTTTACCCCGTTAGAAATCCTCGCGGGGAGTCGGCTGAACAATGTCCCGAGTAATCACCGTGGAAATCCAAGATTTCTAACGGGGTTTACCCTCATTGAGCTATTGGTCGTGGTGGCGATCATTGGGCTTTTGATTTCCGTGATTTCCGCTTCGCTTAATATTGCGCGCACGAAATCGCGCGACGCGCGCCGGGTCGCGGACCTCAAACAAATTAAAAGCGGGATGGATATTTACTTTAGCAATGGCAGCGGTTATCCCGATACTACAACTTGGGTCCCGGGGACAAGCTTAGCTTGCAGCGGCACCAATATTATGAGGATTCCGGATGATCCTCGGGCCCCGACTTACCGGTATGTCTATACGGCCTCTGGTTCCTCGCTTGGTGGCTGTGAAGGTACGGTTCGAGGAGCATACGAGTTAGAATTTTATATTGAAAACAAAGCCTTGTACTACATTATGAATGAAGACGGAAATCTGCGCGAAAAGGTGAGTGGGGCACCAGTGTCGTTTGACGCCCTGCTCTGACTTGGATTGGAAAAACCAACTGGAAACCTAAAGGTTTCCGTTACATCATTTGAGATCAATGTTGCGGAGGCCTTTAGGCCTCCATGATCTATTTTTTAATTATCATTTTTGGTTTGATTGTCGGCAGTTTTTTGAATGCCATAATTCACCGCCTTCATACCGGCGAATCTGTTTTGGAAAAGCATTCTCGCTGCCCGGCCTGCGGCCATAAACTATCGACCTTTGAGCTGATCCCCCTCATCAGTTTTTTTATGTTACGGGGCCATTGCCGCTATTGCGGGAAGCCGATCTCCTGGCGGTATCCGCTCGTCGAGCTGGCGACGGCTGTCGCGTTTTTGTTGATCTTTCAAGAGAACTCCCCTCTGCTCCCCTCTTTAATCAAAGAGGGGAAGGGGGAGTTCTTTTTGCAGCTTGCTGCTCAATTCAGTTTTGTTTCTTTTCTGATTATTATCTTTGTCTACGACCTCAAGCACTATTTGATTTTGGATAAAGTTGTGTTCCCGGCGGCATTGCTGGCATTTCTCTATCAGGGATATCAGGGAAATTGGGGGAACGCTATCTTGGGAGCCTCGATTCTGTCCGGTTTTTTTGGATTTCTCTACTTGGCTTCGCGCGGCTGCTGGATTGGCTTTGGCGATGTGAAGCTCGGGATTTTTTTGGGTTTTCTGGTTCCCTGGCCCCAGACTTTGATTTTGTTTTTTTTCGCCTACTTTTTGGGCGCAGTTTTTTCCCTGGGGCTCCTGGCTTTAGGCAAAAAGGGCATGCGCGATCCCCTGCCCTTCGGCACTTTTTTAACTTTTGCCGCCTTTATTGCTATGCTTAAGGGAGAGGA
>CAYPVQ010000016.1:0-5776 GCA_964414215.1 uncultured Candidatus Saccharibacteria bacterium | reverse complement strand
GTCATCATTGCGATTACTACGCTTTTGACCACGATCGTGACGGTGAATTTCCGCCAGTTACGGATTTCCCAAGAACTAAGCAGTGGCACACGCGAAATAATCTCGAAAATCCGCGAGGTGCAAAATTTCGTCCTTGCCGGCCAAACCCGTACCGGCGGCACACCCCAAGCTTATGAGATTACGCTTACCACCCCTTCCCAGACTTATGTGATTGAGTATGAGATTAACTCCGCCACGACCACGCTCGAGACCATATCTTTAACCCGTAATCTCGAGATTAGTCAGGTTTTAGTCGGAGGGACTCCGCGCACACCAGTCAGCCTTCGGCTGACTTCTCCTTTCGGCCGAATTCTGGTTGACGGAGCCGCCAATCAAACTTTGAATATTGTGCTTAATCACCAGACAAGCAACCAAACAAGGAGTGTGGTGATTGACGGGATTTCTGGCCGGATTAGTAGCCAATAACGCGTCCCAAGATCTGGGCTTTTTTGACTGGGCCAAACTTCCGGGAGTCGAGGCTATCTTTTTCGTTATCACCTCGTAATTTATAAGATCGAGTACTCGGATCAAAGCTGACGATCCGTTTGCAAAGCATTGCTTGGCGGTCTTCTTCGGGACTCATGAAGACCACGATGTCGCCTGGTTGGGGGTTGCGGGTTCGGTAACTTTTGAGATTGACGAGCACAATGGTTCCACTTTTGATGGCCGGTTCCATACTGTGCCCTTGAACTTTAAATCTTTTAACCATAGTTTTATGATATAATGAAGGAAAGGAGATGCCAAGATGTCATTTATCCAATATTTCTTGCAATTGGTAGATAGATTTTTTCCTGCCCCACGAGTTCATGCCCATTGCGATATTCCCTGCGGGATTTATGCTTCAGGCCCAGCAGCCATGGCTGCGCAAACTGTGGGGCGCATGGTGGAGATGATCAAGGCTTTGCCTACCGCAGGAAGTGCGCAGGAGCTTTTGCAAGCGCGAAACTCGTTTGTGCGCATGGTCATGGTTAAAGAAGAACATGCCCAAATTTGCAAAAAAGAGCTCCTCATTCTCTGGACTGATTATTTCAAGGAAGAGCACCTCAAGCAGTTTCCGAAACTACACGAGACTTTCTGGAAGGCAGCAAAGCTTTGTTCGCAAAACAAACGAGAGGTAAATCCTGAAGCGGCCAAGGCCCTGATCGCGGCCGTGCACGACATCGGCCACATGTTTGAAGAGGCGGAGAAAACAAAATGACACCGCGAGTGTCATCCTGAGCCCCACCCCAAAGTGGGGCGAAGGAACCCAAAGAAATTGAGATTCTTCTCCGTCCGCCGCGGCGGACGGATTCAGAATGACATAATACTCCATGATTACCAAAAGGCAGTTTGACAAGTTCATTTGGAAATACGGGACGCCGAGCGCGATTTTGGTCGGCGCTTTGTTTATCGCCGTTTCCATTTATCTTTCCTTCGGCATCCCGAATTTGAGATTGGCTTTTTCCCCCCTCCCTCAATCCCTCCCTCCGCTTCAGGCGGATGGGGGAGGGAAGGTGGGGGGGGAGAGTGTTAATGTTTCGGCTGACGATGACCCATTTTTAGGCAAAGCCAATGCGCCGGTTACAATGATTGAATTTAGCGATTTTCAGTGTCCGTTTTGCCGCAAATTTTGGCGCGAGGCTTTCTCCCAAATCAAAAAGAACTATATTGATTCCGGTCAAGTCAAGTTTGTCTACCGGGATTTCCCCATCGCCTCCCTTCACCCGGCAGCTGAAGCCGCGGCTTATGCAGGGGAGTGTGCGCAGGAGCAGGGAAAATTTTGGCAGATGCATGATAAAATTTTTGAGGAACAAGACCGGCAGGGGCAAGGGACGATTACTTTTGGAGTAGCCGATCTTAAAAACTGGGCCAGAGAAATTGGGCTTTCTGAAGAGGAGTTTAACTCCTGTCTTGATTCTCAAAAATATCGCGAGGAAGTCCAACGGGATCTCGAAGCTGGCCTCGCGGCTGGGGTAGCAGGCACCCCCACTTTCTATTTGAATGGCCGCGTTGTCAGGGGCGCTTTGGAATATGAGCAATTTGCCAAAGTCATTGAAGAAGAATTATAAAGTTTCAATTTTAAGTTTGGTGATCCTTGCCGGATTAGCTTTCTGGTTTTTGGTAACTCCTACTCCGGATGCTAAGAGCTTTATTGAAAAGCAGATGAAAGCTTGTTTTGCTGATGGCGGGCGGAACAAGTGTTATCAAAAAGCCGCGGGATTATTTTTGCGCCACTTTTCCATCCCGCAAATTCTGGCAACGCTGACCCAAACTGAAGGAGTGAGAGAAGTTTTTGCCCGCTGTCATGAAGTAACCCACTATGTGGGGCGCCAAGCTTATCGGGATACCAGAAGTGTGGCTTTTGCCTATGACATGGGCCGGGAGGTTTGTCACGGCGGGTTTTACCACGGGGTTTTGGAGCAATACTTTAAAGAGAAAAATTTTAATTTTATTGAAGCGAGTAACCAGGAATTAGCTGAAGAAATCAGGTCAGTGTGTGGGCAAGAGCAAGCTTACCCGAAGCCCCGCACTTATTGGGAGTGTGTGCATGGCCTAGGCCATGCCATGATGTTTATCACCGAGGCTAATTTACCGCGCTCGCTTGAGCTTTGTGGGGCTTTGCAAGACGTTGCGAGGCAAGAGGGATGTTATGGCGGAGCGTTCATGGAAAATTCCTCAAGCTCGACAAACTTTGACCACCCGACAGCCTATCTAAATCCCAATGATCCCAATTATCCTTGTCCGATTTTGGCTAAGCCCTATCAAAAAGTTTGCTACAAATACCAAAGTTCTTACTTTGCTGAAGTTTCCAAATGGGACTGGGCCAAAACCATTGCTTTGTGTTTTGGCGTACCAGGGGAATATCAAGTCGGCTGTTTTCAGATTCTTGGCTCAAATCAAGTTGGCTACTCTCAAGATCTCAAAGCAGCGAAGCAAACTTGTGATCTGATTTCTATAAGCGAAGCAAAACAAAATTGTCTTCGCGGGGTGGTAGATGGACTGGCGGGCCGGTATGTGGGGCAGGAAAATTGGCTTTTGCAATTTTGTGGTATGGTGGAAGCAGAATATCAAAGTTTTTGCTACGAGATTATGGGGCAGGGGATTTCTGGGTGGACGCGGGATGTTGCTGCACTTGAGAAAATCTGTGGCCAGATTCCGCAAGAGCAATACCGCAGCTTGTGTTTAAAGCCTGCTTGGCGATATAATTAAAGAAATTTAAGTGTGGTTTAAGATACCAAAATCAAATCTCTTAATTTTTGCGGCCGGAAGCTTGCTCCTGGCAGTTTTTGGGTTTTATTCGCGGCAGGGGGTGTCTCCTCCGGAAACCAAGATCATCAAGATTAGTTCTGAAGGATTTGATCCTGCAAACTTAGAAATTCGGGTCGGACAAAAGATTAAATTTGTTAATCAAGATACAATGGCCCATTGGCCGGCTTCTGATCCGCACCCGATTCACAATTTTTTGAAAGAATTTGATCCAACCCAAGAGCTCAAGCCAGGAAAGAGTTGGCAGTTAACTTTTGTGAAAGTTGGCAAGTGGACTTATCACGATCACCTTTTTCCTCACCGGCGAGGCGAAATAATTGTCGTGGGAAAAGAGGAACCGAAAGCCAAAGGACTGCCAGAAGAAATTGTGAGGCTGCAAAAAGAAATAGATCCCAAAAAACAAGCGCAGATTGTGAAAGGGATGGCGGAAAAATACGGGCCGAAAGCCGCTTTGGAATTTATGAAACTTGCCGGTCTTCCCTACACGGGCGAAACTCATCTTTTAGTTCACGAGATCGGGAATGTGGCTTATGCGCGCTATGGCAAGGAGGCCCTTTTGTACTGTGATGAGTCGTTTTTGAGCGCGTGTTTTCACGGCGTGGTGATAAATACTTTGGGAGGTAAAGGTTTTCAAGGAGTCGCAGCAATGGTTGTGGCATGTAAAGCAGCTGACCCGCATGTTTTAGGCCAATGTTCCCATGCCGCCGGGCACGGTTTTTTGGCTTTTGAAAGTTACCAAGTTTTAGAGGCCTTGCCTTTTTGTGACCGCCTTCACGAATTTGATTCAGCCATCCCGACTTTTAACTGCAATGACGGGGTATTTATGGAAAATATTTTTGGAGTACACGAAGGAAAACCCTCACCGAACCGCATGGTGCGCGCAGATGATCCCTATTATCCCTGCAATGCCGTGCCCGAGCAATATCAGCCGGGCTGCTGGGCCAATCAAGCCACTTTGATGTACCAAATGTTTGGCGGAGATCTGCGGCGGGTAGCCCAAGGTTGTGATGGCGTAAAAAATTCTGAACACCAGCGGACTTGCTACCATAATTTTGCTAGACAAATTCATCCTTTAACTTTGGGTAAAACCGGCAAAGCCTTGGCGCTGTGTAAAAATGCCACTGGCTTAAATTGGCAGGATCAGTGCCTCATCACTTTGGTAGAAGCGGCGTTTTCGGTAGGAGATAAGACCCAACTTCCCCAAGAACTCTGCGCCGCCATGGAAGGTTCAGCAAAACAAGAAGCGTGTTACCAAAGTCTGTTTGCCAATATTGCTTCTTATGCAAAAACTTCTCAAGATTTGGCAGAGATGTGCAGCTTTGTTCGGGAAGAGAAAAGACAGCAAGAGTGTGGCCGAAGATTTCGCATAAGTGTTACCCCCAATCCCGCGATCCTGGGCATTAGCCTTGAAGAAATCCGGAAAGTAGCGCAAACTTCTGGGGCGAAGGTTGCTTATGAGCTGGTCAAAGAACGATACCTCAATGATCCAGTTAAAGCTCATGATTTGGCTCACCTCACTGGGCTTTTAGCTTATGAAGAGCAAGGAGCTTCGGGTTTTGCAGTTTGTGATAATAATTTTGCGTTTGGCTGCTATCACGGGTTATTTGAAGCTTTGATTCGCAAAGAAGGGGACAAGGGAATAAACTTGGCCAGGCAAGCGTGCCATTCTCTTTCGCCAGGCGGCCGCGTGGTTTCGTGTTTGCACGGCATTGGGCACGGCATCATGGGTTTTCAAGGACAGTTGGACAAAGCTCTTGCGGAGTGTGAAGCCTTTCCTTTCAATGAACAGATCTACTGTTTTGATGGATCATATATGGAATATTATGCGGGAGTAATGGAGGAGAGAGCGAAAGGCTTAAATATATCTTTAGATAAACCTTGGGAGTTTTGCTTGGGAAAGTTAGGAGCCTCCCAAAGCCAGTGCGTGCGAAATCATACCTTGTTTTTACTCTACCAAGGGCCAGATACTCGTAAAGCGGTGATTGAAAGCTGTGACCAACTTGCAAGCAGTCTTAAGAGTTTTTGTGTAGAGAGTGTCGGACTTTTTGCGGCACAAACTGCTTCGGGCAAGCCACAGGTTGCGCAAGAGATTTGTGGAGGTTTTTTGAGCCACTCCGATGACCAAGCTGTTTGCCAGATTGCCAGTGCCGGGGAATTTGTATTTCAAGGACGAGGGATATCGCTCTCCCAGGAAGTCTGCCGCGGCTTGAGTGCGGTTTGGTTTGCTTCCTGTCAAGCGGAAATTAACGAAACCGCTGCCCTTTATGGTTTGACGAATTGACTTCCGCCCCCCTAGGCTAAGCGTAGCATGGAGCAAAAACCAAATTTTAATTCTTTTAGTTATTGCCGTTTTTGGTTTGGTTTTGCTCGCGGCTTTGAATTTTCGCGTCGTCAAGGAGTGCACCAATTTGACCCGACGACTGTTTCTTGATAACAGTTGATTATGACGCTACGAAGACTGCATTATAATGTAATCTTGAGACCAGAATCG
>CAYPVQ010000015.1:12762-15910 GCA_964414215.1 uncultured Candidatus Saccharibacteria bacterium | reverse complement strand
GCTCCCCTCGGAAGAGATCAAAGAAAAAATCAATATCGTTGATCTCGTTGGCGAGTATGTGCCGCTTAAAAAAGCGGGGGTGAATTTTCGCGCCCTGTGCCCGTTTCATCAAGAAAAAACTCCGTCGTTTACGGTTTCGCCCACGAAACAAATTTGGCACTGTTTTGGGTGCGGGGACGGGGGCGACGTTTTTGAATTCGTCAAACAAATAGAAGGCGTGGAGTTCCCCGAGGCTTTGCAAATTCTTGCTTCTCGAGCCGGCGTCGTTTTGCATCGGCCGACGGTGGAGTACAAACAAGAAGTCGACCAGAAAAAAGTTTTGTTGGCGATTAATGATCTGGCCGCAAGATATTATGCTGCGATTTTAGAAAAATCCCAACTAGCCGAAGCTGCGAGATTGTATTTACAAAAACGCGGATTCAAACCAGAGACCATTAAACTTTGGCAGTTAGGCTTTGCCCCAGAAGATTTTCACGCCTTTGAAGAATTTATCGTCAAAAAAGGATATCAAAGACGCGAAGCCGTAGCCGCGGGATTGCTCATTGAAAAAGACGATGGGACTTTCTTTGATCGCTTTCGTGGCCGAATCATGTTTCCCCTCTTTGACATTCACGGCCGGATAGTGGGATTTACGGCCCGAATTCTAGATGAGGGCCGCCCCGACGCAAGGTCGGGGCAAGCAAAGTATGTCAACAGCCCCGAAACTTTAATTTACAATAAAAGTCAATTGCTTTACGGCCTGCATTTGGCTAAGACCGAAATTCGCAAAGCTTCCGAAGTCATTATTGTCGAAGGCAATGTGGATGTAATTACTTGTCACGAAACTGGCTTTTCCAATGTAGTTGGCTCTTCGGGTACAGCGCTAACCGCTAGACACTTAGAATTGCTGCAGCGCTTTACTAACAATATAAGTTTTGCTCTAGATACAGATGAAGCTGGGCTTACGGCTACACGCCGGGCCGTGGAGTTGGCCCTCAGCATGGGCTTTAATGTGCGTATTATCGCTATCCCCAAGGCTTTGGCTAAAGATCCCGATGAACTTATCCGCAAAGACCGCTCACTCTGGGAGCAACAAGTTACTTCCGCAAAAAATTTCCTCGACTTTTATTTTGAGGCCACTTTTGCTAATCTTGATTTAGGATCAAATCTTGCCAAAAAGCAGGCGGTGGCAACCCTCCTGCCCCTCTTAAGCCTTTTGCCTGATCCGATTGATCGCGTGCACTATGTGCAGAAACTGGCCGCAAAATTAGGAGTAGATGAACGGCTTGTCCTCGAACTTCTCAATAAACGATTTACCGCCGCCAAACAGGGGAAGGGAGGGGCACAAGCGGTGCAGCAGCAAATCCGGAGGATGAGCAAGCAGGAACTACTGGAGAGACGAGTCTTGGGACTGCTCTTGAAGTTTGGTAAAAATCTCCAAAGTGAGTGGGAGACCATCAAGCCGGCGGATTTTTCTACTCCCATTCTGCAAGAAATTTTTACGGCCGTTTCTCAAGAAACAAAAGCGGAAAATTTTGATCTTGCTAATTTTGTTGCTACTCACCCAAATTTTGCAGCCGAAAGCGAACTTTTGGTATTTGCGGTAGAAAATGAACTGACTTTAACAGTTGATTTAAGCCTTGAGGATCTCCGGCGCCAATTTTTTGCCAATTTTAAACAAGCAACCACCAAACACAAGATGCAGGAACTCTCGTCGCGCATCAAGACCGCGGAACTGTTAGGACACATGGAAGAAGCGAAACTTCTGTCTTCCGAATTTAATAATTTAACCACCGAATTAGCCAAATATTCTCATGCCCAGTAAACGGTACAAAAAAAAGATTGTCAGAAAAAAGCTAGGAGCCGCGCGCAAGCGCAAAATTACCCGTAAAGTCAAAGCCCCTCCCGGGCCGGCTTTTGACTGGGAAAAAGCCATCGAAGATCTGATGGCCAAAGGCCAGAACCGCGGGTTTATTACCGAGGCCGAGATCATTCACGCCATGCCTTATCTGGAGGATAATCTTGAGGCGGTCGAAGTCTTATTTGAAGAACTTGAAGGTTTAGGCATTGAGATTGTCGATCAAGAAATTGCTTCAGTGTGGGAACAAGCCAAGCTTGAGCCTTCACGTCCACGCGGCAAGTCTATCACCGAAACGCCCGAGAGTTATGATCTGGCTGACATATATGACGATTCGATCCAAATGTATCTTCGGGAAATTGGCAAAGTGCCGCTTTTGAAGGGAGTCGAAGAGGTTGAATTAGCCAAACGAATTACCAAAGGCGATGTGGCGGCGTGCAAAAAATTGACCGAGGCCAATTTGCGGCTCGTGGTTTCCATTGCCAAAAAATATATGGGCCGCAACTTGGGACTTCTCGATCTCATTCAAGAGGGCAACTTGGGACTGTTCCGGGCGGTCGAAAAATTTGATTGGACTAAGGGATATAAATTTTCGACTTATGCGACCTGGTGGATTAGGCAAGCCATTACCCGAGCCCTGGCTGATCAGTCGCGCACCATCCGCATTCCCGTGCACATGGTGGAGACACTTAATAAATATGCCCACGCCGAGCGGTCACTCGTGCAGGAGCTAGGCCGCGAGCCCACCGTCGAAGAAATTGCGGCGGAGATGGGAATTGAAGTGAGCAAAGTTTTGCATCTGCAAAAAATTTCGCAAGAGACTGTGTCAATTGACACAGCAGTGGGGGATGAGGGTGACGAAGAGGATTCCCGGCTTGGGGATTTTATTGTTGATGAGCAGACGACCATGCCGGCTGATTCGGCCGGGAGGCAACTTTTGCACGAGTATGTGGGAGAAGTTTTGAAAGACCTGGATCCGCGGGAACAAAAAATTCTCCGGATGCGCTTTGGACTTGAGGACGGAGTGACCCACACCTTGGAAGAAGTCGGCAAAGAATTTGGGGTGACGCGCGAGCGCATCCGCCAAATTGAGGCCAAGGCTTTGGAGCGGGTCAAAGAGCACCGCGATATCCAAAAACTAAGGGATTATTGACTCCGATTTTCTCTCCCTCCCGGTTGAGGGAAGGGGGAGATGAAGAGGGGGTAAGGTGAGGGGCAGCAAGGTTCGAAAAAATGGCTCAAAAGAGCCATTTTTGTTTTTCCGCCCTTGACTTTCCGTCCCGTTGTGATATTGTGGTCTGTAATCCAATG
>CAYPVQ010000015.1:0-12662 GCA_964414215.1 uncultured Candidatus Saccharibacteria bacterium | reverse complement strand
TTTTTCCGCCCTTGACTTTCCGTCCCGTTGTGATATTGTGGTCTGTAATCCAATGCAACCGCAAGCGTGCGGCTTGGCAGAGGATTGCATAACGACAACAATCAACATAGGAGGATGTATCCAATGTCGCAACAACAGACATTGTCCCCATCCAGAAGGCCCCGCTTTATGAGCCGTGGGCTGATTGGTCGGTTCCAAGACTTGCTCGGCCACGGTCTTCTCAAGTCCGCGCTGTTTGGCTCGGTTCCGCCAAAGCGCACGCAGGATTTTATCGCAGAGGTTGGCCCGGATTTGCGTGATGCCTGGGTGCGTATGGCGGAAGCTCGCCTTGAGGATTTCCTCGGCGTCCACCGTATTTCTGTTGACTATGATCAGCCCGATGCAATCGCCAAAGCCGTCGAGGCGAACGGCTTTGTTGGCAAGAATGTCTTCATGGGGATTCCCGTGGAGAAAATTCCCATCGTCGGGCGCGGCCAGATGGAGCACCCGGTCAGGGAAATTCACTTCGGCAAGGTCATGTGGAATCGGAACTTGCCGGGTGCACTCAAGGCCCGCGGCGTGGAGCTGGGCTTCAAGCAGGGCTTCAAGTTTGCCGACCCGCTCACCTCGCTCTGGTATGCCTTGAAGTTACCGGAGCGGCAGCGGAAGTACCCGCTCGGTATATTGTTTTATGATACCGACGGCGAGCTCTGCTTTCTCTTCCTGGACGTCGACGACGACGGCCGCAGCTTGTACGTCAATCGGATCAATCCCGACGACAGCTGGCTCGACGACATGCGTTTCCTCGCCGTCCCCGCCGAGTTTCAGCCCTTGGCCGCTTGAGCCCTTGGCACTTTGCCGTCCCTTGGGTGGTTGGACGCTTGGTCCTTGGGTTCGGGAATCCTACGAATTTGCCAGTTGTGCATTTCCGTAGGATTTTTCTTTTTTAAAGCGTAAAGCGCAAAGCAAAAACCACAGTTTTGCATTTTTCGTTTGACTCTTTACGTTTGATTATGAAATATCCCGGTGGGTTTCGTAGAGGAAAGCGGCGTCTGGGTGAAGGTCCTTGAGCACTTTGTTGACTTGCTCAAAAATTTCCTGCGACGAGACGCGAGGTTTTTTGGCAATCCACTTTTTGAGGCCGGCCGTTACTGACTCCGCGATTTTTTCCGCCATCATTTCCGAGAGGTGGGCGTTCCGGCAGGCAGAATAGGCCGAAGCATAGACCTTGCGCGGGTCAAAAGGCTCGGTGTGTCCTTTGCGTTTTACAATATGAGTCATGGCTTTAACTATAACTATAATTAATAACCATAACTTTTATTTATTGTTATAGTTATTGTTATCATTATCCTAGGTTAATTGTCCCATTTGCGATTAAAATCAAAAGCCAAGCCAGCCCGACAAGCAGGATACCGATGGCCAGGCGCATGAAACCGCGGTTGTCCTGTTTCCACTGTTTGACTTCTTGAATTTTTTTGCCCGAGGCGACGAGGAGCAGAATGATGATAAGCGGGGAAACAAAAATAATATTGTAAAAGACCAGCAACAAAAACGCGGAAAAGTCAAAGTACTGGGAGAGAATGGTGATGATTGCCAGATAAGGTGCCCCTGTGCAGGGAAGCTCCACGGCCGAGACAAAGGCGCCCAAGAAGGCAATGCCCCAGACTGTGGTTCGGGAGGCAAAAATATGAATTTTTTTGGCCATGGAGGCGGGGATGGCCAGGGAAAAGCCGCGGCCGTACCAGAAATAGTCCTTGATTTCGAGGATGCCGGCCAAAACCACAAACAGCGCTACCCCGATGGACAGATATTCCGTGAGAACCAGTGGAATTTGCGTAAAAAAGTAAACCAGGCCCAGGCCAGCCGCCAGATACACCAAGAACACGGCGCTGGTGTAGACAAAACCCAACAAGAGCATTCGCTTGAGGCTTCCCCCGCTGGTCAGGACGACTGACATCATCAAAATCAAAACGCCGATGGCGCAGGGATTGATGGAATCCACCGCGGCCGCCAGGAAGACCGTCAATATGGTTGGCAATTGGGCTTCGATTCCCATAGTTTGCGAACCTTTCTACCCCCTCTTCATCTCCCCAAATAGACTCTACCTTATCTCCCTCCCCAGGCCTGGGGAGGGTGGTCCGACCTCAAGTCGGACCAGGAGAGGTCGAACCAGTTACCCTCATCCGCTCCGACCCGGGTCGGAGCACCTTCTCCCTCTCGACCATGAGCTCGAGGCCGAATGGCCGCAAGGGGAGAAGGAAATAATGAATAATCTATTTCAAGGGGGAGAAAGAGAGGGGGTGAGTTTCACCTCTCCTTTCTCAAGCGCAATTTGGTAAAACTGGCAAATTTTTTCGGTGCGATTTTTTATCTCCGAATCAAACTTCATGATGATGCAGTCCCCCGGAGGGATAGTGGAGTACGGGGACAAAACGTAATCCACAAAATTTTCGAGTTTTTTCTGGGTCACGATGTCGCCCTTGGTTTTATAGACAAATCCCTGCCAAGCACCAGGCTTTCCATCCGGGCAGGGCATCCCGTTTTGGACGATTACCTCTCCGTGATTGGTCGGCAGGCGCATGAAAGTTTGGGTCAGCTGCCCGCCGATGGCTTCAAAAAATTTACCTAAAGATACATCTTCTAGATGTTCCACTACTCCTTCTACGTGGATCCGGCCGTCTCCATGTTCGTGAAAATCCGAAGTTCCGACGCGGTTGGAAAAACCAGTTGGGTCAACTAGATCAAGCTCCTCTGCTTCTCCTTCGTGAGCTCGGGCTTGAGGAATAAATCCAGCACCTTCCTCAAGGGGTATTGCACCCAGCAGGAAGGCTGTGTTAAGCCATTCTGGAAGGTGCTGGAGAAACTCAAAAGATGAGGTGTGGTCATCAGACTGGGGCAGATTCTCATCTTTGATTGACTTGCCGCAAACATAGATTTCATAATCCGCGTGCCAGTGCACTGGCCCGCCAGTGACAGACTGCTGATTTTTTATCACGGTTCCGGCTGCCAAATACGCAGTCGTAAAGATAATGGGGATGACCATTCCCCAAAACAGAAAAAGTTTGAGCCCTTCGGTTTTCTCTTTTTTTAGAAGCGAAAAAACCAGAAGGGCCGCGATTATTAAACTGGAGGTAAAAATTATTTGATTCACTTCAGCAGAACTCGCACGCGTTTTCTACTTTTTGTTTATGTTCGTCTTTGGCAGTATCCCCGCAGCAGACCTGGCAGCAATATTTTTCTCCCTCAATCTCAATCATTTGGGATAGCGGTTTCTCCTTCCCGCATTTACTGCATTTTAACTTTATTTCTTCTGCCATAAAATCATAGTTATAGTTATTGTTATGGTTATTGTTAATCCTCCCTTCTCCTATTATACCACCACTTAGTAAGTTCCACAAGGATTAGTTTTTGCAGAGGGAAGAGCATAAAGCAGGCAAGAGCGGCGCCCAGAGGCAAGGGCACGGTTTTGAGAAAATTGTTTAGAAAAGGGGTATAGAGTGCCGCGATCATCAGAATGAACCCCACGGCCACCGAGCCCACTAAAAAGCGGTTGTTTAGAAGATTAATTCGGTGCAGGGGCACTCTCAAGGACTTGAAAGCAAAAACATTTATAAGTGTCGGTGTTGCGGCGGCGACAAACACAAAAGATTGCGCTTTGATTAGGTCCCAGTGTAATCCCTTCAAGAGGTAAAGAAAGATTCCCACCAGGAGGAGATCGCTTAAAATTCCCACGGCAAAAATTATGGATTTGGCCTCGCGGTTTAGGATTGGCTCTTTGGGAGAAAGCGGTTTCTGGTCCATCACACCCTTTTCAGACGGCTCAAAAGCCAGAGACAGGACCGGCAGCCCGTCCTCGACCAGATTGACCCACAGGATTTGCACGGCGGTGATGGGAAAAGGGGTGCGGAAAATGAGGGATGAGGTAATGAGCACAATCTCGGTAAAGGCGTTGGACATCACTACCACCGTGGCTTTGCGGATATTGGCAAACCCGGTCCGGCCTTCGGCGACCGCGGCCATGATGGTGCTGAAACTGTCATCGAGGAGGACCAGATCCGAGGCTTCTTTGGCCACGTCTGTGCCCGAGCCCACGGCCACGCCGATATCCGCGGATTTGAGTGCTGGGGCGTCATTCACGCCGTCTCCGGTCATGGCTACTACCGCTCCCAATTTTTGCCAGGCGTCAATAATCCGCATTTTGTGGATCGGGGCGGCGCGGGCAATAATTTCGATCTTCGGAAGACGCTTATTTAATTCTTTGTCCGAGAGCCCTTCCAGTTCTTCGCCGCTTACGACTGCCTCTTGCGAGATGCCAAAGCCCAGTTCCAGGCCGATGGCCTTGGCGGTGAGGGCGTGGTCCCCAGTGATCATGATGACTTGGATGCCGGCTTTTCTGGTGAGCTTGAGAGTCTCCCGCACATCTTCTCTGATCGGATCGCGCATTCATGCTAGGCCAAGGTAGGTGAGATTGTTGACTTGCTTGGCCAAGAACTCCCCCTTCCCCTCTTGAACTCCCCATCCGCTTCCCCTCTCCCCCTGCGGGAGAGGGCGCGGCCGTACTCGGTCGGGGTGAGGGGGGAGTTCCCGGGGGAAGCTCACAGTTTTGTTCGCCAAAGCAATCATCCGGAAACCGCGGCGGGCGTAGTTTTCAAAAGTTTCTTTAAGTTTGTCTTTTTGAGTTTTGGTTAGTTTGCAATTTTTGATGACGACTTCCGGCGCGCCGCTTACATAAATTTTTAATCCCTTGTCACTCTCATGAAACGAGGCTAAATATTTTCGGACCGAATCAAAAGGCAGAAGGGCCAAACGCGGTATTTTCCCAAGGACTTCCTCGAGACTTTTGCCCGAAGCCAGAAATTTTTCCAGCTTAGCTTTGTCCGTAGCCTCGCCTTTGACCTGCGGTTTGCCCTCCCGCTCTTCGATGACGGCCTCGTTTGCCAGGGCCAGAGCTAGAAGCGTTTCTTCCAACCCCCTCTCACTCTCCCCCTTAGATAAGGGGGAGAAGGAGGGGGTTATGATTTCCTCGATCCGCATCTCTCCGTAGGTCAAGGTTCCAGTTTTGTCAGCGCAAATCACTGAAGTTGAGCCCAAGGTTTCGGCGGCCACCAATCGCATCACGAGGCCCTTTCGTTCCAGGATTTTTTTGCTCGAAACCGCCAAGATGATCGAGATCGCGGCTGGCAGACCCTCGGGGATGGCCGCGACCGCCACGGCAATCGTGGTTTTGAACATCTCTACCCATGGATCGCCTTCCAAGAGGCCCAATAGAAAGATGGCCGCGGAGATTACCACAAAAACTTCAGTGAGAAAAGTTGCGAGTTTGGCTATGCGCTCCTGCAGGGGACTTGGGTCCTCGGCTGTAGTTTGAGCAAGGAGCGAAATTTGCCCAATTTCACTGCGCGCCCCGGTTGCGACTACCACGGCCCGGCCATCACCTTGTTCCAGAACTGTGCCCATGAACACCAGATTAGTTCGGTCGCCCAGAGGGGCGGTGGCCCCGGCCGTTATACGGCCGGGAAATTTTTTGACTGGTTTTGATTCTCCGGTTAAGAGGGCTTCATTGGCTTCGAGGTTGTTGGCAGTAATCAGTCTGGCGTCAGCCGGGACTTTGTTGCCGCCTTTGAGAATGATAATATCGCCGGGGACCAAATCCTCGGAGTCAACACTCTTAAGTTTGCCGTCGCGAATGACCAGAGCTTCCACCCGGACAATGGCCTTTAGTTTCTCAAAAATTTTGCTAGCCCGATACTCTTGGAAAAAGCCAATCAGGGCATTCACCGCCACCACCACGAGAATCACTGTCATGTCCGCGTACTCTTTGATCCACCACGTCAGGGCCGCGGCGATGAGCAGGATATAAACGAGCGGGCTTCCGAATTGCCGCAAAAACATTTCCAAAGTCGTGGCCTTTTTGCCGCGGGGCAGGGTGTTTCGTCCCCAGGCCTGGCCTCGGGTTCGGGCCTCATTTGCCGATAATCCAGCTTCGGGGTTGACCTGAAGTTTTTCTAGGATTGGGGCCAATTCTTGAGAATGCCAAGTGGGGGGCGAGGTTTTTGTTTTTATTTGCGGCATTTTGGTGCTATAATTATAGCAAAGAAGCTTTACGAATTACTAATCCGTACGAATATACGAATACCCCCACTCTTTCTCCCCCTTGATAAGGGGGAGATGAAGAGGGGGTAGAAGGATTCGTATATTGGTAAAAATTCGTAATTAGTAAAGATATGGAGCCTCATTTCATCACCACTGCGCAACTTAAAGCCAAAATTGATAACCACGAAGATTTTGCGCTTGTGGAGGTTTTGGGTCCGGAAACTTTTGCCGAATTTCATCTCCCGACTGCCATCAATGTGCCAGTGGACGATACTTTTGAAGAGAACATTCAAAAGGCCGTGCCTCAAAAAAACAAATTAGTAGTGGTTTATTGCCGCGACATTGAGTGTCATGCTTCAGCCAAGGCCGTGCGGCGCATGGAACTGCTTGGCTATAAAAACATTTTGGAGTATCATAACGGCAAAGAGGGGTGGAAAGCCCAAGGGTTGCCAATGGAAACCGGAGGTTAAGAACGGCTCGAGCGTTTTGGACGTGAAAATTCGTTTCCAGGACGCTCGATCCCTGGCTAAGCTTTTCCAGTTAGTCGGCCGAGCCTGGGCGTGCATCACCCAGCAATGCCAACTGCTCCGGGCGGTATTCTGCCTCGCTCGGGGCTACTGTCAACCTGGCGATTCCCTGAAGGAGGGACTGCCTATGAACACCTCGTGCGCCACGAACGTGGCGAACCGCGTGGTGAACAACAACGCGAACCTGAACAACTAGCCATCCGCTAGAAGTAATGGCGAACGTTCATCGTTCGCAAGAGACTCTCTCGCACACGCGGGATTGATGTCTCTTATCCCACCTCGAACCGGCGGTGCAGGCCCCGTGCCAGCACCCCGGTTCACCTTTTTAGTAAACTATTTTCCAGGCGGCTTTATAAAGCCGGCCGAATTCCGGCAGGTAAAGAGTGAAGAGGTTTTTTAGAGTTAACTCCGGAAGAACGGGGTTGACGTGATCAAAGACTTTAAGCTCGATAAGTTGAGCTTTTTTATTTTGAGCTTTTAGCGCGGCGAGCAGCTTCTCGCTCTCCTCAAAGGGAATTACGGGATCCAGGCGGCTATGCAAGAGCAAAACCGGCGCTTCGAGCGCGGCAAGCGCCGGTTCAGGATCAAAGACCGCAAAAAAGTTTTTAAGTTCCATGGGCAGGTTGTCAATGAGTGACGCAGCGGCCTGCGGGTCCTTGTTTTCAAGCAGAGCCAGGGCTTTTTTCCCGTCAATCCCCAGACCTTTGGCAAGGTCAGAAATGTCGCTTCGCGGATCTTGCCATTTGCGATCGGCAATCTCGTAAAAAATTTCAGCATCAGCTTCTGGCAAAAACTGGGCATAGTAGCGGGCAAAGAGCCACAGGCCAAAGGGATCTTGGCCTTGTCCGATGGTGTGAAAGGCGACCACATTTTTCAAATCAGAATATCCGCCAAAGGCAATCAGCAAATCTATCTGGTCGCGGATTTCTCCATCGGCCCCAGCAATTAACTGGGGGCCGACACCGATGCTAAAGCTTAAGACCATCAATTCTTCTTTAGGATTTTGCTTGGCCGCCCCGCTGAGCGGGGCACCGGCCAAGCTAAGCTTGGCCGCTAATTGAATTACCTCTTTCATTTCTTCTATGACATTGGGGTGAAACTTTTCGCGGTTAAGATTAGCAAGTGTCGGCACAAAGACTCTTATTCCCGCCCTGGCAAAAATTGTGGCCAGTCTTTGCAGACGCTCATCATCTTTGCCTTTCTCATTGGCCGCGTGAAAGATGATCAGATTGCCCCGCACTTTCTTGGCGCCTTCATAGAGATCTAAAGTAGGAGTTAAAGAAGTGATATTGGGTGGCCGTGTAACCCAATTAATTGGCGGGGTAGGGGTTTGCGGCAGCAAACTTAAGACTACCAAAGCCGGCAAGATGAGGTACCACAAACTAACCCCCGCAATGATTATTATGGCAAAAAGTTTAAGCAACGAGGTAAAGACTCAAAAATAAATCTTTATCATTTTTCCGTTCCTCGACAGAAACCCGGTCCTGGTTTACGTCAAGCCGGTACGGCAGTTTGTGGTAGCGGAAAAATCCGTTTATGTTCATTAGGTCGTCTCGGGTAGGAAAGATGTCTAAATTTTCCCACAAGGGGAGTTGGTGGTTTTCACTCTCGGCAAGATCCTCGAGAAT
The DNA here is from genome assembly GCA_964414215.1 of uncultured Candidatus Saccharibacteria bacterium. Taxonomy (GTDB): domain Bacteria; phylum Patescibacteriota; class Doudnabacteria; order UBA920; family 2-01-FULL-46-14; genus CAYPVQ01. Next base: position 4,435 of record CAYPVQ010000015.1, on the reverse strand, counting down.
TTCATGAAGTTTCTTGGTATTTTTTGTTAATTCCAGAAGCTTGTCCCATGCTTCTGGGGTTACTTCTGCCTCGGTTTTTTCTGTCTTTCTTCTTAGTCCTCCCAATTCCTGCTCTGTGGGACCTGGTGTTTCGTGATTCATAAGTTTCCCTTAAATTTAGATTAGCAAATAATGGGTATAGCGGCCGGAGCGGCCGACTGCTTTGAGCTTGCCGGTTTTTTCCAATTCCTTGAGATAGCGCTGGGCCGTGCGGTCAGAGACAATAATTAGTTTTTGGACCTCGTCATTCGTAATTCGGCCATGCACTTTGGCATACTCAAGAATCTGCTCGAGTTTTTTGGTTTTCTTCTCGCGGCGTTTCGCTAAAGCTTGTGGTAAATATTCTCTACCGTCGGGTTTTGTTGCGACCGGTACCACCGGTTGTTGGGGAGGGGAAGGAGTTTCATGGGTTTCTGGCAGTGGAGCAGTTGAAGTTTCGATTGAGGCTGATTCTGGGGCTGCTGCTTCGGCAGCGGGAGGAACTTCAGTTGGTGCATCATGTGCCGCAGATAAATCAGCGTTTACCTTTTCGCGCGAATTAGTCACCGACTCTTGCGGGACAGGCGTTGGTTCTGGTGATTGGGCTGTCGGTTCTTGTGGCGGATCTTGAGTTTGGGTTCCGTCTTGATTCATGGCTTTAAGGGGTCAAGATCGCTCTAAAGGGTCATTTCCTGCCATTTGGCCCTTTGGAATTGGCTCGTTAGACAAACTCGATCTTGAGATCCCGATCAAAAACCTTAGCGATTTTCTGCAAAGTGTGAGTAGTAAAGTTCTGCCTACCGGTTTCGATTCGGGCAATATTGCTCTGGGTTGTCCTAAGTCTTTTAGCTAATTCTGACTGGGATATCCCGTGTTGTTTACGCAATTGCAAAATCTGGTAGGCTATTTCAAGCTGCTTACCGGCTTCATCGTAGTGCTTGCTCACGATCGGGTTTTTTAATTGCCTTTTAAGATAAGATTGGAAATCAATAGCCTGCTTTAGGTTTTTGCTAGTTCTCATATATTTTACTGTTCCTTAATACTTTATAATAATTAAGTAACGCTTGATTAATTTCCGATTCTGGTGTTTTTGGAGTTTTCTTTAAAAATGCATGGAGAAGAATAATGTTTTTGTTAACAAAAGTGAAGAATAAAATTCGGTGACGGTTCCTTCCCAAATCCACCCGAAGCTCTCTAATCTTATCTCGAATATGTTTCGTATATGGTTCATCCAGAATTCCTTTATGTTCCCGTAAAAACTCGATGTATTTTAAAATTTTCGCTTTTTCTTTGTCCGATATTTTCTCTAGATATTCCTTGACGGGAATCCTGCCGGTATCAGGGTCATAAAAGAATTTAACTTTATATTTTTCCATTTTTCTCTATTATATCATATATGATATATCTGTCAAGGCAGTCTCTTGTAACTATTCACAACCCTGAGTGAAATTGGAATTTTGCCCCCCATCCCCCCTCCTCTCCTCTGCGAGGAGAGGGTAGGGAGAGGTCGAAATATTGTCTGAAAGATCTTTACGACAAGTTTGATAAGTTCACTTGGTCTTGTGAACTTGTTACCCTCAAAGGGTCATTTCCTGCCATTTGGCCCTTTAGGATTGACCCGTTAACTTATTTTCTAGCTTAATTCTAGCAAAAATATAAACAAAAAACACCTCCCGCCCTTTGAATTACGAAACGATTTGACGCGCTTCGTAATTCTCCCTACACTTCACCTTAGCCATGCCAAAACGCAGAGAAGTCCTTGCAGAGAAGTTAATGGACATTGCGAACATTGCCATTGCCGCAATGATCTTCGGTCAGTTCATTTCTGGTCAGCCTTTTCGCGTCAGGGTGGGTATAGCTGGTGGCGCGCTTTGGCTGTTCATTTACTTTTTAGCCTACTTCTACATCCTCCCCCAGGGAGGAGGAAAGGAATAAACCCATGCTTGGTCTCTATGTCCTTCTAGCCATCATCGCGGTTGGGGCATTGGTCCTTGCCATCCTCGCCGTCCGGGCAGACCGCAAAACCCAGTAACACTCTTTCCGCATAGGAATCCATGAGCAAGAGACAGAAAAGCGAACTCTACGCCGCCTGCGGCGAGGAGGTCTTCGAGCACAAGCCCAATTCCTACTACGGCCACCTGGAGCATGGGTACAGGCTTTTCCGTATTCCCGGAGTCGTAGGGATGGGAATCGGCTTCGTGAACGAGAAGAAGGATCTAGGTTTATCGTCTACACAGAAAAGTTAACACCAGCAGCCAAGGCCAAAGTGCCAGTGCAATTGGAAGGGGTTCAAGTTCGTCTTAGCGAGAGTGGTCGGTGAGGTACCACTGGTTGTTGGGGAGGGGAAGGAGTTTCATGGGTTTCTGGCAGTGGAGCAGTTGAAGTTTCGATTGAGGCTGATTCTGGGGCTGCTGCTTCGGCAGCGGGAGGAACTTCAGTTGGTGCATCATGTGCCGCAGATAAATCAGCGTTTACCTTTTCGCGCGAATTAGTCACCGACTCTTGCGGGACAGGCGTTGGTTCTGGTGATTGGGCTGTCGGTTCTTGTGGCGGATCTTGAGTTTGGGTTCCGTCTTGATTCATGGCTTTAAGGGGTCAAAATGGTCTAAGGGGCCATTTCCTGCCATTTGGCCCTTTAGGATTGACCCGTTAACTTATTTTCTAGCTTAATTCTAGCAAAAATATAAACAAAAAACACCTCCCGCCTCGTTTCGGCTGGCGGCTGAAACCTAAAGGAAGAGAAAAAGAAAAGCCGAGAAAGTAGACTGTTCTACTTTCTCGGCATAAGGGTTTCTTACTCTTGCTCGATTTCTACTTTTGTCCCGACTGGTGGGCTACCGAACAGAGAATGTGCATTCCCGCCAACTATAACGATGTAGTAAACGGGTTTCCCATTGAGCTGTAAGCTACCTACAGTTAGCGTCTGTTCGCCGGTATTGCCAGCGAAAATGCCACGGACATGACGCAATCTAGCAATCTTGTTGCCGATGCGAAAAGCTCGACTTTCGCCAAGTGATGGCACCCAATCTTCGTTGGGCATGGTGGAAACAAGATAGATATTGCCGTGGGTGTCCCAATCAGCAACAAACACGCCCGCCTCAGCACTTACGATTGGCAATTCCTTTGGCTCAAGTTGTAGGTGTGGATTTTCCCGAGCACTAAAGATTTTCGCCAACGTAGGGACCATGACCTCCATGGAGCGAAAAGGTGTGTACCGCCCCGAGGTGTCGGTGACCAGAAACGACTCGATTACCTGACCTTTGAGAAAAAAGAAGTTAAGTCCGGCGTTCGGCCCGACAACCCAAATTCCGTTACGCAAGCGCAGCGCGTAGATTTCTTCTCCTTCGAGTTTTCGATTCTCTCCACGCAACTTGAGCCCATTCTCACTACCGTGACGAGGTGCCGCATTATCGAGAACGCCTATTTGTTCCCCTTTCTGTAATGGCCCGAAAAAATCGATTGTCGAGAGCACGTGTGCAGCGGTGGTGAACCCACTATGCAGTGTGTTCATGCTCTCCGTGGCAAAGAATGTTAGACGTAGATCGTGCGGGAAAAAACAGCGTTGAGCCGCAATTTCGTATCGCCCTTGGTCAGAGCCGCCACAGTCCGTAACCACAACTAGATGCACATACTTTTTCATCTTGCCTCTCCTTTTGTTTGATTGTTAGAGAACCAAAAAGCCCCTTCGTGGAAGGGGCTTGGCCAAACGTGAATTTGCCGCACGTTCAAACAGGCCACTTCCACAAGGGAGTAGCCATCATCATAGATACGAATTGATAAATTTTGTTGTTCATAATGATTTTTCTAGTTTCCTTTACTTTCTAAAATATACGGCTCGAACATTAGCACATACGCACCCTCTAAACTTTTTGGGCAATGTCTCTTACCTTTTGGGATGGCAGTAAATTCACCTTCAGATAAATTTATGTCGGGTTCATTTTCAACCTGAATAATTAAATTTCCTTCAACAACATAAAAAAGTTCGTCCTCGTTTTTGTGTTCGTGCCAATGATATTCGCCCTTCATTAAAGCCAAACGCACAACTTGATTATTAACCCTAGCAACTTCGACAGGATACCAAGTCTTACCGTGAATTTCTTTAATTTTTTCTTTCAACTTAATTATTGGAATCATATTTTTAGTTAGTTAAATGAAAAATCCCTTTTGCAAGGGTTTTGAAAGTAAAAATACGTTCAACAAACCCTTACTTCAAGGATTCATCATTTCCATCATTCCAGTTTTTACAAACTCTGTTCGATTCATGATCTTAACTCTATAGTATTCCTGCAAAAGAAAGCTGTCAAGGTGTGTGTTTGGGCATAGTCGTTTGCTCGTTGGGAGGGTGAGACGAGCAAACTCACTAATGAATACTCTGCCGCCGCCAGCCGAAGCGCGGGCGAGGCGGGCGGTTCTTGAG
>CAYPVQ010000014.1:9987-16708 GCA_964414215.1 uncultured Candidatus Saccharibacteria bacterium | reverse complement strand
GGGGGTATTGTCGAGGACTTTCAAAACGTCTTCATAAGCGTCCATGGTTCCGGGGCTCGGGCGGCAATGGATCATCACTGGCTTGTCCACCAACTTGCCCAAAATGAGATGCTGCTTGAAAACCTCTTCCTGAATTTTTTTGACTGCTTCCGGATCCTCGCCTTTTGGCAGACGATAATAATCCAAACCAAACTCGCCTATTGCCACAACTTTGGAAGAACGCAAGATTAATTCGCGGTAACTATCAGCATTAAACTCCTCCCCTTTTGTCGTAAAACTTGTCTCCTCTTCATCCACATGGTGCTCAAAAAGATGAATAGGATGAAGGCCGACGGCCGCGTAGACACCATCAGAATATTGCTCGGCCAGCTCCACGGCCCGACGCGAGGTGTCAAACATGGTCCCTGCATTAATCATCCAGACCCCTTCTTGTAAACTTCGTTCAATCACGGCATCTGCGTCCTGCCGAAAAGCCCGGAAATTGACATGCGTATGGGTATCAACCAAATGAGGAATCATGAGTTAACAATTATGAATTAGGGAAAGGCAGTTGACTTATAACTTAAAATTGTTTATAGATTACTTATCACTGAAGTTACTGTTCACCCTGGTCAATCCCACCTCCCACCTCACTTCCGAAGGAGGAACTCCAAATGTCGTCCGCTCAACCGCACGTCTCAGCCGTAACCTTCCTTTTACAAGAGCAGTTGTGCAGCTGCACGGTAAAGGGGCGGGGCCTTCAGTGCCCTGCCTGCAACTGCTTGTTCTGCTCGGGGTGCTCCGAGCCCGATGCTTGGGAAACTGGCAAGCGCAGTTGTCCTAAGTGTGCGATAAGCATGACTGATCCGACCCCGAGAGACCGTAGGTTGATCTTGGGCAACTAGCATTTGCTGGTAGCTGGCAGACCTTTTTTCGAGAAGATAATCTCTCTCTAGAAAGGTCTGCCAGCGTTTTTTTTTACTTAAAGCGCGGAAACAGGGCTTCGGGCTTGGTAATTTTTTCCTCAGAAAGAGCGTCTCTGATTTTCTCTGCAGTCTCGGGCATAAAAGGCGCTAATTTTTTCGAAATCTCCTGAAGATGCGCGACCAAATTGAAAATGACCTCTTCAAAAAGCTTAGGATTATTCTTGGCGCTCTCCCAAGGCTTGGTCTCGTCAATGTATTTATTGGCCCACGCCACTTCTTCCCAAATCCGGGTCAAGGCTTCATGGAATTTCAACCCCATGGTCAACTCACTGACCTCTTCAAACTTCCTAGGGCTTTCAATCCTATCCGGCAACTTGCCCTCGAGGTTTTGGGCAATCAAAGTGGTGACCCGACTAAACAAGTTGCCAAGACCATTGGCCAGATCGCCTTCATAGCGCGCTTTTAATTTGTCCTCGGAAAAATCCCCGTCTTGCCCAAACGGAATTTCCCGCAGCAAAAAATACCGAACCGCATCCGCGCCGTATTTGACAATCAGTTCTTGAGGATCAATCACGTTGCCTAATGACTTGCTCATCTTCTGATCATCAATTGTTAAATATCCATGGACTATAATCTTTTTCGGCAGGGACAATCCGGCCGAAAGCAACATGGCAGGCCAATATACCGCGTGAAAACGGATGATCCCCTTCCCGATCACATGACCGTCCGCCGGCCAGTATTTTTTGAATAGCGCCTCGTCTGTGCCGTAACCTAAGGCCGTAATGTAATTGCTTAGGGCATCAAACCACACATACATGACCTGCGACTCGTCTCCTGGGACTGGCACTCCCCAACCGCGAGCCCGCTCCTGGCTTCGGGAAATGCTGAAATCCTCCAATCCCCCTCTCAAAAAACTTAAAACTTCGTTTCGTCTCGAATCCGGAATCACTTCTAACTCATTTGTCTCAATCAAATCCAGAAGCCTGTCCTGATAATTTGAAAGTCTAAAGAAATAGTTCTCTTCCTCCACCGCCTCCAGTTCTGTCTGATGCTCGGGGCATCTGCCATTTACTAACTCTTTTTCCGTATAAAATTGCTCGCAACCGACGCAATATAGTCCGCGATAGCTTTGTTTGTAGATGTCTTCTTTTTTGCACGAAAGCCAAAGTTTTTGTGCGCCCAAAAAATGCCTCCGCTCCGTAGTGCGGATAAACTGATCATTAGAAATCTCTAAAGCCCGCAGAAGATCTATAAACTGTTTGACAATTTTATCGACAAGCTGTTGCGTGGAAATCCCCTCCTTCTCTGCGGCCAGTACATTCTTCAAGCTGTTTTCGTCAGCACCGGTCAGGAAATAAACTTCTCTTCCGGCAAGACGATAAAACCGCGCCAGCGCATCGGCTTCTACGAACTCTAAAGCGTGGCCAATGTGCGGACTGGCGTTAACATACGGGATGGCTGTGGTGATATAGAATTTTTGCATTACGTTTGCCGAACTTCTCGTAAATCGCTAATCACCACACTGATCGCGGCGACGATTGGCACTGCCAAGAGCATGCCAATAATTCCGGCAATTTTAAAACCCACCAGCACGGCCAGTAAAATTATTACCGGATTTGCTCCCACTGTCCGCCCCATGATTTTGGGTACAAGTACATAGTTTTCTATTTGCTGAATCACAATGTAAAGCAAAACCGCAAACAAGGCTAGAGACGGAGACTGCACAAAAGCCACAAATACTGCCGGAACCGCCGAGAGAATCGGACCCAAGTATGGCACAATCTCCAAAATGCCCGCGAGGAGGGCTAAAGCCAGGGCGTATTTTACTCCCAAGATCGTAAGCCCGATAAAAATGAGGAGAAAAATAAACCCGGAGAGAATCAGCTGCCCCAAAAGCCAACGGCTAATTTTATTCTGAATCTTATCGGTCAAGGCCACGGCATAGGCTTGATGTTTGAACGGAACCAAAGCTTTCACAAAATTTTTCATTCCCGACTCGGAGGAAATTAGGTAAAAAGTAATGGCCAGCACCGCAATAACCTGGATTACACCGCTAAACACCCCGACTGTGGTTTTGAAAATATTTTGCGTAAGTTTGGTAAAATTTTGCCCGAGCGCCGAAAAACCTTGACTGATTCCTAATTGATCAAAAACCCGCGAAAAAGTCGTGGCGCGCGAGGAAAACTCCTCGCGGAAATTCTCAAACCTTCCCCCGAGTTGGTTAAACTGCGTCACGATCGGCGGGATCAAGAAAAAAATCACCATGGCCACAAAGGCTATAAACACGAAATAGACCAAAATTACGGATAACCCTCTGGGGAATTTTGCCCGCCGGTAGAGCCAATCAACCAAAGGATCCATGGCCGAGGCTAAGATAATGGAGATTAAAAGAGTAAGGATAATGTCGCGGACAGCAAAAATTGCCAACATTAACAAGGCCACAATAATAATCTTGATCAGAGCGGCAGTTGAGATGTTAATACTGACTTTTTGGGCATCCATATACTTCTTAGTTAGAGTATATACTATTTGACTCCCCTTGCATAGCTCTGGCGAAAGGAGCGAAAAGCTCGGTAGTCTTCGGAATTTGCCTCATTGTCTACCTTTAGGGCCGCGACCAAAAAGTTAGTTGCCGCCCTGCGGTCCCCTCGGGCTTCCGCGTACAGGGCTTGCTGATAAAAATCGGCAGCCAGAAAATCTTGGTAAGCGAGGTCCCAAGTTGCGCGAGGGTGATCTAAAGAGATCCGACTTATGGTATGCCCACTTCCCTGCCCATCATTATCTAATTCTACCTCAACCGCATAGCCTGTTGGCCGCGATCTTAATCCTTCGGCATAGGCCTCCACTGGAAACGAAGTAAAAAGCGGCTTTTGCGATCCGAACTTTTCTCTCACATAGGCTAAATATTTTTGCCGTCTTTCAGGCAAGGGCAGCAAACTTTCTTTGGCAAAAAATCTTGGCTCTGGAGTATACAAAATTCTCGTGGCATCAACAATCGTTATATCCGGTCTAATCCGGCGCACTTTTTGCAGATACAAAAAGATAAATAATTTTGAATCATAATCATAGCCTTCGTCAACCACGAGATAAATCGATTCCGCCGGAAAGCTTTCCAAAACTTTTTGATAATAGGCGGCTACCGGACTGTCATGTAAATCCAGGAGACGAAAACTTTTTGCTGCCCCCATAGTCACCAGAACGAGAACGCCGACAATTATAAATTTTCGTGCTCTTACAAAACGATCAAAAAAGATAAAAGCCAGCATCACCACAAACAGGTAAGCCTGAAAATAATACACCCGGTAGGTAAACTCTGCGCCCAGAAAATAACCCGAGCGCCGCAAAAAAATCGGCGGCAGCACCGATAGCAAAAAAGCTCCCAAAAGCAAAACCAGGGTTTCAATGTCTTTTCGTTTCTTCAAAATAATCACTCCACCCAGCGCTGCTCCAATAATTAGATAAGATAAATTTGCTGCCATTCCCTGCCAAAAAACTACCAACAATTCCGTTTTATTTAAGATTCCCACATCAGCATCATTGTAATAAAGCCGCAAAAAGTGTTTGACTGAATCACTAAATGAGCTCACTTCATTAAAATTTATAACCGGGTCAGCTGTTGCTCGCAGGGGCAGATAAAGATAGACGGAAAAGCCCAGCAAAAACAAACTGATTAATTTCACGAGCTGTCTTGGCTTAGTTTTCAAAAAAACCAAAGACCAAACCACGGGCAGGACAAAAGCAAATAACTGATGGTTCGCCATCCCAAGTCCGCTTAAGAAGGCTAGCCAAAAAAGATATTTTTCGTTGGGGGAGGACCACCAACCAAAAAACACCCAAACTAACAAAGCAATCAAAAAGGCATTGAGCGTGTAAACTTCAGCGATAATTGCTTGAGACCAAAAATCACGAGAAAGCCCAAAAAGCAGGGCGAGGGAAAAAGCTAGCCACCCTTGACCTTTGCCCAACCGATTAAGTACCAGATAAAGCATCACGGCAGCGGCAACCCCAAAAACCGCAGACATGAGATTGAGCCTCGTGGCAATTGTGCCAAATGGCAAAAAACTGAAAAGTTTTCCCAAAAGCAAATACAGGGGATAGCCGGAAGGATGAGCAATACCCAGATGATAAGCGGCCGCAATCAGCTCCCCGCTATCTTCGAGATAAATATCTGGGGCAAGCGTAAAAAGATAAAGACTCCCTACCACAAGAATCAATAAAATGACCGGAATCTGCTTCTTAACCCACATTAGAAATTTAGGAGCTTCGCTATGCTTTTTGCAATTATCTTTGGACCAATTATGGCCAGGCTGAATTTTTGGGGTTGAAATACGTCCTTGGCCACTCTCTGGATATCCTGCTCTTTGACTTGATCAATCAAGTGAAACGCAGACTGCGGTTCCAAAATCTTTTTGCGAAAAGCCGCCTGCTCTAAATACCAGCCCAGCCGTGCCTCACCCGCTTCCAGGGAAAGGGTCAAGGTTCCTTTCAGATATTCTTTGGCCTTTTGCAGTTCGCGCGCACTTAAGCTTTCGGTCTTGAGCTTCTGCAACTGCGAAATTATTGTCCTAACTACCTCGGATAAGACTTCTAATTTTACTCCGGCTTGGATTACAAAGTTGCCAGTGTCTTGATAATTCGCCGGGGCGGCTTTGACATAATAAGCCCAACCGCGGCGCTCCCGAATTTCGGTAAACAACCGAGAACTCATGCCGCCCCCAAGAATGGTAGCCAGCACAATTTGGGGAATATAATCGGGATGATTGTAATGGTAAGAGCGAAACCCCAAGGCCAAATGATACTGTTCCGTCTTTTTGCCTTCAAGCTTTAATCTCGGGTTTAGCTGTATGCTTTTCGCTTTACTCCATCCGGGAAATTTTCGAGCAGGGAGCGCGGCCCAATATTTTTTGAGAAGTTGGGCTGCGGCCAATTCCGGATATGCCCCACCGATCGCCAAAATCATATTCGGCGGCTGGTAAAAGGTCTTCACATAACTCAAAATGTCTCGTCTGCTAATTTTTTTTACCGTCTCTTTTCGGCCCGCGATGTTTCGACCCAGTGGCTGCCGCGGCCACATCAGCTCTTCTAGGACATCTTCCACATGGCGCATGGGTGTGTCTTGGTACATGTTAATCTCTTCGATCACCACTCCTTTTTCCCGTTCAATTTCCTCTGGAGCAAAGACTGGATTCTGGAGCATGTCAGTAAGGATTTCAAAAATAAACTGGAAATGCTTTTTGGCCGCTTTAATATAAAACTGCGTGTGTTCCTTGCCAGTATTGGCATTATATTCTGCGCCAATGGCATCAAGGGCATGGCTTAATTGCTGGGCCGTGGGGTATTTGCGCGACCCTTTAAAAAACAAGTGCTCTAAAAAGTGAGAAACCCCACTAATCCGCGCTGCCTCTTGCCGGCTGCCGGTTTTGACAAAGATATCAACCAGGACGGATTTGGCAGAAGGAATGGGGACTTTCAAGATGGTCAAGCCGTTCTTTAGAGTTTGTTTCGAATACATAGATTTAATTTCAAATTTCAAAATCCAAATGACAAATCAATATAAAATCACTAAATTCCTAAATTTGGCATTTGAACTTTGACATTTGACATTAGGGGGCCTATCTAATAATCATGCTTCGTAAATCTCTGGGCGCTTTGGATAGTAACTTTGTCGTCTCCCCTACCAGAACCATATCCTCTATCCTCACTCCTCCCCAGTTTTCAATATATATCCCCGGTTCGACTGTGACAATCATGTTACTGCGGAGAATGTCTTCTGAATTTGGCGCGAAGTTCGGTAATTCGTGGATTTCCAAGCCAAC
>CAYPVQ010000014.1:3311-9887 GCA_964414215.1 uncultured Candidatus Saccharibacteria bacterium | reverse complement strand
GAATGTCTTCTGAATTTGGCGCGAAGTTCGGTAATTCGTGGATTTCCAAGCCAACCCCGTGGCCAGTGTTGTGTGTGAAATACTTGCCGAATCCTGCAGAGCCGATAAATCGGCGCGCTACATCATCTATTTCTTTGGCTCTCGCACCATCCCTTATTCGCTTGATAGCCCTGTTCTGCGCCTCGAGCACTGTGTTGTAAACTTTCTCTTGCTTTTTATTTGGGTTTCCGATGAACAAGGTTCTCGTGAAATCCGAATGGTACCCATTAATCAGCACTCCAAAATCCAGCAATAGAAAGTTATTCCGTCCGATTTTCCGATCTTCCGAAAGATGATGCGGCGCCGCGGCATTCGGCCCCCAAGCCACGATCGACTCAAACGCCATGCCTTGAGCACCGAGCTTTTTTGCCAACCGTTCCATTTCCAAGGATATTGCCGCTTCAGTAAGCTTTTCTCCCCCATGCGAAGGGGGAGATAAAGAGGGGGTAGATTTTTTTAGTAGACCTACAATATGTCTAAATATTTCATCAACTATCTTTTGCGTGCGGCTAATATATCGAATCTCCTGCGCAGTTTTCACCGCGCGCAAATTTTCCACAACATCATGCGTCACCACCCATTTTATGCCTTTATAATCTTTCTTAAGATTCGCAAACTCGCGCAAACTAATCCGGTCCTCAATAGCAATCTTCATTTCCCTCCTCTCCTGACGAGGGGAGGATGGTCCGACCCGGGTCGGACCAGGAGGGGTTGCGAGCTCGGCTAACGATTTAACCGGTAAAGCCGACTCCCTCCGCGCCCGAATCAAATACCGGTCGTCAACAAATAACTGGGCTCCACCCCCACTCTTTCTCCCCCTGTCCCGCCGGGGCGGGATAGGAGGAGATGAAGAGGGGGTAATAATCACTATGCCCGCCGACCCGGTAAAGCCGCTCACATACTGCCGGTTGACTTTGGTCAATATTAAAAAGGCATCGAATGAATGCTCTTTGAGGTACTGCTGAAGTTTTCTAATTCGATTCTGATGATCCATAAACAAATGTCATTCTGAATCCGACCTTGGTCGGATGAAGAATCTAGATCCTTCCCCTTCGACTTCGCTCAGGGTCAGGATGACAATTAGAGCTAGCTAAATTTTTCTTTAAAATATGAAACCAGTTCCTGAATAGCTATTCTATCTTGCTCCATTGTATCTCTATCTCTAATTGTCACTTTTTTATCATCAAGCGAATCAAAATCCACGGTAATACAGTACGGCGTGCCGATTTCGTCCTGGCGGCGGTAACGGCGGCCGATGGAGCCTGTCTCGTCATAATCAGTCATAAAATGTTTTGAAAGTGTTTTCCAGATTTCTTTGGCTGGTTTTGTCAGTTCCTCTTTGCGCGACAGCGGCAGCACTGCAACCTTGAAAGGCGCGATTTCTTTTGGCAAATGCAACACCACTTCTTCTTCCTTCACGCTGTCTGTAGTTGTAGACCGCCCACCTTTGACTTCTTCATAAGAAGAAAGTAAGACAGCTAAAACTGTACGCTCTACTCCAAGCGCTGGCTCAATCACATGCGGGATAAATTTCTCGCCAGTCTCGGGATCACGATATTCAAGGCCATGCGCTTTCAGATCATAATCCGTCCGATAGGCCAGGCCATAGAGTTCTTCTTGCCCAAATGGATATTTGAATTCGATATCAATAGTTTTTTTACTATAATGCGCGCGTTCCCCGTCTGGAATATCATGATATTTTACAAGTTTTGGATCAATCCCCACCTTTTCAATCCATTTTTTCATCTCTTCCAGCCACATGTCAAAGCACTGTTCCCAATCCTTTTCGCGAATAAAATACTCAATTTCCATCAGCTCAAACTCGCGCGTGCGGAAAATAAAATTGCCCGGAGTAATCTCGTTACGAAACGCTTTCCCAATTTGCGCCGCGCCAAATGGAATTTTTTTTCGTGAAGTTTCTACGATTGTCGAAAAATCCACAAACATGGCCTGCGCAGTTTCCGGGCGTAAATAAACCACATTTTCTTCTGACTCCACCGGACCCAAATTTGTCCGGAACATCGTATTGAACTGTTTCGGATCCGTAAAAGTTTTGCCCTTGCAATTCTCGCACTTTTCTGGAAGTTGATCCGCACGGTAACGCATATGGCACTTTTTGCACTCTACCATTGGGTCATTGAAATTCTGAACGTGCCCCGACGATTCCCAGACTTTAGAATTCATGATGATCGGTGCATCGAGACCAACCATATCATCACGCTCCTGCACAAACATTTTCCACCACAATTTTTTGATATTGTTTTTGATTTCCACGCCCAAAGGGCCAAAATCATACGAATTGGCAAGTCCTCCATATATCTCCGACCCCGGGAAAATAATCCCCCGCCGTTTGCAAAGATTGACGATTTTTTCCAAAGTCACCTTCATAAATTAAATAATAGCACAAAACCGCCCCTCACCCTACCCCTCTCCCCGCCGCGGCGGGGAGAGGGAGATAAGGGCAGAAAAACTATCAAATTCAATGGCTCGTCTTATTTTCTCCATCAAATTCAAGTAAAACCGCAAATCGTGCATGGTCGTCAGGCGAATCCCTAGAGGCTCATGGGTCATAAACAAATGCCGCAGGTAAGCCCGGTTGTGATGCAGACACAGATAGCAGTTGCAGGTATTGTCAACTGGGGTGAAATCCTCTTTGAATTGCTCGTTCGAGATTTTGAGGATTTGGTAGAAATTCGACCTCTCCCTTAATCCCTCCCCATCTCCTGGGGAGGGAAACTCCTCTCTCCAGGTGATGGAGAGAGATTGGGAGAGAGGTCGAGACCCTTTCTGGTTCACAAACAACTCCCCGTGCCGGGCGTTTCGCGTTGGCAACACGCAATCAAAAGTATCAATCCCCAAGCTTACGGCCTTGATTATTTGTTCGGGGTAACCGACGCCTAAAAGATGCCGGGGTTTTTCTTCTTCCAAAAACGGAAGTGTAGATTCCAGAACTTTATACATTATTTCCGGGGCTTCTCCTACGGCCAAGCCGCCAATGCCGTAGCCGTCAAATCCGATTGCTTGCAACTCTTTCACGGATTTTTCCCGCAACTCGGGGATGTCTCCTCCCTGCACTATGCCAAACAATTTCTGTCCCGGGTTTAAACTACCCTTGAGAATTTTTTCAAAATGACGCTTCGCCCGCTCGGCCCAGTGCAAAGTTAAAGCCAAAGATTTTTTGATCCGCTCTTCCGACGCGGGAAGTCCTGGCACGTCGGCTAAAACCAGGTCAATGTCGGAACCAAGATTGGACTGAATTTGCATGGAAGACTCGGGGGTAAGAAGATGTAAGGTGCCGTCGAGTTCGTTTTGAAACTCGATCCCCTGAATAGTTATGCGCTTTAGAGTCGGAATAAGTGAGCGACTCGAATGATGCGAATCTTCACGCGAATGACCCGAATTCGTGACATTCGTGTGCATTCGTATATTAGTGTCGCTTTTTTCTCCAAGACTAAACACCTGAAACCCGCCCGAGTCCGATAAAACGGGCCCGTCCCAGCCAATAAACTTGTGCAGCCCTCCGGCTTTGTGAATGAGCGCGTCTCCAGGGCGCAGCCACAAATGATAGGTATTGGCCAAAATCATTTCTGCTCCCCAAAACTTCAGCTCCTCTGTGGTAACGGCTTTGACACTTCCATGAGTGCCAATCGGCAAAAAAGCCGGTGTGGAAACCGGCCCGTGCGCGGTATTGATAATCCCCAATCTGGCTTTAGTATTGGGGTCTTTTTTTAGGACCTCGAAAAAGTTCACGCTTTCCTGAAGGCTTATTATTCGGAAGCAAGGTTTTTCTTGACAAGTTAATTCTTCCTAACTCGTCAATGCCCACCACTTTGACTGGCACAATGTCGCCCACCTTGACAATGTCGGAAACTCTCTCTACCCGATAAGGTGCCAGTTCAGAAATGTGAATCATCCCTTCTTGCCCCGGCAAAATTTCGGCAAAGGCGCCGAAATCCATAATCCGAGTAATCCGGCCTTGAAACACCTCGCCGGCTTTGACCTCGCGGGTTAAATTTTTGATCCACTCCACCGCCTTTTTCGAAGCCTCTTCATGAGCAGAAGTAACCATCACGAGTCCGTCATCTTCAATATCAATCTCCACCCCAGTGTCGGCAATGATTCCATTGATAGTCTTCCCCCCCGGCCCAATCACCTCCCGAATTTTCTCCGGATTAATCTTAAACGAAACAATGCGCGGTGCATAGGGTGACATATTTTCTCGCGGTTTGCTGATTGTCTTAAGCATTTTTTCGAGAATGGCGAGCCGGCCAGTTTTGGCTTGCGCTAAGGCCAAGCGCAAAATTTCTAAGGTTAAGCCTTTAACTTTGATGTCCAGCTGCAGGGCGGTAATTCCGTCTTTGGTCCCCGCAACCTTGAAATCCATGTGCCCATTGCCATCCTCAATCCCCTGAATATCACTCAAGATCTTATAGGTCCTATTCGTCCCATTGGTCCCATTCCCCATGACCAAGCCCATGGCAATGCCCGAGACCGGGGCTTTGATCGGAATGCCGGCATCCATCAAAGCCAAACTCGATCCGCAGGTCGCGGCCATGGAGGTTGAACCATTGCTGGATAAAACTTCGGAAACCAACCGCAGCGTGTAAGGAAAAGTTTCTTTGGGAGGAATCATTGGCCAAAGCGCCCGCTCGGCCAGGGCCCCGTGGCCCACCTCCCGCCGCCCCGGCGAGCGCATGGGTGCGACCTCGCCACTGGCAAATCCCGGCATATTGTAGTGATGCATGTAGCGCTTTTTGCGCTCTTCTTCAGTGTCGAGGTCCTCGAGAAGCTGTTCGTCCCCGGGGCCCCCAAGGGTGACGGTTGTCAAAACTTGGGTTTCCCCGCGCTGAAAAAGCCCGCTGCCGTGCACCCGCGGCAAGAGTCCAACTTCGCAGCTAATTGGCCTAATCTCGTCAAGCTTTCGGCCGTCTGTTCTTCGCTCCTTCAAAAGTATATTACTCTGCAGCAGTTTTTTGGTTCTTTCATCCAGCAGATATTTAACACTCGTGGTCAAATTTTCGTCCTCGCCCGCGATTTCTTTCACCAGCCGCTCGCGCAGTTCTCGAAGTTTTGTTTCACTGTGTTCGTGATCGCTCGTAAAAAGTACTGACTCGAGCTCGCCCTCGTAAGTTTGAAGTTTTTCCTGCACTTCGGGAATTGGCTCAAATACCTCAACCACGCGCTTTTCTGGGGCGACTTGGGAACGCAGCTTCCCAATTGCCGCAATAATTTTTCGAATCTCTTTTTGAGCAAATTCAATGGCGGCAATCATTTCCTGTTCCGCTACTTCCTTTGCGCCGGCCTCCACCATAATGATGTGCGCGGCTGTCCCTGCCACAATCAAATCCAAGACACTCTCATTTGTTTGCTCTGAAAAGGACGGGTTAAGCACAAATTCGCCATTAATTTTGCCGACTCTCACTCCCGCGACCGGCCCGTCCCACCCAATGTCAGAAATTTCAATAGCCGCCGCCGCCGCATTAAGCCCAATAATGTCTGGGTCATTCTCTTGGTCTGCCGAAAGCACTGTCACTACCACCTGAATATCATTTCTTATCCGGCCATCAAACATGGGCCGTAAACTTCGATCAATCACCCGCCCCGACAGGACGGCCTCGTCAGACGGCCGTCCTTCTCTTTTGATCCAGCGGCTGCCTTTGATTTTGCCGGCGGCATAAAGTTTTTCCTCGTAATCAATCAAAAGCGGCAAATAATCAATCCCTTCGCGCTGGCCATCGCTCACTACGGCGGTTGCCAAAACCATGGTGTCCTCGACGCGCACCAAAACCGCCCCGCCCGCTTGCCGGGCAAGTTTGCCTGTGGAAAAATTCCAGATCTTTCCTCCAATTTCCGCTTCCACGGAATATTCTTTTGTCGTCATAATTTGTCTTGTTCTCGACCGGCAAGCGCGTTTTTAGGTTTTACGAGATACGAATCTTCACCCTCTCCCTTCCCTCTCCCCTCCCCGCCTGCCGGACGGGCAGGGAGGGAGAGGGAGAAAGGGTGAGGGGGAATTCGTACATTCGTAGCGATTAGTGCCTCGTAAAGCCCAACAACACCACTTCCCAGCCAAATTCTTATTTCTTAAGTTTTAAACGTTCCAAAATCTTCTCATAACGCTTCTCGTCTTCGTCTTTGAGGTACCGCAGAAGCCTGCGCCGGTTGCCCACCATCTTCAAAAGCCCGCGGCGCGAATGATTGTCTTTTTTGTGCTTTTGCAGATGCTCGGCCACTTGCTCAATCTCGGCACTTAAAATTGCAATCTGCACTTCTGGCGAGCCCGTATCCCCTTTGTGCGTCTGGAATTTTTTAATTAGATTGTCTTTCCCTTTTTTGGTCAGCATAAATATATGGTTATGCTAACACATTCTCCCAAGCTTCGCAAGCTGAAACAAAAAAAGTAGTGGCCCACCAGTGCAATAGATGATGAGCCACCCCCGCCCAACAACGGTTTTCGCCTTAAACTACTTAACTGCCATCAAAGTACCGTGAGGTACAGCCAGCGCAAGATACAGCCTTGGCCCTTCCGGGTAAGGG
>CAYPVQ010000014.1:0-3301 GCA_964414215.1 uncultured Candidatus Saccharibacteria bacterium | reverse complement strand
TCCGGAACTATTGGTATCAGAAGGAAAGGTAGCCAACTGTCTTTTTCGGTACCCAGTTCGATCTTTCTGATATTAGTCTTTCCATCGTATGGCTGCCAAACCGGGACCTGGCTGTGGCAATGCGGACAGAAGACATAGTAGAAGTGGGAAGGAAACTCAGGATCCCCGTCGTCAAAGCGCAGAATCTCCATGTCCTCAAGGACGAAAGACCTCCGGCAAACTTCTGCAGTGCATTCCAAGTGCAGACGATATTTCATAAGTGTCCTCCTTTTGTTCAAAATATCCACCCTTTCTACTCTCTATTATACTCTATAAGTCAGTTTTTCGTAAATTGTGTAGTGCACCTCTGATCAGTCTAATTTTTTATGCGATCGCAGTTCTTTTTAGACTAAAAGCACACTTTTCGGCCCCGGAAAAATCTCCAAAAAAATCCCAAGCCACTAGATGATTTGTTCTCTCTTAAAAAACTTCTTAATTACCTTCTCATCTGGTAGTTCAAGCTGACTCACTCTCATGGTGGTCACAAATCGATCAATTCGTAAATATGCAGATGCAAACTCGACCGGTACGCGAGGGTCATAAGGAAAAAGCCAAACGGTGCGCTGCAACGGATAGAATTTCATCTCGATCAATTTTTCTCGAAACATATCGGCGCGATGTTTAAAAGGAGTTGGGATATCCGCGACTACTGCCCACCATTGTCTATCCCATATACCAGAACAATCAACTGCTAAATCTGCAAAGCTCATTCGCTGTTTGAACTTTCTTCCCTTGCGAGTCACTTTCATCAAGAAATCTTCTCCCTGGGGAATGAGTTTAATATATCCTTTAGATTTTAGATAATAAAAAGATTTACGAATTTTTTCTTCTTGGATCAGAAGTCTTTTTTGCCGCGGCCGCTTTGGGCCAAAAACGCGATCCGCCCAGGGCAATTTATCAAGCATCTGAAATGCATTCGGCGCCAAGACCATTAGACTTACAGTACCGGCCACGAGTCCTAAGGCCAGAAGGACTTGACTCGTAGTTTTTAAGACTCTTAACTGTTTTTCGGAGAGCTCAAAACCAACTGCCGGCTTGGCTAATTTAACTATGCGACCAATTTGGGGATTTTGGAGAATAAACTCCATACACTTAAGCTAAAGTCCTCCTGCTCCCAACATAACACAGCTTCGCCCCTTTGTCTAATTTTTTATGCGATCGCAGTTCTTTTTAGACTTTGCTTGTTTCCCTTATCAAGATAGACAAACTCAATAGGTTTATGCTACAATAATGCTATGCGACTTTGGAGGATTCGCCATGATTAACTTAACAGAAACTCAAAACCGACTTCTTAGAACATTTAGAAGTCGAAAAAAAACCTCGTTCTTAGTGCGAGAGGGGTAGCGCCTTAAGTCCAGTTTCATTGGCTCTAAATTTCCAGTCTCACCCCGACCTTCTCCCCTACTTTTTTGGCCCACTGCTCTAAACGCTCGACTTTTTCCTTTTCTGCGATTTTATCCAAATCGTTTGGGGTCAGCACATCAGTTTTATTTCCCATGTCGCTCATAAAACCATATTAGTCCTGCAAGATGCGGCTGTCAAATTTTGATTTTCAACAATTTTCAGCAGGAGTTGCACAATGTCCTTTTTACAACCTACCTATGCAAGTATCCATCGAATCGAAACGTTCCGAGAATGGTATCAAAGGTTTCCAGATCAAAAACATTATCATCTATTGAAGGCTCTAACTCAATGCAGTATCCCTGGCCTTGATACTCTACCTGAACATCGATGAAACCCACAAGATCACGACCAGGACCGTCTTCCCACCTATAGGTGTACTGTGTCGCGGGCTGGCCATCAATGCTGATTGCGAGTCGCTGACCAGCCATTTCAAGGTTACGGGCCCAGCCATGGGGCAGACATCCAACATTAATAGTAACCCCGAACCCACCTTCGACGGTCGGGTCGGGACCAAAATGGGTGACACCAGGAGGTGAAAGAGAAATGTGCCAGTCGGAAGGGATCTGGAGTGCGTAGTGGAACACGGTATTTGTGCACAGGTGCCATCCGCTCTCTGCCCCTGCAGGTCGCTGCACAATGCACTGTATTCCTGGTACCTCTTGGCCGCTATTCAGAGTCGCAGGGATGTCGTTTGAGAGCTCTTCGACGGGCTTCGTTGGTTCCATCGGCCAACCTGTTCCTGGACTTTCAGGGGATCTGCGCGAATAAAATGCAACCACAAGCGCAGACGCAGCTAGTAGCATCAGTATGGAGAACATGAGTTTGGCTGTAACTCGTCGAGATCTCATCATACAACGATGACATTGAAATTAACAGCGGAGCCGCACTGAGGCTGCGGTCCAGACAGTGGAGGCCGGCGAAGAGGGCTTGGCCTTTACAACCCGTTGCACAACGTCCTTTTTCCGACCTGCGTATGCAAGGCGCTACAAAAAGCGGGCAGGACCGCTTCCCTCTATAAACCGTACGGGAATGCCTTCCAGTTGTTCAGAGATCCAGTTCTTCATTTCCTGGGTCAGTGTTCCTTTTTCATAGTAAACGACAAAACCGAGATCCTTGTTCTCATTTACAAAACCGATCCCGATAGCCGATACCCCTGAGACACGTAGGATGTCGCGCTCGTGCCGAGATTGGATCTCCATCAACTTGGCCAGGTACGGATCCTGCGGTATTTCCTTAGGCACCCAATTGGGGCGCGTGGCTTTCGGCTGTATTGGAGCTAAACCTGGAGCTGGAGAGGGGCTGGGAATTGCCCACTGCATCAGGAACAGGATGGCTACCCCGAACACCAGCAGTCCGACAAGGTAAGAAAGGGGCTTGTTCATAGGAAGCTAAGGCCTAAGATGGTTTAAGCTTATTGCACAACCGCCAGGCTGTCAACGACCTCCAGGATTTAAGCAGCGTCTAACTTGCGTCTAGGCGCGGCATCATATGGAGTGCAGCTACCCCCCTCCTGTACCCATGCTCCAGGTGGCCGTAGTAGAAATCGGTTGCCCAGTATCCTTTTTACGACCTAGGTGTGCAAGGTGTTTTTTTCGTCGGGCCGCACGTTGTGGCCAAATGCGTAACGACCGGGATGGGTAGGATTTGCAAAAAATGCGGTGCAGTGTCGCCCGGATATGGTCCGAGGACATCTGCACCGCAAATCAGGACAGCTTCCCTTCGGTAGGCGTGGGGGCCTAATGGGGTTCAGCGTGTCTACCTGTGACGGGAGTTGGGCGCTTTACGCTAGCGGCCAGATGTAAGAGCCGGGCTGTCTGAAGGAGATCCTGGACTCTAGCGCGTGGCCTCTCAGGCAGAG
>CAYPVQ010000013.1:0-16813 GCA_964414215.1 uncultured Candidatus Saccharibacteria bacterium | reverse complement strand
AAACGGATTCGCTACAAGGGAATTATTTGCGACAAGTGCGGGGTCGAGGTCACCAGAGCACAGGTGCGGCGCGAGCGCATGGGGCATATTAAATTGGCAGTGCCGGTGGCGCACATTTGGTTTTTGCGCGGGGTGCCTTCCCGTTTGGGGCTTATCCTCAATCTCTCCGTGCAGGATTTAGAGAAAGTCATTTATTTTGCCTCCTACATTATTACCGAGGTCAAAGAGGAGGCGCGGGCAGAAACCTTGGCCCAAATCGAGAAAGAGTTCAAGTTTAAGAAAAAAGAGATTGAGGCCCGCTATGAAAAGTTCATCGCCAAAGCCAGCTCGGCCGAAGAGGAGCGGGAAAAGTTGCGCGACAACGAAGCCCACGAACTTAGTAACCTCGAAAAGATTCGCGATCTGGCCAGATCCGAACTTCGGGCTTTAAGAAAACTGCAGGTGATTTCTGAGCTCGAGTACCGGGATTTATCCTTAAAGTACGGACCAGTTTTTCGTGCCGGCATTGGGGCAGAAGGCATCTGGCAGATGGTGCGGGAGCTCGATTTGGAAAAGTTAATTTCGCAGCTTGAGCAAGAATTAGCAGTGACCGAAGGGGCTGGCAGACGCAAGCTTATTAAGCGCTTCAAACTTGTGAAGTCACTTCTTAAGGGGGCCATGCGGCCGGAATGGATGCTGGTTTTGGTGCTGCCGGTGATTCCGCCCGATCTGCGGCCCATGGTCCAACTCGACGGGGGCCGGTTTGCGGCTTCTGATCTGAATGATTTGTATAGGCGGGTAATTAATCGCAACAACCGGCTCAAAAGACTTTTAGAGATTAATGCGCCGGAGGTTATTACCCGAAACGAGAAACGGATGCTTCAGGAAGCAGTAGATGCCTTGATTGATAATTCCATCCGCCACGGCAAGGAAGTTACCGCCTCGACCGGCCAGCGCCGCAAGTTGCGCTCCCTGGCTGATATGCTCAAAGGCAAACAGGGGCGGTTTCGCCAGAATCTTTTGGGGAAACGCGTGGATTATTCTGGCCGGTCAGTCATTGTCGTGGGGCCCGAGCTGAAACTGCACCAGTGCGGCCTCCCGAAGCGCATGGCCTTGGAACTTTTTAAACCGTTTGTGATCAGTAAGCTCATTGCCCGGGAATTTGCCCATAATGTCCGATCCGCTAACCGGCTTATTGAACAAGAACGAGCCGAAGTCTATGATATTTTGGAAGAAGTAATCAAAGATCACTACGTACTCTTAAACCGCGCCCCGACCCTGCACCGTTTGGGTTTTCAAGCTTTTCAGCCCGTACTCATTGAAGGCAAGGCCATTCAGATTCACCCCATGGTTTGCCAGGCGTTTAATGCGGATTTTGACGGTGACCAAATGGCGGTGCATGTTCCCTTGACCAGCGCTGCCCAGCTTGAAGCTAAGGAGATGATGGCTGCTTCTCATAATTTACTAAAACCGGCCTCGGGTGAGCCCATCATGACGCCAGATAAGGATGTGGTTTTGGGCTGCTATTACATTACCCATATTCGCGAGGGGGCAGCAGGGGAAAATAAAATTTTTGCCTCGGCGGCTGAAGCAGTCCTGGCTTACCAAACCGGTACGGTGTCGCTGAAGGCTAAAATTAAAGTGCGGTTTCTTGGCCAGCTTCTGGAGACGTGCGTGGGGCGGATTTTGTTTAACGAGCTTTTGCCCGAGGAGCTTAAGTTTATTAATGAAATCATGGATAAGAAGCGGTTGCGCGCGGTTGTTCGCGAATGCTATCGGCAGTTTGGTGATACCCGCACCGCCAGCTTGATTGACGAAATCAAAAATCTAGGATTTAGCCACCTCACGGCCTCGGGACTATCCTGGGGCATGGACGACTTGCGGGTTCCAGCCTTAAAACAATCACTCCTCCAAGCGGCGGATCAAGAAGTGCAGCATACTTATGAGCAATACCAAGAAGGGCTTTTAACCGAAAGTGAGCGCTACAACCGGGTCGTCGAAATTTGGGCTGAGGTTCGCGACAAAGTTACAGACGAGGTCAGCAAATCTTTAGATGAGCATGGTCCAGTTTATTCTATGGTGGTCTCCGGAGCGCGTGGTTCTTTATCCCAAGTTTCGCAAATGACGGGGATGAAGGGTTTGGTGGTTAACCCCGCTGGCGACGTCATTGAACTGCCGGTGCGGGACAGTTTTAAAGAAGGCTTATCAATCCTCGAATACTTTATCTCCACCCACGGCTCGAGAAAAGGCATGAGTGATACCGCCCTGCGCACCGCGGATGCAGGATATTTGACCAGACGGCTGGTGGATGTGGCGCAAGATGTGGTAGTCAATGAGGAGGATTGCGGCAGTAAAGAGGGGGTTACCATTAGCCGCAAACAAACTCAAGAGATGGGCAAGACCTTAACCGAGCGTCTGTTTGGCCGGGTTTTAGCTTCTGATGTGGTTGAGCCAAAGACCAAGAAGGTTTTGGCGAAGCGGGGGCAAGTGGTTGACGATGCTCTGGTCAACGAGCTTAGCAAAAGTGGGGCCGCGGAATTCCTCGTGCGCTCGGTTTTGCATTGCAGTCTCAAACGAGGAATTTGTGCCGCTTGTTACGGATTTGATTTAGGGTTTAATAAAATGGTGGAGCTGGGAGCAGCCGTCGGAATTGTGGCGGCCCAAGCCATTGGCGAGCCAGGCACGCAGTTGACCATGCGGACTTTTCACACGGGCGGGGTGGCGGGTTTGGATATCACCCAAGGCTTACCGCGGGTGGAGGAGCTGTTTGAAGCGAGGGAGCCCAAAGGTCAAGCCGTAGTTTCCGAGATTGACGGCATTGTCTATATTTCCCGACCCAATAGCAAGGAAGTTGTTCTGCGGGTCGAGACCGAAGATCTGCAAAAAGACGAATATCTCCTGCCGGCTGGCACCATTCCTCAGTTGACTCCCGGCGAGAAAGTCAAGAAAGGCGAGCCAATTTTACTGGATGAACAAGGAAAACCGATAAGGGCGAAAAGTTCGGGGATTGTCAAGCTTGAGGCTATGGAAGATGGGGGCAAGAAGATTGTAGTCATCAGGGAGGCCGAAAACTTTCGCGAGTACATTGTTTCTTCAGCCATGGCACTGCTAGTCAAGGATGGCGATTTGGTGAGCCGGGGGCAGCAATTGGTTGAGGGAAATTTGAATTTGCATCAGATTGTGCAGCTTTTAGGTATTGAGGCTTGTCAAAATTATATTATTCGCGAAGTCCAGAATATTTATTCTTCTCAAGGCCAGAATATTGCGGACAAACACGTTGAGATTATTGTAAGGCAAATGTTTGGGAAGCTGCGGATTATTGATCCGGGGGATTCGGAATTTTTAGTGGGGGACATGGTGGAGCGCTTGCGTTTGGAAGAAGTCAATAAAGAGCTGGGGAAAAAAAGTCGTAAGAAAGCGCAAGCCGAACAACTGCTCTTGGGAATTACCAAGGCTTCGCTTAATACCGAATCTTTCTTGGCAGCGGCATCTTTCCAGGAAACGACCCGGGTACTGATTGAAGCTGCGGTCTCTGCCAAAACTGATTATTTGCGCGGCTTGAAAGAAAACGTGATTATTGGTAAACTCATTCCCGCCGGCACGGGTTTTTCTAAAGAGCGGTTTCAAGAAACCGAAGCACAAGCCATCGCTGTCATCGAAGCGCCGGAAGAATAGAGAAATAAGCATTAGCGGAGGGAGTTAATTTTTTCTTTGAGCTGCGTGGCGCGGGTTGCGGCAGTTGCCGCGTCCCCTTTGATTTTTTCTACGACTTCTGCTGGGGCTTTTTTGAGGAAGTCTTTTTTAGTAAGTTGCGCTTTGAGTTTGGCAATTCGGGCGTTGACTGCTTTAAGTTCTTTTTCTGCTAAAGCCTTTTCTTTTTTGGGGTCAAAGTCGGGAATGATGAGGTAAACTTTTGTGTTTTCCCCGCCTGCCGGCGAGGCAGACCAAAGGAAATATGGCATTTTTTTGTCGGCCGGGATTTTGGCAAAATTTATTTTCACGCACGCGAGTTTTTCAATGATCGGCAGTTGCTCTTTGATCCAATCAAGCTCTTTTGGCAATTCCAAGTAACTGGCGAAAGTTTCCCCTGGATCTTGCCGGTATTCAGCGCGCAGATTTCGAAGGCCAGTGATGAGAGACTGGATTTTGGGGAACCCCTCACCCCCGCTCTCTCTCCTTTTAAGGGGAGAGGGAAAAAGGGTGAGGGGATATTCCTGGATCATCAGCAATTCTTCAGAAAATTGCGACCAAATATGTTCGGTAACAAACGGAATAAACGGGTGCCAGAGTTTTAATAAGTTAGTAAGCACGTAAGTGAGTAAGGCATAAGGATTATTTACATCGGGATCCTTCGGTCGCTCTGCTCCCTCAGGATGACGCTTGAGCGTCAGTTTTGCGATTTCCAGGTACCAATCGGCAAATTTGTTCCAGGTAAAATCATAGAGAGCTTCAGCAGCCAGTCCATATTGGTAGTTAGTAAAATTTTTGTTGACCGAAGCGATAAGCAGCTCAAGTTCAGAGAGAATCCATTGGTCGGCGAGGGATTTTCCCTCACCCGACCTTCGGCCACCCTCTCCCGCACGGGGAGAGGGATTTAAGGAAAGGACAAACCGACTGATGTTCCAAAGTTTGTTGGCAAAATTCCGAAAGCCCGCGATTTTCTGTTCGGAAATTTTGAGGTCATTGCCCGGAGTGGTGCCCATAATCAGGGAGAGCCGCAGGGCATCTGTCCCGAACTTTTTGCTTACTTCCAGAGGATCCAAGGCATTGCGCAAGGATTTGCTCATTTTTCTTCCTTGCTTGTCCCGTACCAGGCCATTGAGATAGACCGTGCGAAAGGGAACATCTTCTAGGACAAACCCAGTCATGAGGACCATGCGCGCCACCCAGAAAAACAAAATGTCATAGCCGGTTTCCAGGATGGTTGTCGGGTGATAAGTTTTGAGATCGAGGGTTTCTTGGGGCCAGCCCAAGGTCGAGAAAGTCCAGAGGCTACTCGAAAACCAAGTGTCCAACGTGTCGGGATCTTGGGTCAAAGTTATGTTCCCGCAAACGGGGCATTTCGTAGGTGGGTCAACCGCGACAATTATTTCGCCGCAACCTTCCGGGATTTGTTGAGTGACCGAGGATGAAAATTCATAAGTATAGATAAAAACTTCAGTATCATCGGTAACTTTCCGATCCGGATAATGCAGTTTAAACCGCTCAATTAACTCTTCGCGCTTCTCATAAGTTGCACCGTGAGCTGGGTCCTGGAGGTCAACCTTGCCCACCGCGGTTTTTTCAATATTAGTAATGGTTCCATACCCAAAGCTGGTACCAGTTTGACTGTTTTCAAAGACCACCTCATCACCGACCTCAAAGCCGTGGTCGCGCAGGCGATAGGTTTTGGTTTTTCCTTCCAGAACTTGCGGAACCACACTCTCGTGAAAACCCATTATTTTGGTCGCGGGCGCGGTTGTTTCTTTTTTTTCTTCGCCGCAATACCATACCGGGATACGGTGGCCAAACCAAATTTGCCTCGAAATATTCCAGTCCCGCAGATTTTCCATCCACTGCAAGTAGGTTTTGGTGAACCGCTCGGGGACAATTTTGATGGCTCCGGATTTTACTGCGGCAATTGCGATTTGTTTAAGTGAGGCCTCAATACTTTTGTCATTCTGAGGCCGATCCAGATCGGCCGAAGAATCTCTTTTTGCCTTGGGATCCTTCCCCCTTCGACTTCGCTCAGGGGTCAGGATGACACCCAAGGGGGAGGAATCTTGAATTAGAAATTTCTGATTGACATTTACAAACCACTGTTTGGAGATTATCGGCTCAACCACGCTCTCGCACCGATAACAATACCCGACATTATGCGTAATATTTTCAATTTTTTCCAAAAAACCGTTCCCTTGTAATTCGGCCACAATTTTTTGGCGCGCTTCTTCTGGAGTTAATCCGGCATAGTCTTCAAAGCCGTGATCAGAAGCTTCTTTTTCGTCAATGACCCCCTGGGGCGTAAAAAGATTAATAATTTCCAAATTGTGCCGCTTGCCAATTTCAAAGTCCTGAAGATCTTGTCCCGGGGTAACTTTCATGGCACCCGTACCATAATTTCGATCAATATGAGAGTCAGCAATGACTGGTAATTCGCGGTTAAAAAGCGGCAGCATCACGGTTTTCCCGACAAATTTTTTATAGCGAGCATCATTGGGGTTAACTGCCACTGCCGTATCTGCCAAAATCGTTTCGGGTCGGGCGGTGGCCACAGTTATGCCTTCTTGGCCTTGGACCAAAGGATAGCGGACATAATAAAGCTCGCCAGGTACTTCTTGGTATTCTACCTCATCATCCGCCAGAGTGGTGCCGCAGCGCGGGCACCAGTTCACGATTCGCTCGCCGCGGTAGATGAGGCCAGCGTCATGCATTTTTTTAAAAGCTGCGCGCACCGCTAGGGAGAGTTCGGGCGAGAGCGTATATTTTTCGCGAGACCAATCACAACTCGAACCCATTTTGCGGATTTGGACTTGAATGCGGCCGCGAGTTTTTTGCATAAATTTTTCGATGCGCTGCAGAAGTTCGGCGCGGCCAAGATCATGCCGGGTTTTCTTTTCTTTTTCCCAGAGTTCTCGCTCCACCACATTTTGGGTGGCAATCGCCGCATGATCCGTGCCCGGGAGCCACAAAGTTTTTTTGCCGCTCATGCGGGCGTGTCTGGTCATGAGGTCTTGAATGGTCAGAAACATAGCGTGGCCCACGTGCAGTTCGGCTGTGATATTTGGCGGCGGCATGGCCATGGAAAAAACCTCGGCTTTCCAAAAGCGATCATGCGCCCGTTCGAGGTTGTCAGGATTAAAATAGCCAGACTCTTCCCAACGTTTGTAAATCTCGTCCTCGACGTCTTTTGGGTTGTAGGTTTTGGGTAAATCCATAGTGCGATTCAAATGATGCTAATTAGCATTCTAATTATTCGAATTATTGGCATGTGATTCGCCCGCCTGCCATCGGGTTTTCTCTTTTAATGCTTAGTGCGTATTGGCTCGAAATTAAACTCATAATTTGCGCTTAACTCCGGCGGGCAGGTAGATTGGAATCGCTACTCTATAATTTTAACATAATTTCCTGCCCTTCGCTTCGCGAGTGCGATTTCAAGCTCGTGTTTGAATTCCGGACTAATCTCACTTAATTTTTTCGCTTCCTTGTCATTGATCTGAACCAGCGGGTCAACATAGCGGATTTTTGCCTTGAGGTGATAATGGTAATCTTCATGAGGCCCAACCTCTAAGACTCGCAAATCTTTTATTTTTGCAATTCCGGCTCGGGCCTCCACGCTTAACTTATTTAAGAATTCTTGGTCTGTGCCGAAGAAATCCTCAAGCACAATCTTTCCTTGTCGGTATTCTTTTTTGATTATTTCTGCGAATAAATAATATGCGGCGTTGCATAAAGCGCTTCCGCCCCAGGCGGTTTGGTCGGCGCGCAAAAACATCGAAGCAAATCTATGAGCTTCTACTTCTTCCGTAAAAACAATCTGCCCGTCGAAAACTTTCAGATGATTGAGGAAATTTTTCACAACTGCAAGGCTATGCCCCTGACTTTGGTGGAAAGTCTTGAGCGCATAATCAACCCGGTCAGCACATAGCGCGGGAATCTTCTGCTCCAGAATCGGAAAATTATGATGATCAATAATTTTCTTAACGTTAAAAGCATGCGTTTGCAGAATTGCAGGAATATTGGACTCGGTAATAATATTTTCCAAATGTTCTTCGTGAAAGTCCTGTACCTCCGCTTTACCAAAGACAAAGTCCATGGCATGAGAAAATGCGGTATGAGAAATATCATGAACCAAGCCCGCGATTTGCTCTTCCAAACTGCCACCGAGCAATTTTATAAGTTGCATTACTCCAATCGAATGATCAAACCGGCTATATTTTCCCCAAGGCAAATCCACCAATCTTCCGGTCACATTCTGATCCACACCCTTAAGCCGCTGCATGGCCGGAGTAGCGATGAGTTCGAGGAGCACGGGCTTTGTGATTTTGATTTGGCCGTAAATGGGATCGTTGATGGTCATATTATTTTCGTCATTGCGACCCCGACGGTAAGTCGGCGGAAGCAATCTCATTATAATTTTATCGTTGGGATTGCTTCGTCGGCTTCGCCTCCTCGCAATGACACTGATTGGGGCTACCGCCAACTTTTTAGTTCCCAGTTCGGATCAGCTTTGACTTTGTCATAAGTAGTGACGTGGCTGAAAAGGGCATGGTAAAAGGCAGCCACGGCAATCATGCCGGCGTTGTCAGTGGTAAGATCAGAAGTCGGATGTCGGAAGTCCGAAGTCGGAAGATTTTTTTTAACTGCTTGAGCCAGTGCTCGACGCAATTTTTGATTGGCGGAAACGCCTCCGCCGAGGAGAATGGTTTTGGCTTTAAATTCTTTGGCGGCGCGAAGGGTTTTGGATATCAAAACGTCAATAATGGCTTGTTCCAGAGAGGCAGCAATATTGGCTTTGATGTTTCTGTCATTGCGATCCGCCTCGAGCTTGTCGAGAGGCGGAGAAGCAATCTCGTCGTCATTGGGATTGCTTCGTCGTCCGTCCGCCGCGGCGGACGGACTCCTCGCAATGACATCATTGTAAAAATACAATACCGCAGTCTTTAGTCCTGCAAAAGAAAAATTATAATTTTTCGCTTCCATCATGGGCCGCGGGAAATCAATCGTGGGCTGCCCCTGTTTTGCGAGCTTTGCGATGGCTGGCCCGCCGGGATAAGCAAGCCCTAGAAGCTTCGCGACTTTGTCAAAACACTCGCCCGCGGCATCGTCGAGAGTTTGCCCCAAGATTTTGTATTTGCCAAAATCTTTAATAAGAACAATTTGCGTATGTCCGCCCGAGACCGTTAATCCTATCCCAGGAAACAATTTGGAATTTGAAATTTGGATTTTGGATTTTTCAGTGCTCGCTAGAGCACTGAGGAGGTGCCCCTCCATATGATTTACCGGAATGATTGGCTTCCGGAGAGCAAACGCCAGAGCTTTTGCTGTATCTACCCCGATTCTTAAACTCGTAATCAGTCCCGGGCCGGCCGTGACGGCCACGTAGTCAATATTATTGAGTTGGACCCCCGCATTCGCGAGGGCCTGCCTGATTACAGGCAGGATTTTTGGTAAATGTGCTCGGGCCGCCACCTCGGGGACAATTCCGCCAGTTTTGCGGTGGGTCTTAATTTGCGAATAAACAATGTTACTTAACAAACCCCCTCTCAATCTTCCCCTATCCCGCAGGTCAGGGGGAGAAAAATTAGAGGAAAAAACCGCGGCCGAGGTTTCGTCCGCCGAAGTTTCAAGTGCCAGGAGAATGATTTTTGACATAAGCAAATTATATCATTTATAATCAGATTGTGATAAACACCAAAATTTTGCACAACGGTCAAATTATAGAAGGGAGTTTTGCAGACGTCGGGGGACGGCATACGACGGTTTGGGTTGACCTGGCGGATCCGGAACCTTCCGAACTGGAACAGGTGGCTTCGCATCTTCAAGTTCGGGAGGAAGAACTTTCTGAACTTTTGCACCGGAACCAGCGGCCGATCCTCCAAGATGTGGGAAACTTTACCGCAGTGGTCTTTCACGCCCCGGAGATTCAAAAAAATACCGTTGTTTTGAAGCCCCACTTGCTCCTGGCGTCCAAAGAGCAGAAAGATTTTTTCAGCCTCCATCCTGGCGAGTCAGCCGCAGTCCAGAAAGTCAATAATTATTCGGCCAGGCGCAAGCTGGAAATTTTTCAAAAAGGTTCAACTGC
Organism: uncultured Candidatus Saccharibacteria bacterium; assembly: GCA_964414215.1. Taxonomy (GTDB): domain Bacteria; phylum Patescibacteriota; class Doudnabacteria; order UBA920; family 2-01-FULL-46-14; genus CAYPVQ01. The sequence goes on along the minus strand of CAYPVQ010000013.1, from coordinate 7,053 downwards.
GCTGCTGTTCGTCACCCTGGACGAAATGGTGGCCTCGGGGTTTGCGGTTTTGGATTACCTAAGCGAGGAAATTGGAAAATTGGAAGAATTGGCTTTTCAGCCAAAACTTTCGTCCCAGGTCATGAAGCGGATCTTTCAGGTCAAAAAAGACCTGATCTATTTCCAACGTTCGCTGGCTTCTGACCGGGAAGTAATTGCCGAAATTGAAAAAGCCTATGGCAGGTTTTTGGACCTGAAGCAACTCTCCAACTTTCGGCTGTTATACTCTGACGTGACTCAACTTATTGAATTGTCTGCGACTTACCGAGACATTATTATTTCCGCGATTGAAGTTCACCTCGCCGCAATTTCCAACAATCTCAACATAATTATGAAAAGACTCACGGCCTGGGCCGCGATTATTCTCGTACCGTCTCTCATTGCCGGAATCTACGGCATGAATTTTCGCTTTTTGCCTTTGGCCGGGCACCCGTTCGGGTTTTGGTATATGGTAGGGTTGATGGTGCTTTCGGTTTGGGTTTTATACGGCTATTTCAAACGAAACGATTGGATATAAAAATTTGACCCCCACACCAAACTTGTTATGGTGTGGGGGTCATTGCTATTCGTCCCGGAATTGCATCTCATAGAGATGGCGATAGACAGGACTAGATTCAAGAAGTTCGCGGTGCTTGCCTGCGGCTACGATTCGTCCTTGGTCAAATACTAAAATCATGTCTGCGCGCAGGACGGTCGAGAGCCGGTGGGCAATGATGATAGTGGTCGTGTTTTTCATCAGCGCCTCGGTTGCGCTTTGAACCAGCCGTTCTGACTCGGTATCGAGGTGTGAAGTCGCCTCATCAAGGATTAAAATTTTCGGCTGTTTGAGAACGGCCCGGGCGATACCGACCCGCTGCCGTTCTCCGCCAGAAAGTTTCAAGCCCCGTTCTCCCACCATTGTGTCATAGCCTTGAGGAGCGGCCATGATAAAGTCGTGAGCAAGCGCGAGCTTTGCGGCTCCCGAGATTTCTTTTTGGCTGGCCTGTGGTCTGCCGTAGGCAATGTTTTGCCCAATGGTGCGGCTAAAGAGATCCACTTCCTGCGGCACCACCGCGATTTGGGAGCGCAAACTCTCTTGGGTCACGTCTCGCAAATCGTGGCCATCAATGAGAATCGCTCCTTCCTGCGGATCATAGGCGCGCAGCAGCAAATTGATAAACGTAGTTTTGCCGCTACCGGTGCGGCCCACCACTGCCGCGACACTTTTGGCCGGGATCGCGACATTGATATTTTTGAGCACCAAAGGGGCATCTTCGAAATAGCGGAAGGACACGTTTTGGAATCGGACTTCTCGCTTGAGAGGCGGAAGGGGTTTAGCTCCTTTTTTGTCTATGATGCTCCGCGGCTCGTCTATGATGCGAAACAGGCGCTCCGCGCGGGAGGCGTTGCGTCTGGCCCGGGGGAAAGCGACCGAGAGTTGAGACAGAGGATGATACGCCATGTCCTGCAAGGTCACAAAAAACACAAATTCGCCAATGGTGGCAGTACCCCGGATGACCAGGTATCCGGAGAGAGCGATTACCGCCACTCGGCCGATAGTCGCGACCGCGGTTTGGAGGGATTCGATCACTGCCCAGGCCCGTTCGCCCAAATACTGGGTTGTGCGCGCTTCGTTTCGCAGGATTTGCTGGCGCTCGATCTCCGCGGTTTCGCGGGAGAACTTTTTGACTGTCAGCACGTTGCCGGCCACGTCATATTCCTCGCGCGCGGCATTTTCAAACTGCTCATTGGCCCGCGCTTCGATGTCATAAATTCGCTCGCTCAATTTTCTCACCAAAGCGACGTAGATCGGCAGCGGGAGAAACACGACCACGGCCATGAGCGGATTTTTCCAAAGTAGTACCGCGATCACCCCCAAGAAGATTATCAAGGGCGGCAACACGTACTGGCCAATGACGTCATTGAGAATGACGTACACTCCGGTGGCGCCGCGGTCAATGCGGCCGATAATCTGGCCCGAGCTGACGCTGTGGTGAAACGAAGCATGCAGCAACAGGTAATTTTCGTAAGCGCGAAACCGGAGTTTATCCTCCAGGCGCGTAACCATGAGGAAGAGGTTGTAGTTATAGATCGACTTCGCAACCTGCGAGACGACGGTGGCGACGAGAATTCCCGCCGCGGCCAGGTATAGAAACTGAAGAGGAAAGCCCCCAGGTCCTTTAAGGAAATCAATTAACCGGTCAATCAGCTTTTGCGCAATCAAAGGTACGCTGATATTAGCAACTGCCACAATCACGGCCAGCAACACCAAAACTAGGAGCGTGCCTTTGGAGGAGCGCAGTTCCTGAATTACTCGAAGAATAGTGCCGGGTTTTTGCTTTTTGTTCATATCTCAAGGCGGTCTATCCTCTGGAGCTCGTCCCGCAGAAACATCAAGGTTTCTTGTTTGAGCGCTTTGCGGATGCGGCGAAACTGTTCATAGGGCAAGAGCGTGCTCAAATCTTGGGTGATGATTTGATCAGTTACGTGCTTCTCAATAAAGGCAATGAGATCCACAAAGAACCGATGCGTGTCCTTTCCGGTGCGCTCGCGAATCACCTCCTCATTGTAGCGAAATCCTCTCAAGAAAAAAACGTGAATGTCATAGAGGTCGCGTCCGGCAATCGCTTCGCTTTTCTGGTAGCGATCCATGAGCGCCGCGAGTTTGTTTGCGACCATGGTCTCCAGGGTCTGGCAGGTAATGATGCGATCAATCTCATGGAAGCGTTTTGGCTCATAGCGATTCGCTTTGAGCGGCGGGAAAGTCGTGTCAATTTTGATGGTATGGCGCTCCTCTGCCGGCGCCTCATATTTCAGAAAATACTGCGGCATCGCTCTGCTTTGGTCTCCAATTTGAAGTCCGAGATCGTGAAATACTTGTTCGAGATGTTTGCGCGTCTCCGGAACAGTACTTTTGTCCCTCACAAAATCAAAATCCAAATCAACCGAGAAACGATCAAGGTATCCTAACATGGCCGCGCACGTGCCGCCTTTGAAGTAAAGCTGGTCGGCAAGGAACGCGTCATTGTAGATGCCGGTAAGCAGGCGGTAAAGCCAGGCTTTATGCACCGCATCTTTTGGTTGTGGGAGAAGAAGCATGTCAGGCGCGGCGTGCAGAGTACTTATGGGTTAAGGGATATCCCAGCTCTTTTTGTATGGCGCGCACTTTCTTCCAATCAATCAAGCGGCTTGCGTCAAAATACGCGCGGGGATTGAGATAGAGAAGATCCGCAATTGCGCGCTCCCGGGTTGCTTTGCGCACGCCATTCTCTTTGGTCACTATGCCAGCGGGTTGATACAAAAATGCATCAGCGAGCTTTCGCGCATAGTAGTGATGTTGACCAATGGTAAATCGTCTGGTTTGGGCGCCGAGGAGGGTGACGGCGGGAATTTGTTGTTGGATAACTCCTTCCTCTGCGAGAATGGTCTCGGCGCTCACATACGCATAGCCGTGCATGGCTTTAAGGCCCAAGAGGAGAGGATCAATCTCGGCTATTGGCTTGATCGCATAAAATCCTTTGTGAATGCGGGTGAGGAGACCATCGTTCACATAGCGTTTGATCGTGGTATAGAGCGTATTTTTGTTCGTGATGTGCCAGAGATTGGCAAGGTCATCCGTATGAAAAACAACCTCGCCGAGCCGCGCAAGCTCGGCAAACCGGTTTAAGTTCTTGATTTTTCCTGCCTTTTTCCGTAACAAACCTGTACTCATATGTACAGGATAATAAATATATCTGCCTGTGTCAACGCGGGGTCGCTTTGGCTATATAACGAGCAGTCAAGCAGTTAAATAGAGTGGTATTGTGGATAAACGAGCTTTACTACCACCCCCATCATCATATATATTACTGGTATCAGTTAACAAGCTTTGAGTTTATGGAGTTTACTCCTAAAAATGTCTTAATTGCCGTAATCATCGCCTCTGCTGTTGTTTTGGTTATGCAAATTCCGGTAAGCCAGAGGGTGAGCGTTGATTATTCCAAAAGCGGGGCGTCTGAAGATGAGTGGGTTGATGTTGGAAACCCTGCCTTTTTTGTAGAACTGGTCGGCCTTACGACTCTAAACAGTCGCGGTTTATACTCTGCCAAGATTAAATATAATTGGGTACCAAAGTTTTTCTTTGGGCCAGATGACGGGTGCAGAAACCCAGAGATTTGCGGCGGCTATGGTGTTAATTACCTTCGGTCTACGCTTGTAGTCTTGGGTTTCACCCCTGGAGCCTTAGTAAAAAGACTTTGGGGAACCTGGAGCCCGCGACTATACTTTGACTCTATTAATTCGGTTGGCTTGTTTGCTCGCGATCCAGGGACTGGTCGGGACAATTTGGTTGCGTCTGGCAATTGGTGGGCAGGCAATTATAAAATTTCGGAAGATGGCAATGCCCAAACCATAGCGGTAAACATTGATTGGCTTGTGCCCGGCAAAGAATATGTATTTGACCTCCGAGTGATTGAAACACCGGATGAGCTCTATGCCAGGAAGCAACGAGAACTTGCCACGACTAATAATTTTCCCGCCTATAAGGATTGGAGCGCTGATCAGATAAATAGCCAAACTGTCTTGGGAACAATTTATGGCAGTTACACCTTACCCGGGCTCGGAAACAGTCTAGGCGAGCTTGTTGGGGATAAAACAACCCTCGCCCGAATGATTATACCAGCGAATCTTCTCCCCAGCGTGGCCAAAACTGCTCCTGCCGTAACCACCTCTGCCCCAACAAATGTCAGCCAAACTTCCGCCACTCTCAACGGCACAGTCAATCCCGATGGCCTTGCCACAACCTACTGGTTTGAGTTTGGTCAAGGAACAACCGAGAACAGTCTAGGTCTGGAAACCTCGCGGCAATCAGCCGGCAGCGGCACAGCCGTCCAGAATGTGTCAGCCAATCTCCCTGGACTCTCTCCCGACACAACTTATGCCTTCCGCCTAATAGCCCAGAACGCCCAGGGCACTGCCCAAGGAAGCATCCAAACCTTTAAGACTTCAGGAGGAGGAACGGGCCAGCAACCTTCAGCCACTGGCACTATTACTGCTTCTCCCAATCCCTGCACCCTGACTTCGTCTGGCGGTGTTTGCACCTCAACCATCACCTGGAGCACGAAGAATGCCACTGATGCCCAAGTCTGGGTCATTTCACCTGGAGAATCTGAAAAGCTCTTTGCCAGCGGCACATCTGGCAGCGCCACAGCCACTTGGATTAAATCCAGCGGATCTACGTGTAATTTGTACGATTTTTCTTCCGGCTCCAAAAGCACCAAACTGGAGTCAGTGACTGTAAGCGGGAAGTTTACATCACCCACCGGCACCATTAGCGCTTCCCCTAATCCCTGCACTCTGCCCTCGATTAGCGGTGTGTGTACCTCAACCATCACCTGGAGTGCTCAAAACGCAACTGCTGCCCAAGTCTGGGTAACATCGCCTGGCGAGCCTGAAAAGCTCTTTGCCAGCGGCCCCTACGGCAGCGCCGCCGCGCCTTGGATCAGAGGCAGCGGCTCCACATTTAATTTGTATGATTACTCTTTCGGATCCAGAGGGGCGAAATTAGCCTCGGTGATAGTAAGCGGCCAGTGAAGCGCAATATCATTCTCAATCATAATCTCCCTGCTCCAGAAATACCGAAGTAGGGAGATTTTTAGTTTAATACCGACATATAGTTTTTGAGCAAGAATACAACTAAGGCGTCGATTTAATCCTCACTCTTCATCAAGCTCGACCTTGATGACCTTTTGGTTCTTAACATCCGCTGCCATGTGAATTCCCTGGTCTGTGGGGCCATGAGTAAACCCAAAGTCTATAATCCAGAGATTTGGGTCATTTTCGTCAGGGGAAAGCGGTAACTTCATATTTGAGACCTTGATTAGTCCACGTCTGATAACGAGGCAGGGTTTTGGCATAGTCTGTGGCGATATCGATGGCTGACTGCTTTTACTTGTCCGTAGTTTCATCTCCTGTCAGCCGAAAACTCTCGATCACGGTTGAGAAGAGTTATCACAGGAATAACTGTGTGGGGGTTCATGGGTTTATGAGGTATGGGTTATTTGGTCACCGTTGGCGGGATTGCTGACCTCACTGGGCTTGCTTGACCAGTTTGCTTTGTCGGCAAGGTGGTAAGGTATGCCACAGGGACGAGACCGAGCAGTCCTCCGACCAGAGCAGCTAATATTCCAGCCAGAAGTGCTAGGAAGAGATTTTTGGCACCTCCCAGAATCTGTTTTTTGATCAAAATCAGAAGGGCCAGGCCTAAAGAATAAATCACGGCGAAAATTTGTCCCACCCGCACCCCTTTTTGAAATCCTTGCGCAAAGCTTCCCGCTCCCCCTCCCAAAAGGGCCCCAAGGATCATGCCAAGCATCATGGCAATGATAAGGTGAACTACATAAAATCCAAAGGCCTCCTTGAAGCCATGACGCTGGTAGGAAAAGTTAAAGACATTTTTGAACATGGTGGTTGATTCCTATTTTCTTAGTTTACGGTGATGATCTCGACCAGAATCATCACGACACAAGTAGTTATGCTATGTGAATATTCAGCAGACACGGGCCAGCATATTTCAGTTTTCGTCTAAATTTATCTGGATAACGGTTTTCTTTTCAACATCAATTACCATTTTGATAATACTATAAGTTTGGTCGGCTGTTAAATGAAAGTCATCTATAAAAAATTTATTGCCAATATAGAGTTTTGGTTATTTTGTTAAGATCAGTATTGTAATACATATCCCTGGATTTGCCGGAGGGATTGCCTAGCGCGGGTTTGCGGGATTCATAGTCCTTTTTATACCAAAGGTGGACAATAACAGTATTCGTACTTAACGGCTCCGCTTCCTCTACTTTATAGTAAAAATCACTTGGATTTTCATTGCTGCTCTTTAACTCTTTAGACACTGCGGACAGAATGTTTTGATAATTACTCGGAAACAAATTTGTGTCAGCTAACGGTTTGTATTCATTTTCTATCACCCGAAAACTCTCGATGACGGTCTGGAAGAAGAGGTCGCGGGAGAAGCCTTCAGGATTTTCATCTTTCCAGTTCATT
>CAYPVQ010000012.1:13929-16929 GCA_964414215.1 uncultured Candidatus Saccharibacteria bacterium | reverse complement strand
GGTGTTCGGGCATGCAGCCCCTGCAAAATGGACTGAAGGCAAAGGTAATGACGATTTATTAAAAAAAGTACAGAGTGTTGAGGGTTGTGCCGTTGACAGAAGCGTTGAAGGACAGCCTTTGAGAGCAGAAAGCTGTTCGCAATTTGCGAAAAAATACCCAATGTACCCGGTGCTTTTGGCTACCTCGTCCAAATTTCTGTAAAAGAAAATCGGGACTATGAGCATCGCAATAGCTATAACCCCAGACAACAGCCCAAGAATTTTTCTGTAGTTTTTCATATTCATTTCAATAATTCATCAACAGAAACTCCCAGTGCGCTTGCAAGTTTTTCAATTGTCGAAATTGTAGGATTTCTTTTCCCGTTTTCAACCCCGCTTATATAAGCCCTATCCATGCCTAATTTGCGAGAAATGTCGCCTTGCGACATTTTCTTTGCCATTCTGATTCTTTTTAAATTTTTACCAATTCTTGCTGATATTGCCTTCATATTTTTTTGTTCAAAATGTTTTGATGTTTCGGGTACAAAACCCAAAAGCCAATTGCTGTAAATGTGTAAAATATCCAATGAACAATATAGCTGTAAACAAAACCATACTGAATTTTGAGAATTAAGGTCGGGAAAATAATCGCCGACAAAATAGAAAATGCTGTAAAGTACCACGATGGCCATGCTCCGCGTTCCACCAAAATCAACGGTGTATGAACAAGGCCAAAAATTATCGCAAAGGCAATTATAATCTGATTGAGAGTTAAACCAGCATCATGTAAAAACATCACTAGCAGAATGACAAATATCTGCTGAGCCAAAATATCCATAGATTTTGATACCAAACGTCTGCGGTCAATTTTGAGATATTGTCGTTTTGGATATTTCTCAAAATAATCTTTTGGTTCGTGCAGATATTTTGGAAGGTAAATATACAAAACAATGTGCATTAAAATCAGCACCCCAAGAACGATAAATGGCGTTGCCGTAAAATTGCTCAAAGCTCTAGCAATATGTTCCCTAAAGATTAGAGAAGTTATAATAGCGACAGAAAGAAAATATGTTGCAGTCCAAAGAAAATGCTTTATGTAATCAACTTCCTTTTTGTAAATAAACCAAAAGAAAATGCCCCAAGATGTAATCCAGACAACTGCCCATACTAATATATTAGGTAATTGTTCCAACATAAAACTTGATTATAATATATCGTCTATTGCACTATTTAACAATAGTGTAATATAATACACATTATGAAAGGGAGTAAAAAATCTGTTGTGTGCGCACGGGAGGTCGGGTCAAACACAACTCCACTTTTTCTTGGCGGCGCGTCTGCCACAAGCCAAAACAAAAAAGAAACCCTTCAAACACATACTTCTCTCCGTTTTTGGCACAATTGTGATAAAAATGGAGAAATAATCGAGAAATGATCAAAAAACCTTCAACCAGCGACCTGTCCGCCCAAAGCTTGTGAGCGAAAGAGTAAGCTCGCGCGCCACGAGCTAATTATTACTTATCTGCGGCAACGACTCAACCTTTTCTTCTTTAATTCTCGTAAAAATTATAAAAGCGATAACAAAGAATGGTATCAGAGCGGCCATTGCCAATCTCTGATTGCCTGTCGCTACGGAAACAACACCAAATAAAACCGGACCAGTCGTTGCCGCAATTTTACTCGCAAAACCATTAAATCCAAAAAATTCAAATCGTTTTTCGTCAGGAACGAGCTTGCTCAACCAAGAACGCGCTATAGCTTGGCTTGAACCAATGACAAGAGCAGTTAAAAGCGCGAGTATATAAAACATGGTTTTTGTAGTTGCGATGGAAAGGAGGGCAACAATAATCGCCCAAACCGCGATAGTAAATAAAAGAATTTTCTTTGATCCTTTTTTATCACTCAACAAACCAAAAATGGTTGCCGCAGGAAAAGCAATAATCTGAACAATCAAGAGTAAGGTAAGAATTTCTTTAAATTCCATTCCGAAAGTTGTTCTTGCGTAAATTGGAGTAAAAGCAAATATTGTTACCAAAGCGTCATTTACAAAGTAGAAGCCGAGCAAAAACCAAGCAATATTTTTGTGCTGCTTCAGATTTTTTATTGTTCCAATAACCCTTTTTATTCCGTGTTTAATAAGGGTAGAAAGTGACTCTTTGTTGCTACTTTCCGATTTTTCTTTAATAAAAATAAATGATGGAATTGAAAATAGAAAAAAGAATAATGCGGTTAGTGGAAATACCAGCTTATATCCAAATTCAAAATCTCCAGCATATCCGTTTTCATATAAAGGCTTAAAGGCGAGCATAGCAACAACTCCTCCAATGTAACCGAGTCCCCACGCAAGTCCGGAAATCCTGCCGACAGTCTCTTTTGTGGAAACGCGCGCAAGAAAAGAGTCATACAAAGTTTGCGCTAGTTCAAAAGCAACACTACTAATCAGAAAAATGAGCGAGGTGAGTAACAGTTTATTTGAACCGGTGAAAAAAAGAAAAGCTGTGCCAGTCATTGACACCAGAGCAAAAATAACAAATTTTATTTTCTTGCGCGCGTCATAATCTGCTATTGCTCCAATAATTGGTGCAAGTAAGCCCCCAATAAGAATAGAAACACTTACGAGTAGTCCCCAATAAAAATCACCTCTTTCCGCTCCCGCTACTGCTTCCCTGAAGTAGATTGGAAAAACAAAACTCAAAATAAGCAGCGCATAAGAAGAATTTGCAAAGTCGTAAAATGCCCACGACATTGCTTCTTTCTTATCCGCATTTTTGAAAAATTTATTTAGTAATTTCATAAATTATTCGATTGATGCTTTACTACTTACTCCTAGGGCTTTCACGATTTTTTGAACCTGTGGTCTACACCCCTGCCTGCCATCGCCTCAATCGAGCTGCTGGTCCGCCTTAGGCGGAGAACCCAGACTACATCCCCGCCTGCCATCGCCTCAATCGGGGTGGGGAGAATCGAACTCCCACTAAAGGCACCCCATGCCCTCGTACTACCACTATACTACACCCCGGC
>CAYPVQ010000012.1:6573-13919 GCA_964414215.1 uncultured Candidatus Saccharibacteria bacterium | reverse complement strand
TGAATGTGCGTCCTGGGCGGGACGCTCGGTTTATGTTTGGAGCAGAAATCAATCGAAGCGGCTCCAGGGAATGGTACAGGGAGTTTCTTCCCTGGCTCCACTAATCGGAGGGTCCTCCCCTGTCGCAGGGGTTACCTCTTCCGGATTAGAACATGGCTTCGTTGGCTGTTGCGCTGCCGGTTCGGGCTTCTTCCCATAGCGGTACGATTGCTTCCGGCCGCCAGGGACGCCAAAGCTTGGATCATGTCCAGGTGCGTGCATCTATCCTTTCTCCCTTCATCTTGTGGTTAGCATTAGCAGATGTCCCCTCGCGCACTCCAGGCACGCGGGAGTATAGTTAGAAAACTGTTGCGAGTTGGCGAGATGATTGGTGACCCAAACACCGCCACGTTCGGGATCATACTCGTACGACAGAAAAGGTCGCCCATCCCCATCATTTACAACCCATCTGTCGCCAAACGCCGGCCAGAGGTGGTTGCAAACAGTCGATTCTCCAGCAACCATCCGCTCTGGCAGCATCACTCACCTCCTTTCTTGCGTAAGTTATGAACGTGACGGTCCACCAGCCTCCATGGGTCCGTGGTTTCCTGTCCGCAAGTGCACCGCCAAGGTTTAGTCAATCTTTGAGGGCCATTGTTCCTTTGGAACTTAAGATCCCCGATCGTGAGCACCCTCGGCGATTTTTTCGTCTTCTTTCTTCTCCTGTTCTTCATCTTTCCTCTTTTCTTCACGTGGTGGAGTAAAGTTCGCCAAGTAATTTACCCCATCCCAAAGAGCATCAACATAGGCCGCGGTGCATGCCCCAAAATAGTTATCCTTTTCTTCCATGACTCCTCCTAAAAACGTCTCTAAAGGTCTTCCAAAAAAATCTCCAGAAAAAACCAAAATTCCGCCCTTTTTGCTTTGGCGGAACTTAGGTTTTTGCTGCGAGTTGGACTAACTTTTTACGCTTTAAACATAAGTTCCGCTACGGCAATAAGGGCCAAAATAATACCAAGCAGGCCGAAAATGATTTCGGCGACTGGCTTGATATTGACTATTGGCATTGCCAGAGCGTTGCTCATGTTTGAGGCAAAAAGTTAATCTTATAAGTTATACTATCATATTTTGACATGCTGTCAAGATAAAATTTCAAAGTTGTCCACAGGCGCTTCCGTCATTGCGAGGAGTGAAATGACGAAGCAATCTCAACAACGATGGGATTGCTTCTCCTCCCGCCTAAGGCGGGCGGATCGCAATGACGATATCTCTTAGCTAATTTTGCTCACAATATCATTTAACTCCTCGTCCGAATAAAACTCAATCGTGATCTTCCCGCCCTTGGCGCCTTTGTTGACCTCGACTCGGGTGCCGAATTTGGTGCGCAAGAGATTCTCCAAGGATTCGAGAAAGGGGTCAGGCGTGAACATGTCTTTGACTTTAATCCGCCTCTGGCGGATCTCCCGAACTTTGCTCTCAATCTCCCGCACCTTCATCTGATCGCGCACTATGATGCCAAACATCTGAAGCATTTCTTCCCGGTCGCGCAAAGATAAAAGCGGCCGGGCTTGGCCTTCCGAGATGACTTCCTCAATCAGCGCGCGCTGAATCTCGACCGGCAGATTCAAAAGCCGCAAGAGATTGGAAATGGTGGAAGCGTCTTTGCCGACTTTCCTGGCAATCTCGTTTACAGTCAATCCAAATTCCCCCTTAAGCCTCTCGTAAGCCTTGGCTTCTTCAATGGGATTTAGATCCGCGCGCTGGACATTTTCAATAAGCGCCAATTCGAGTTTGGCCTCGCTCGAGATTGGCTGATGCAGAAATGCCGGCACCGCAGTAAGCCCTGCGAGTTTGGCCGCCCGAAACCGCCGCTCGCCTACGACTATTTCGTAGCGGCCATCATCGCGCGCCAAAACCACAAGCGGTTGAATAATCCCGTGAGCTTTGATTGAGGAGGCTAGCTCTTGTAATTTTTCCTCGTTAAAAATCCGCCGCGGCTGAAATTCATTCGGGACAACTTTCTCTAGCTCGATTTCCAAAAGCGCCTGGTCAGCGCCATCGCGAAACTTCACCTGCGGATCGGATTCGACAGTGGGGTGCTTGATAACACTTTCATTGTTCCCCTCTCCCCCTGCTCGCGACGTAACGTCGGAGCCTGCGGGAGAGGGTGCCCCGTCCGCCTGCGGCGGATGGGGGGGTGAGGGGACATCTCCGCTCAAACCTCCAAACCTCCCTAATTTAAAAATCTCGTCAGTCATATATTTAATTCCCTTCTCCCCTGGCGTGAATCCTTTCTTTCTCCCCCATGCGAAAGGGGAACCCCCTCTTTCTTTCTCCCCCTTCCTTGAAAGGAGGGGGAGAAATAATAAGATTACCCGAAAATTCCTCTATCCAACAGCTCCTTGAAAAATATATCCAATTCTTTCAAACTTTTTAGTTCCCGCAAGCTAAACCATTTGTAACTAGTGTGATCCTCGTCCAATTTCGGCTCACCCTCGGCGCTTGCGGTATAAGTTAATCTTACTACGTGCCGAGCGGGTATCCGCATTATATCCTGGGCGGCGACAAGCTGTGGTTCATCTGACAGCTCCAGTCCCACTTCCTCTTTCACCTCTCTTTTGAGATTGTCAACCAAGCTCGTGCCCGGATCGATTCGGCCGCCGACGATGTCCCAAATGTCACCAAACTTATGGACCTCTGGGTATCTCTCTTTCGAGCGCTCCAGCAACAAATATTTTCCATCTTTATTTTTCAATAACACTTTTACTCCAACTTGAAGCTTCATAAATTTACGCAAATTTCTCCCCTTGTCCCGCTCCGCCCCAGGCGGACGGATAGGGGGAGATGAAGAGGGGGTGGATCTTCTTAAAATCTACCAAAATCCTCCCAAACAAACAAGGGCGCTCGCAGTCTCGCTTTACATAAAGCAAACCTGCAAGCGCCCTGCCACAAAACGGCTAATGGCCGAAGAAGCCGCGAATCTTCTCGTCAGGCCCGGAGTAAAGAATAATCCCGTTTTCGCGGCAGTACGCTTGAACCTCCGGAAAGCGTAGGCCGTCACTGGAAGTTAGGATCACATCCACCCCTCCCTGATAGAGAATTTCTACCGCATCCGGGAAAGGGAAAAAGCTGTCACTATACGCCGCGCATTCCTGGTGATCAGGAGAAACAGGGTTTCCTGCTCGACTTGCTTTCTCAACTGCCAGGAATGCCGCGACATCCCGCGACTGCTGGGCCACGGCGTTGGACACGATGCGGGTATAGAAACCGTCATCACTAGTACTAGTTGCAAGGGTTATGGTGTTGCTGTTTGACGTCGAGCCGACCGCCCAGGCAAGAGCCAAACTTTTTTCGCATGCCACTCCGGCGTCGGCAGATTTTTTCAGATAATCCGCCCTGAGGTCAAGCACAAAGTCTGCTGCCTTCTGGGTTAGAAACCCTCCTCGCGCTTGGCGGAATTGGAAGGAGTGATCCAAACTCTCACTGCCCAATCTCACCAACGAAGGATTGACAAACACCCGGCAGCGGTTATCTTTTCTTTTGAAGACCTCCATAGCCTTCTCATCCACCGAAGGAGCCACAATACCGTCATAGGGGCGACCAGACGCTCCTCCCTTCCATTTGTGACTCCGCAGGAGTCTCGCCATCTCTGCCGTGATAGCAAAATTTGTCATCACAACACCGCCGAAAATCGCCCCCGGGTCGCCATCTATCATTTCCGCTATGACGCGATTTCGCGTCTCGCCTACTGCCGCCCCGCAAACATTGCCGTGCTTGACCGCCGCTGCGATATAAGGCACTTGACCGAAATTCAAGTGCCACACGGCGGCAATGTGGGTAAGCGTCTGCACCAGCCGGTAGCGGTCAGTTTCGTTAATGTAGCCGGCGGGATCGCCAAAAACCTGCTCGAAACGATGAGCCGCAAAAAGGTCGTCATCTGATCCGAGCGTCCGATAAAGAAAGGCTGGACTTTGCCAGCGGTTCTCGCCGTACGCGAGTTCGCGAACGCGCCGCCCGACAATTCCTCGTATCTCGCCTCGAGTCCAATTTGCCGCTAGGCGCAGTTGGACATTTGCCAGATACCCAAGAGCAATTCCCAAACTATGTTTGAGACTTTTCATCGGGACCTCCCTATAAAAGAAAGACCGGCCTGTCCGTAACACTAGCAATCCCGTACTTTGTTCCAATCATCGTCAAACTCCTCCTACTGGATTGTTAATGCTTTTCCTAGTAAAGCTCTTTACTATAGCAAAACCCGGCTCGAAACTCAAAAAAAATTGCAGCTATCATTTCTCACGATCGTGGAATTATATAGTTACAAAAACAAAAACGGCGAGGGCGTGAAGACTTGAAAAATCTCACTGGCCCCTCGCCGCTCCTTGATGGATCTTCTCATCCGGTCAATCGGTTATGAAGCTCTTTATACCTTGCCTGGGTACCCTCGATCACCTCTTGAGGCACTGTCAACGAGTGCACCCAATCAACATGCTCCGGATTTTGAGGCTCGAGCTGGCTAAACTTTAAAGGTCGTCCCTCCTCGTCGTAGAAGGACGTAGCCAGGCTCTCTCCCCATTCACGCACGAACTGCTTGTCGAGCGTGGGTGGAGATTTACACTGCGAAGTATAGAGGCGGTAGACATACGCGTCCAAAAACCTCGAAGAATCAGCAGTAAAAACCTCGTCACCCAAGACCAACTCGCCGTCTGAAGCGCCAAATTCAAACTTGGTGTCAACGAGGATGAGGCCTCTCGAAGATGCGTGAACTGCTCCCTGATCGAACAACTGCAGAGCCAGTTGCTCCGGTGCCGAGCCATGCTCCTGCCTGAACTTCCCAATGTGAATTGGTCGGTCATGCCCCTCTGCCGATTTGGTAGTGGGAGTGAATATTGGATTGTCCAATTTCTGCCACTCCCGCATTCCGGGAGGCAAAGAACGTCCCCACACCTGTCCTCCAGTTTTCTGGTACTCCTTCCATGCACTGCCTGTGAGGTACGCACGGACCACTGCCTCGTACGGCTGCATCTGAAGCTTGTCGATGATTAGACCCCTAGACTGAAGCTCTGGGGCCTGGCGGATGGTAGAGGGTAGAAATTTATCAATCCCTTCACCAGCTGCTACTAAGTGATGTGGAAAATCTTGCAGACGTTGAGTCAACCAGCCGACGGTCAACGCGGTGAGAATTGGCCCCTTCCCAGAGATAAGGACTGGAAGGACGAAGTCGAAAATACTCACGCGGTCAGTCGCTACGACCAGCAGGAATCCCGGATGCCCCGGAATCTCGTAAGTGTCGCGAACTTTTCCGCGATACAAAAGTTTGAAACCTTCTTGTGGCAAAACCCGGCTCAAGTTGGTTTCGGCTACTGCTCTTGGGATGATCGGCATTTCAATTCCTCCTTGCAATATCGTGATATTCTATAGCATACCAAATCCCCCAAACTTTGGGCAATCGTGACAAAAATACGGCAGAGCTCTCTCTTGGGGGAGCCCTGCCGTTTGGAGATTTTGCTACAGCCCGAAGC
Organism: uncultured Candidatus Saccharibacteria bacterium; assembly: GCA_964414215.1. Lineage (GTDB taxonomy): Bacteria > Patescibacteriota > Doudnabacteria > UBA920 > 2-01-FULL-46-14 > CAYPVQ01. Next base: position 8,421 of record CAYPVQ010000012.1, on the reverse strand, counting down.
GGGTAAAGATTGCCGGAATAAACCCGAGTTTAGCCGGCAAGTTGAAGCAGGCCTGCAACCGCCCATCCTTCATTTCCGCGGACACTTCTATGCTCTCCCTAAGGAGCGCAAGATACGACCTCTCCTGTTCCACTGCTTCGAAAGCCAGCTTCTGGCTTACTTCGTAAGCGCGATTAGGATCCATCCCGCTTTCGATGAGAGCTTCTTTTACATCAGCAGCAAAAATCGTCCCCTCCATGAGACCGAGATTCCGCGCAATCTGCTTCTGGTTAACCCGCCCTTCGCCGATAACATAAGTCAACCGACGAAGAGTGAAGTAAACCAGTTCGAACGCGTCGGGGAAACAAATCCGTTCTGGCGCAGACTGCTCAATTGACCGCTGACACCAAGTCGCAATCCGTTCCAGAATCATTCCCACATAGCCGCGAACCACGCCCATCAAGCCGGTAACATTCTCACTCTTATCGGTATTCTGCTTCTGGGACATAATTGAGGAGCCCTTCTGGCCTTTCCGGAACGGCTCCTGGAATTCCCGAATCTCACTCTGCCCTAAAATTCTGGTATTAAGGGCAATATTCTCGAGAATTCCGGCAAGCACCCCCAGCTCATTCATCACCCGCGCATGCCTCGTGCGACTAATGATCTGGGTAGCGTAGCGGGCCGGGGTAAGCCTCAAGATCTCCAGCGCCCGCTTCTCGATCTCCGGCGTCAAGCCGCCGGTGTATGTCCCCATTACTCCCCGAATTTTCGTTTCCTTCATCTTCCAATACGGAACCTGAAATGCGGAGAATGATTCTTGAAGGTCGTCAAGCCACCCCAATAAAGCAAACCCTAAAGTTATAGGGTAGCCATGCTGTCCGTGCGTTCGCCCGATCTGGGGCAGATCGCGGTATTGGGTAGCCTTGTCGGAAACTGCATCCATCAAGCCCTGCATAGCCTCAAAAATCAGATCCAATGCCTCGCAGATGCGAATGGAATTGGCAGGCTCCTCGCCGTCATAGCTCGTCATGCCACCGGCGTGAATAAAAGCCTGCAGATCATTGTCCACAAACCCGCGAAATGCCTCAACGAATGCAGCATAATCATGCTCGCCCTTTGTTTCGATCTCTTTGGCTCGCGCAATCATCTTTGGAATGTCGATTGCTTTGGCCTGCTCTTGAAGCCGCTTGGAAACCTTTTCCGGAGCAAAATTCATCTCTGCACGAACGCGTACCACTGCCAACTGCACTTTGATCCAAAGTTCGTATTTATGCTCTTCCGACCAAACCGCAGACATCCGTCCATCCTGATAGCAATATCTCTTAATCATCATCTCCTCCAGTTGAAAAGGAAAGCCACCACCAACCAAGCTACATCCAGCGCCTAACCTGCTTTTTATACCTTGCGTAATTTTTGCCAAAAGCCGCGGCTAATTGTTTCTCTTCAATCCTCACCCACCAATTGAGGAGCCCAAACACGGCAAGCGAGAAAAGCATGGCACTAAAAGAACCCAAAAGTAAAGCTGCGCCAAATAAAATAAAAACTATACCTAAATACAAGGGATTCCGGGAAAACTGATATGGCCCGGAGGTCACCAGAGTTGGTTGGGGCTTTCCTGATATAACTTTCAAGCGATTTTTGTAGAATAGCCAAGTCGCCCACAAACGCAAGCCAACTCCCAAAATTAATAAGATTACTCCACTCCCCACGCCCACCTTTAAGCTAAACTTTGGCAAACCAAAAATGTCATCTGACTTTGCCACCAAAACCACGGCCACAAGTAACAGCGCAAAAAGGATTAAGGTAAATAAAAGGCTTTTGAGAATATTCATTGTCATGACTAATCCTACCAAAAATAATACCAACCCC
>CAYPVQ010000012.1:4964-6473 GCA_964414215.1 uncultured Candidatus Saccharibacteria bacterium | reverse complement strand
GCTTTTGAGAATATTCATTGTCATGACTAATCCTACCAAAAATAATACCAACCCCCAAAAAATTAGGCAACTAAAAAACAATCAGCGGGTCAAAAAACCCGCTGATTGCCGCCTCATGTTAGATCCACAGAATGGCCAACACGAGGACTGAAGAGATAAGCTTCAACATATCTCTCCTTGACCAATGCTGCCCAAAGATTGGTCTTTTAACACTTGAATTTCGTGTCGGGGCAGCGCCACTAGTCAAACTTTTCCTAAAAAAACCGAAGTTTGACCCTCCAGCTTAGCACAAGTCACACTCGGGTATCAAGGCAAGACGAATAACAGAAAATAGAAAATTCTGTACCACCACTATACGATCGTACAGCGGCTGTACAGACAGATTGTTTACCTTTTCGCGCGCCTGCCCGTCTCTGGAGGGAATTGGTAAACGCGTAATGCGCCAATTCGAGATCGGGAGGCTTTGCTGCGGCAAACTCTATATGAAATTAAAGTCCTTGATTTTTAGATTGGCGAGCTCGCTGGATAAGCTCATCACGAACCTGTTCAGCGACCTCTCACGACAAGCCGGGAAGGCGTCCTTCTGCGCGAATACCGGCCGCACCATAGCGACCAACAACCGCACTAGCTCCGGCTGTTTGAATATTCAAACCCGAGAGACCAAGAATACGAGCCAAATGCCGCCGGTCGGAGTCGAACCGACACGGTATTACTACCACTGGATTTTGAGTCCAGCGCGTCTGCCAGTTCCGCCACGGCGGCAACTTTAGATTATAGCAAAAAATCAATAACTTCGCTTCGTCGCCCCCTTGACTTCCGCAATCGTGAAGAAGTCGTCACTTTCGTCGTTTAAGATCCCCCCGCTCCCGGTCGAAACCACGACGATTTTGTAATTCCCCCCAGGAAGATTAAGCGGAATCCAATTATAACTGCTGTCTGCGACATCATTGACAATTGAAGTATTCACGCCTCCGCGCCGGTAATAAATATCAACCCGGCTCGTGGTATACAAGGGCACCCAATTCCGCCGCCAACTAATTTTCATTACCTGACCCTGAATAAAGCTCTCTCCGCCGTTGGGAGTAGTCACAGTGACCGCTGCCCCAAAATCATTGGGATCATTACTGACTTTCATAACTCGACTCGTGGCCGTTGTTCCGCCTTTGCCATCAGCAGCCGTGACTTCTAAAGTGTAGTTTCCAATGTAGAGCCAACTGTGAGAACTCGAAAAACTGCCGCCGGAACTAATTGCCCTCGTGATTTTACTTGACCCGTCTCCCCAATCAACACTCAAGGTCAATTGGTCTTTGTCTGGATCAGAAGCCTGGAAAGTAAAGGTTTGCGTATTCGCTGGAAAAATCCCAGTCACGCCAGTGATGACTGGTTGATTAGGGTTTTTATTTGTTACGGGTGGCGGCTGCGCCGGAGTAGTGGTCGGGGTCGGCGTCGGGGTTGCGGCTGGCGTGGGAAGGGCAGGGGCAGAAGGTAAAGCAAAATATCCTTCCACTG
>CAYPVQ010000012.1:454-4864 GCA_964414215.1 uncultured Candidatus Saccharibacteria bacterium | reverse complement strand
AAAAGTAAAGCCCAAGTCTTTAAAAACCAAAGCTGAAACAAACGGCAGTTTTAAATTGTCAATAGTATAATAGACGGTCGGACCTTTGGCTTTGACCAAAGTCCCGTCCGCATACAAAACCATCTTTCCTTCAGGCAAAGCTAATTCTTCCGCAGTGGCGGCTATGGCATCACTAAATTTAAACCCGTGGGAGAAATAAACCGCGGGCGTAGGAAACGGCCGAAGCATGCCGTTTTCGATGAGGTAAATTGTCCCTGTGGGGGCTAAAACAACTTTTCCCTCAAGATTTTTTTCTGCCGCGGCAAAATCCGGCACCAACACTAATGCCGCAAAAAGAATGAGGGTGCTGAAAATTTTCTTCATCATCTTAATTAAAGCACAGTTGAAGGTATTTCCACAACCTGGCCTCTTTGGATCTCTCCCTTAATCATACCATTTGCGACATAATTTTCAATATGTTCCTGAATAAACCGCCGCAAGGGCCGGGCACCAAATTCTGGACTAAAACCTCCGGCCACCACAGCTTGGGCCAACTCGGGTGTCACTTTTATTTGGATGTCTTTTTCCTGCAAGCGCTCGTTGAGCTCCCGCAACAGCAAAACCGCGACTTGCGTTAACTCTGCCGCCGAAAGCGGCCGGAAGATAATCACCGCATCAAACCGGTTTAAAAATTCTGGCCGGAAGATGCCTTGGCTTTGTAGCTCATTCAAAAGCTCTTGGGGTACCTGTTGCGGGTTCCGTCCTGCTCTGACCATTTCGCGAATGCTCTCGGCGCCAGCATTAGAAGTGGCAACAATCATAGTGTTGACAAAACTCACGGTCCGCCCTAAAGCATCAGTCAAGCGACCGTCGTCAAAAACTTGCAAAAATAAATCCAGGACCTTGGGATGGGCCTTTTCTAACTCATCTAGCAAAATCAAAGAAAAAGGATTGGCAATCACGGCTTCAGTCAAAAGTCCGCCGCTTGCCGTATCCGCGTCGCCAATCAAACGATTGATACTGTGGATCTCTTGAAACTCTGACATATCAAAGCGGATAATTCTCTGCTCACTTCCAAAATACACTGCAGCCAAGGCCTTCGTCGTCTCGGTTTTGCCAACTCCAGTGGGACCTAAGAAAAGAAAACTGCCGATTGGCCGCTTTTCCGAAGCGACGCCAGAGCGAGCGCGCCGCAGGGCATCGGCCAGTTCGCGAATTGCTTCTTCTTGGCCAATAATTCGCTCGTGCAAAATGCTTTCTAAATTTAGCAAAATGTCCCGCTCTTCGGCCGCAACTTTTTCTACGGGCACTTTCGTGCGGGTCGTGATCACTTTCTGCACATGTTCCAAAGTCACCACTTCCTCTCCTAATTTAGTTGCCACAAAGGTTGCGGTTTCTTGTAAAATTTCCAAAGACTTTTCCGGATTGGGTAAATTTTGGATGAGCTTGGTTGCTAGTTTCACCATCTCTTTTAACGCAAGGTGCGTAAAAAATAGTCCAGTTTGCCGTTCCAGGCCAGGGGCCTCATCTTGTAAAATCAAAAGGGTTTGAGCCTCTGAGGCCTCACTGATCTCAAGTTTGCTAAAAAGCCTTGCAAGTTGCGGATTTTTGCCAATTGTGTTTTGGTAGCCTTGGGGTGTGGTAATCCCAATCGCGTGCAAGGAGGATTGCAAAAACGGCAAGAGGGCTTCGGTGGCATTTACCCGCCCGGCTTCAGGATGAGGATCAAAAAAAGCATCAATGTCACTTAGGACCAAAATCACATTTTGGGCAAAAGTTGCCTCACTAAACAAAATTTGAATTTTCTCCACCACCTCGTTCGGAAGGGCCGTACCAGAAATTACCGCAGAGGAATCAATTTGCAAAAGCCGTTTGTAGCGAAGCGGCCCAAACGTTTGCCCGCGATTAAGTTTCGAAGCAAAAGCGCGCAAGAGGGTATGTCGTCCTACTCCCGGCGCTCCCACCAGCACGACATTTCCTGCCCCGCCGCCTCGCAGGAGCAGGCGCTCCAAAAGTTCAAGCATCTGGCGGTGGCCATAGAGATGGGCCGGAGGACTCGCATACTTTGCCCTTTCGGTCAAATCATAAGCCACCCGATCTAAATTAATCGTGTAACCACCAGCCCAATCTTTGCCAATGCCTTTGGTATTTAAAAGATGCTCCAGGCTCCAAAATTTCGCCTGCAACTTCCCGCTCAAGGCTCGGCGGCGCTGCCAAGACGCCACTTCCAGCAAATCTTGCTCCTTGATTTCAAATTCAAATATCGCCACGAGAATGTCTGCCTCCTCAACTTCAAGATGATTGGCGCCAAGGGCTTTCTGCCAAGCCAGTTGAAGAATCTCGGCCAAAGGCAAAGCCGCCGCCGGCGCATAAGCCTCTTTGACTTTTTGGAAAAGCTGCTTTTGAGGAATATTCAGCCGGCGCAAAATCCATAAAAATGTCGGCTCTTGCAAGAGATATTCCCAAAAGGCCGGTAGTAAAAGATTCTCTCCTCGAGAGCCGGCCTCAATCAGTTTGGCAGCGGAAAAACTTAAGATCTTGCCAAAGGCGCGGTGCTCCCAGGCCTTGGAAATTTCGTCATAACTTAACTCGTGAGGGGCTTTGAGAAAATTTAAAAACGTTGAGTAGGTTAAAAATCCTAAAAACAGCCCGAAAAAAATTTCCGTGGCGCCCAGAAACTTTTTTTCCAAAAATAGTAAAGTCAAAAGTCCTCCCAAAATCGTTAAAGCGCCGAGCATCAAGGAGAAGAGCCCCGCTCGAGCAGCGGAAAATTGTCTCTCTAAAAGCAGCGCTGCCTGGTAGCCTGACTGCTCAAGATAAACCTCTTTGGTTTGTAGGATATGCATTAGAGTAGAAAAGTCAAAATTCCTAAGATAATCAGTACGGGAATCAGGAGCGGAATAAAAATCCAAACCCCAAAAACCAAAAATATAAAAAAAACAAGTACCAGCTCCACAAACAAACCAAAAACCAAAACTACTAAACGCATTACCCCGCCAATGACCCGGGAAATCAAATTCCAGCCCAAAACCTGGAGAAATCTTTTCAAATCAAACCCGCGGCCATAACCAGTAATGTCGCGATGCCACGGAGAGAGGAGACTCGGCAAAAAATAACCAATCGAGAAAAAATGCCAGGCCCACAGCAAAAAATTGCGGCCAATTTGCAAAATCTGGATTGGCGCTTTGGCAAAAAACCATGATAAGAAATTGGCAGTCATTGTTTGCGTTTGAGTTTCTTTACGAGGACCACGGAAACCATGGCGACGATGATCCCGCCTAAGATGTCGGAAGGATAATGCGCTCCAGTATAGATCCGCGCCAGGGTCATCACCAGGGCGGCTATGATTAAAATACCACCGATTCTTTTGTCAGACAAATACACGGCAAAGGCAATGGCAAAAAGAAAAGAAGCATGGCCAGAGGGAAAAGACGGTTCCGCGCCATCCTTGGGAATTAGGAGTTTAACTTGCTCCAGGGCCGCAAACGGCCTTGGCCGCTCCCAAAAAAATCGAATGAGTTCAGTAAGAATGGCGCGGGAGAGGATTGCGGAAACCAGCGCAGTCCAAAATACCCGCCGGTGTCGGAAAAAATAATATACCAGAACCAAAGAAAAAATCAGGATCGAGTATTTGCTCAAAAAAACAAAAACCTGGTCACCCAAGCCCGACTGGCGGGCAAAGTTATTGATGATGTGAAAAAGTTTTGTATCAAAATTCTGCAGCATTTTATTTTAGTTTAAAGGTTTTGAGAATTTTTGTCACCTGATGCCAGAAATTGACCTCGGTAATGGCAATGGTTTCGGTCAAAAATTGAAACTCAATTTTTTTCAATGCGGTCGCTACTCTTTGAGCATCTTTTTCGTTTCTGAAAAGTCCGACGGTAATGTGAGGGTTAAAAAGTTTGAGGAGATGGGAAGAGCCATACTTCCTTCGATAATTTTTTTTCAGCGCTGTAAGTTCACTCAAACCCGGCCAGGGCATGGCCCCCATCCTTAATTTGTAACATCTCAGCACAATCTCTTCGTGCAACCTTTTCAATCTCTGACTACGCGACAACCGAAACCCAACGGTCTGTCCTCCATGAAGATCGACCCCGGTCTTTCTAATTTTGAAGGGGCGGTAAGTTGCCAAAATTGGCCTAATTTTTTGCGCTAAATTCGGGATTCTGCCTTTCGTCGTTCGGATATGAAACAAACTTAAATGCGGAATAAGTTTGCGGTTATCCACGACAAAAGTATAAGGAAAATCATTGGCAGCCTTTTTGATATTTCGCCCAATTTTTTCCCGCAACTTCTTGGGCGGCAGAATCACGATATCAAGAAACATAATTTACCTTCACTTTCTCCCCCTGTCCAGTCCGCCTCAGGCGGACGGATAGGGGGAGACTAAGAGGGGGTAAATTCCCCTGGATTTTTATTAATACCCCTTCT
>CAYPVQ010000012.1:0-444 GCA_964414215.1 uncultured Candidatus Saccharibacteria bacterium | reverse complement strand
CATAACTTCTCGATTATTAAACCTTAATACTTTTATGCCTAGTTCTTCAAGTTGCTCATCTCTAATCCTATCATTCAATATTGCTTTTGGGTTCTCAAAGTGGGATTCTCCATCAATTTCAATCGCTAATTTAGTAGCTGGAGCGTAGAAATCAAGAATATGATTCAAAACAGAAAATTGTCTACGGAATTTTACGCCTAGGGAATTGCCACGGATTTTCTGCCACAAGATTAATTCTGGGGCAGGCATATGCTTGCGAAGTTTAGCGCGAACTATTTTTAGCTCTTTTTTATTTCTAATCTTTGTTGAAATAGCCTTACCCCCTCTTAGTCTCCCCCTTCCCTAAGGGAGGGGGAGAAACTAAAGTAAACTAATCAATCCCTGGTACAGGGAACTTTGTCGCCAACGCTTTGACTTGGGCCTTTACTTCCTTAATAACTAGGC
>CAYPVQ010000011.1:12012-17244 GCA_964414215.1 uncultured Candidatus Saccharibacteria bacterium | reverse complement strand
CCCGCTTGCCAGTTCAAAGCCATTGCACACGAGGTCATATTGCCTGGCTCGCAGAGAGCCCAAATCTTTTTCTTTCATTAATTTTTCAACGTGTTCGGGTTTGGGGGCGGAGAAAGGATTGTGGGCGAAGGTGAAGCGCTTCGAGTCCTCGTCCCATTCGAAAAGCGGGAAGTCGCTCACCCATGCAAAAGCCAGAGTGTTAGGATCCTTTTTGTCGGAGCGCAAATCAAATTTATCCGCCCTGAATTCTTTCATGGCCTGTTCGTGCGTGTAGATTGGAAAAGGTTTTTTGAAGATTTTCTTGCCGCAGCCTTCGGCTACCGCGATCATGAGGCCCTCTACGAGATTCCAAATATCTTTTTCTTCAACAAACGTCATCTCGAGGTCAATTTGAGTGTGTTCTAGTTGCCGGTCGCCGCGCAGGTCCTCATCGCGGAGCGCTCGGGCAATTTGATAGTATCTCTCAAATCCGGCAATCATCAAAAGCTGTTTGTATTGCTGGGGTGCTTGGGGCAGGGCATAGAACTTGCCTGGATGAAATCGGGAAGGAACCAGGAAATCCCGCGCGCCTTCGGGCGAAGTTTTGGTAAGAAGCGGAGTTTCAATTTCAATGAAGCCTTGGCCGTTGAGATATTCTCGGGCCAGAGTTATGACGCCGTGCCGCAGCCACAAATTTTTGGCCATGCGTTCGCTTCGCAAATCAAGGTAACGGTATTTGAGGCGCAATTCTTCATTGACTTTTTTGGTGTCGTCAAGCTGAAACGGGAGATCCTTCGCAGGGCTTAAGATGACAATACTATTGGCTTCGATTTCCACAGTGCCGGTCGCGAGGTTGGGATTAATCAGATTCTCCGGCCGTTTATTGACCTTGCCCGTAATTTCCACAACATATTCGTTGCGCAGGTCAGAGGCTACTTTATGGGCTTCGGGCGCGATTTTGGGATTAACCACAACCTGCACAACTCCGGTTACATCCCGAATATCCAAAAAAATTAATTTTCCGTGGTCGCGCCGAGTATTAATCCAGCCGGCGATTTTAACTGATTTGCCGATCTGGTCTACAGTATTTTTGGTATAAGTTCGCATATGTCGTCAATATAGCAAAAATTTGGTATAATTACAAAACTGTTATGCTTAATAAGGTTATCTTGGATCTGGAAACCCAGAAAGACTTTACCGAAGTCGGGAGTCGCAACAAGCACCATTTGTTGCGAGTCTCAATTGCCGGGATTTATTCTTATCCGGTTAACCAGTATCAGGTTTTTACCGAGCGGGGGCTTCATAAATTAGGGGAGCTGCTCTTAGAAGCTGATCAAGTCATTGGCTTCAACCTCCTCCAGTTTGACTATGCGGTGCTCAAGCCCTATTTTAATTTCGCTCTCGCAACCTTGCCCACCCTGGATATTTTAATGGAAATCGAAAAAGTTTTAGGACACCGAATTAGTCTTGAGACCGTAGCCCAAGCCACTTTAGGAACAGGAAAAACTGGTACTGGGCTCGCGGCGATAAATCTTTACAAAACCGGGCAGCACGAGGAGCTTAAAAAGTATTGTCTGAATGACGTGAAATTAACCAAAGAAATTTACGATTACGGCCAAAAACACGGAAAGCTTTTGTATAAAGATTTTTTTGAGATTCGGGAGATTCCGGTTGAGTTTGCAGAACCTCAGCCGCGGCAGAATGTTCTTAAACAGACGAGTCTGTTTTGAAATGGAAGAAAAACAATGACTCCGAATTTATATGGTTTGACACTAGCGGTCGCGGTATTGGGAGGTTATATCGCAGCAAGAAAATTAGCGCCCAGATTTGGCGTGGAACCAAATCAGATTGATGACGCTCTGCCGTGGATTGTTTTTTTTGGCTTTTTGGGAGCGCGAGCTTATTACGTAATTTTCTCCTGGTCGTTTTTTGGGGAGCACCTCATAGAGATTTTTAAAATTTGGCACGGGGGATTATCAATTTACGGCGGCCTCCTGGGCGGGGTGCTTGGCGCATTTATCTATTCCCGAAGAGCCGGGAGGATTAGCTTTTTAAACTTTGCGGATTTGCTCGCGATAGTAACCCCGCTTGCCCAAAGCCTGGGGCGATGGGGAAATTTTTTTAACCATGAAGCTTTTGGCAGGCCGACAAACTTGCCGTGGGCCATATATATCCCTCCAGAATTTCGCCCGTTGCCTTATCTCGAAGAGCCGTATTTTCACCCCGCTTTTTTGTATGAGTCGCTTTGGGATTTGGGAGTTTTTTTGCTCCTTCTCTATTACTTGCGAGAGCGACACAAACCTGGTATATTAGTGGGAAGCTATCTCATTCTTTATTCTCTGGGACGCTTTTTTATCGAAGGCTTGCGAGTGGACAGTTTACTAATAAATTCTTTCCGGGTTGATCAGCTGACTGCGCTTTTAATGATGATCATCGGCGGTGTAATCCTCATCCTGAATTATGGAACCTCGGTTAGAGAAAATAATTAACGCCATTTTTTTGGGCTTGATCTTGGCTTTGAGCCTCAAAGGATACAGCAGTCTTGGGGAGTTTTTGCGGTGGACCGGAATTTTTATTGTAACTCAATTGCTTCTCAACTATTATCTTCTCAAAGAGAAAGCCAAAAACTTAATTTTCCCAACTCTGTTTCTTTTAGGTTTGTTTGGTACCCTTGCTGCCATCTCTTCTCTAGCCCTGAAAATACTTTTGGCCCTTTTAGGCAGTCTGCTTTACTGGAAGCGGACACGCTTAGGTAAAGACTTGTTTCCCCTATCCTCAGCTTTTCTGCTTTTAACTTTACTGTGGAGTGTGAATTTCTTTTTTACGCCGCCTTGGTGGCTTCTGTCGCTTTTGAGTTTTAGTTTGTTTTTTTTGTGGTTTTGGGCACGGTTTTCCTTGCTCCGAACCCTGCTTTTCTCCCTCATCGTGGTAGAAATTTCTTGGGCAGTGCAATTTTTACCCGTCCATTTTCTGACAGCCGCCGTCATTATTTTTGCCATCATTTATCTAATGTACATGTTCACGAGGCTTCAGCAGGAACAGGCCCTGACTCGTCAGCAAATCTATTTTCAAACTGGGATGATGGTGGTTTTGCTTTTGCTGACCTTTTTGAGTTCAGCCTGGCAGCCCATAAAATAGCCCCGTTAGAAATCTTAATTCTAACGGGCTGTAGTAAAATCATGACTATAATTATTAAACCTAGGGATTTCTAACGGGGTGAAGTATCAATTAGGATTGAGGCAAATAGTTTTATTAATAATTCTCGTGCTCGTCCTCGGCGGCATTGGCGGAATTCTTTTGGAACGCGTGGTTCTGCCTTATCTCTCCACTCTGCCGGGGCTTAAAAATTTACCCCTCTTAAGCCCGCGAACCCCAATTATCATAACCAAACGTGAGGAGATTCGCATCAACGAAGGGGTGAATAATGTCGAAGTCGCAAGTCGAATCAAAAATTCACTTGCCTCTGTCTATTTCCACCAAGGAGAGTTTGGCACTTCCAAATTTCGCCTCCTGGGGACTGCTCCGGGGATCATTGTCACCAGTGACGGAGTAGTTGCTACCCCCGCGGCTTTAGTTCGTCCGGAAAGTTTGATCACGATTATCTTGACCGAAAGCCAGGAGCCAAAGGTCTCGAAAGTTTTAGCCACTGATCCTCTCTTGGGCTTGGCATTTCTCAAGATCGATAGCGCTGACTTGCCAGTCATCAAACAGGGTTTTAGCGAGGGGCTAGAGGTGGGGGAACGGATTTTAGCAATTTGGCCAACTGCCGGTACTGGTGAGGTTTTGGTGAAGAGTGTAGTGGTCTCGCAGCGAGCTTTGCCTCTGCCTAGTCTCCTAACCACTTATGATTTCAGTACCCTGAATGCTACCTTGCAGACTGATTTAAGTTTTACTTCGCGTGATTTGGGAGCAAGCTTTGTCAATCGGGATGCGGCACTCGTCGGGATACTCACCCAGATTGGCAAAAATTTATTGATTGTCCGAGCCGAGGAATTACAACTTTCGCTCAAGAACTTTTTAAGCTTAAAAAGAGTGGCTTGGCCAAGTCTTAAGATGAGCTACCAAATTTTGGGGGCAAGTCAGGCTGCACTTTTGGGTCTTCCTCAAAAATATGGCATACTGGTAAAGTCGGCTCCCGCGTCTTTGCGCGAAAACGATTTTGTATATGCCGTTGACGATCGAGAACTAACTCCTACCGAGAGCTTTCAAGATGTGCTCCTTGCCAAAAAGCGCGGCGAGAGAGTGAAATTAAAGTTAATGAGGGCTCAAGAGGAGAAAGAAGTAGATTTGAGTTTATAAGCGTAAGTGAATGATTGAGGGCGTCAAGGTTAAAAACTTAATAGTCAATCAGGATGTGCCTGATGCCGAGCAGGCAAATATTCGACCAGGTTTTTTGATGGAGATTCTGCGCTCGGATGACGAGTTTTTTCGAAAGTTCGGGCAATCCACCATGACCGTAGCATATCAGGGCACGATCAAAGGGTTTCATCTGCACGAACGGCAAGATGATTTATGGTTTGCGGCCACAGGAAAAATTATGGTTGTCCTGCATGATTTACGTGCCTCCTCTCAAACTTACAAACAAACCAATGTCCTCTACGCTGGCCAAGATGATTACAAACTCATTGTCATACCCGTGGGGGTGGCGCACGGGTATAAGGTTTTATCCCAAGAACCAGTGCTCATGATTTATTTCACCTCCGAAGCTTACAATCCTGAAAATCCAGATGAAAAAAGATTGCCGTATAATGATCCCGCCATTGGGTTTGATTGGAATAGAATATAACATGTACCACAGATACCACAGATAAAAATCCGTGGAATCCGTGTTGTCTGTGCATCTGTGGTTGATAGTATGTCCAAGTGTGTTTTCTGTAAAATTGTCGTTTGGGAGACGCCTTCCCAGCGGGTGTATGAAGACGAAAAATATATCGCGTTTCTTGATATTAATCCCATAAACTTTGGTCATACGCTTATCATCCCACGGGAGCACTACAATAGCTTTCACGAAACGCCGGATGAGGTTTTGGCCGGGATGGTTGCGGTTGCCAAGAAAGTAGCGCCGGCAATTGTTAAAGCCATGGAGGCAGATGGCTATAATATTGGGGTCAATACTGGCACGGCAGCAGGGCAGGCTGTGGATCATCTGCATTTCCACGTCATTCCGCGGCATGAGGAGGATGGATTCCGGGCTTGGGCCGGTCGAGACAGATAGGCAGAAGGCGAAATGGGCGCGACGGCGAAGAAGATAAA
>CAYPVQ010000011.1:0-12002 GCA_964414215.1 uncultured Candidatus Saccharibacteria bacterium | reverse complement strand
AGCAGATCATATAATGTCATTGCGAGCGAAGCGAAGCAATCTCAACCTTCAGGGGATTGCCGTGCATCCTTCGGATGCTCGCAATGACGACAGAGCTGAAATTTTTGTTTCCGGCAGCATCGCTCGCGACACTATCATGGATTTTCCAGGGAGATTTGCCGAACACATTGACCCCTCGAAAATCCATATTTTAAATGTGAGCTTTGGGATCAATCGTCTTGAGGTTAACATTGGCGGCACGGCTGCTAATATTTGTTATAACTTGGCGCTTCTCGGAGAGAAGCCAAGAATATTGGGGGGATTGGGGAGAGAAGAGGTAGGGATAAGAAATTACCTTGCGGAACGCGGGGTAGATACCAGATATATAGTTATCTCAAAAAAGTTATCAACCGCCACGGCCTATATTATCACTGACCGCGACGATAACCAGATCACAGGCTTTTATGCGGGAGCGATGAATGAACCGATGGAATTGCCTCGGGTAAAGAAGGGAGATTGGGGGATAATTGCTGCGGAGAATCCAAGGAATATGATAAAGCTTGCAAAGCACTACGCAAGCAAAGGCGTGAATTATATTTTTGACCCTGGGCAGCAAATCACAGCTCTCACGAAAACAGAATTAGAAACGGGGATAAAGGGGGCAAGGGTTTTGATTGGAAATGATTATGAGATTGGGGTGATTACTCGTCGTTTGTCATTGCGAGGATCCGCCACAGGCGGAGACGAAGCAATCCCCTGGGCAGTGAGATTGCTTCTCCGTCCGCCGAGGCGGACGGATCGCAATGACATAGTTATAGTGAGGACGTTGGGCCCAAAGGGTTCGGAAATAACCGCAGGTAATCGCAGAATAAAAATCGGCATTGCCAAGCCGCGGCGCGTCCTCGACCCCACGGGCGCCGGAGATGCGTACCGCGCGGGGTTTCTCAAGGGGCTGGTTTTAGGGTATAATTTGAGAAGATGCGGCGAGCTCGGGGCAGCGGTTGCAAGTTTTGCAGTAGAGAAGTATGGGACACAGAATCATAGGTTTAAGTGGGGAGGAGTAGTGATAAGACGCAAGAGAAACTTTTAAGATGTAACGGAAACCTTTAGGTTTCCACTGTAGCGAGCCGATCCCCGATCGGAGTCGAGGATAGGTTTATCGGCATGGAGGCCTAAAGGCCTCCGCTACATTTATCAAATGCGATTCGACATTAAAAAAATAAAACTCGCTGATCGCGGACGAAACAGGATTAACTGGGCCGCCCGGGAGATGCCCGTATTAGCAAAACTTCGCGAGGACTTTGCGAAGCGCAAGCCCTTGAAGAAAGTCGTTTTGGGAGCGTGCCTGCACGTGACGGCGGAAACTGCGAATTTGATGCTGATGTTGAAAGCGGGCGGGGCGAGATTGGCGCTTTGCGCGTCTAATCCGTTATCAACCCAAGATGACGTTGCGGCCGCTTTAGTTTCTCATTACAAAATTCCGGTATTCGCCAAGCGGGGCGAGAACCGCAAAGTTTATTACCAGCATCTCAATCAAGTTTTGGATTTTGGTCCCAATGTGACCATGGATGATGGAGCGGATTTGGTGAGTCTTTTGCATGACGAGCGGGAGAAATTGTCTCGCAAGGTTTGGGGATCTTCAGAGGAGACCACGACGGGAGTGTTGAGACTTAAAAGTTTAGCCAAGAGCGGTAAGCTCAAATTCCCCGTGATCGCGGTCAACGACTCCAAAACCAAATTTATGTTTGATAATCGGTACGGTACGGGACAGTCGACAATTGATGGGATCTTGCGCGCTACTAATATGTTACTGGCAGGAAAAAAGTTTGTCGTGGCTGGCTATGGCTGGTGTGGTAGAGGAATTGCAATGCGCGCGCGCGGCATGGGAGCAGAGGTAATAATTACTGAAGTCGATCCGATTCGGGCGCTGGAGGCCCGGATGGATGGCTACGAAGTAATAAGTATGCTTGAGGCTGCTGCCATCGGCGAGATTTTTGTCACCGCGACGGGCAATTCAAAAGTAATTGATTTAGATCATTTTGAGCGCATGAAAGACGGCGCGATTTTGGCCAATGCTGGGCATTTTAATGTGGAGATAAATGTGAAGGGACTGAGAGAATTGGCAAAGGAAATTATTGAAGTAAGGCCGAATTTGAAAGAGTATACACTACCCCCTCTTCACCCCAGTAGCAGAGCCGATGAACCTGCCCGTCCGGCAGGCGGGTCGGCACGCTACGGGGCAGGTCTCCCCCTTCGCATGGAGGAGAAAGACAATAGAAAAGTTTCTCCCCCTTCCTTTAGGAAAGGGGGAGGGAAGGAGGGGGTAAGGTCTATTTTCCTCATTGCCGACGGTCGGCTGGTCAATCTCGCTTCGGCCGAAGGTCACCCCGCCGCAGTCATGGATATGAGCTTTGCGGGGCAGGCAAAAGCCGCGGAATATATTGTTAAGAACCACCGCAAGCTTAGGAGTCAAGTTTATGCTTTGCCAGAGGAGGTAGACCAAGAAATCGCAAGCTTAAAATTAGCTGCGATGGGCATAAAGATAGACGAGTTAACGGCAGAGCAGAAGAAATATCTAACAAGTTGGGAAACAGGGACTTGAGGAAATGGGCTGGAAAAAATTGTCAAGTAAATATGTTTACCAAAATCCCTGGATCAAAGTGCGGGAAGACAAGGTCATTCAGCCGGACGGCCGCGAATCTATCTATGGGATCTTGGAGCCGCATAATGGCGTAGCTATCGTGGCCGCGGAAGATGACGGCCAGATTTATCTGGTGGGACAAAGCCGATATCCAGTGGACAATTATTCCTGGGAAGTACCGACCGGCGGCAGGGATTCCGACGAAGAGCCGCATTTGGCCGCGAAGCGCGAACTTTTGGAAGAAACCGGACTTGTGGCTAAACTCTGGGTTCATATAGGCAAAGCATATCCTTATGCTGGTATCATCAAAGAGACGGATGATTATTTTTTTGCCTCAGGCCTTTCGAGGGGAGAATCTAATCATGATGGCAGTGAAGACATTACTATTCGAAAAGAACCTTTGTCAGTGATCGAGGACATGATTCATAAGGGTGAAATCATGGATGCCATGACTATTACGGCGATTTACAAGTACAAATTATATGTAGAAGACCAAAAAAAGAAATGACTAAAATTCTTGTTACCGGTGGTGCTGGGTTTATCGGCTCCAATTTCATAAGGTATTGGTTAAATGGTCATCCGCAAGATGAGATAATTAATTTTGACAAATTAACTTACGCCGGGAACCTAGAAAGCCTCAAAGACATATTGGGACAAGAATATGTCGATCGACATACATTTGTCAAGGGGGATATTGCTGACGCTGCGGCGGTTGACGAGGCAATGGCTGGAGTTGAGGCAGTGGTGAATTTCGCGGCCGAGTCGCACGTGGATCGCTCCATCCTGGGCCCCGCGGAATTTATCCGTACCAATGTCGTGGGAACGCAGGTGCTTTTGGATGCCGCAGTGAAGCATGAAATCAAAAGATTCCATCATATATCGACAGACGAAATTTTTGGGCAGCTGCCGCTGAATTCGAAAGAAGAATTCAACGAAACAAGTCCTTTTCGCCCTCGCAGTCCCTATGCCGCGTCCAAAGCGGCTTCTGATCACTTGGTCAATGCTTATCACGCAACTTACGGTCTGCCAATCACGATTACCAACTGTTCAAATAATTATGGCCCCTATCAGTTCCCGGAGAAATTTATCTCTTTAGCTATTACCAATCTTCTGGAAGGCAAAAAGATCCCTATTTATACTCCGGGAAACCAGATTCGCGACTGGCTGTTTGTCGAAGATCATTGTCGGGCGATTGATTTGGTTCTTAAGAATGGCCGGGTGGGCGAGATTTATTGCGTAGGGGGGATGGATGAAGGAATATCTAATCTCGAGGTAGCCAAAAAAATTTGTAACTTCCTAGGCAAAAGTGAAGACGATATTGAATTAGTCAAAGATCGGCCCGGGCATGACGTGAAATACGCGATTGATTGGTCAAAGATCAAAGATGAATTAGGCTGGCAGCCGCAAGTAGATTTTGAAGAAGGCCTGCGGCAGACGATCGAGTGGTACAAGGAGAAAGAAGCGTGGTGGAAGCCGCTGAAAGAGAAAAATAAAGATTATTTTGACCGGCAGTACACAAATGCATTCTGAAATAGCTGATTCTATCAAATAAAAAGTCCTATAGTACCAACTATGGTACTATTTGCAAATTTGTGTTTAAAGCGGAGCAATGAAAGTTTTAATCCTGGGCGCTAAAGGCATACTAGGTCAGGAACTGGTGAGGGTTTTTGGCGATGGGAATGAGGTTATCGGCTGGGACCGCGACGAAATTGACATCACCGAGAAGGCAGAATGCAGGTTGCAGATTGCAAATTTGAAACCAGACTTGGTAATCAATGCGGCGGCGTATACTAATGTTGATGGAGCGGAGAGTGAACCAGAAGTCGCTAACGCAGTCAATGGGTATGCTGTTGGCTACCTGGCAGCCGCGTGTCGAGAGTTAGATATCCTGATTGTTCATTACAGCACTGATTATGTTTTTGACGGGACCAAGAAGGAAGGATACGTCGAATCGGACTTGCCGAATCCAATTTCCAAATACGGGCAGAGTAAATTTTTAGGGGAACAGGAATTGCAGAAGAATACGGAGAAATTTTATTTGATAAGATTGTCGCGGTTGTTTGGAAAAGAGACCCCCTCACCCTACCCTCTCCCTCGAGGGGAGAGGGGGAAGGGTGAGGGTGAACCCGGAGGGAAAAAAAGCTTCGTGACACTAATGTTAGAGTTGGCAAAAACCAAAAATGAAATTGAAGTAGTGGATGAGGAAGTTTCTTGCCCAACGTATGCTCCAGATTTAGCCAAACTGACTAAATACCTCATTGATAACCATTTGCCATTTGGGATTTATCACGGAACAAATGCAGGGTCGGCGACGTGGTATGAGTTTGCCCAAAAAATCTTTAAAATTGCTCAAGTTAATGTTAAACTTATGCCAGTATCAGCAACACGATTTCCCAGGCCCACAAAGCGGCCGCAATATGGGGTTTTGTTAAACACCAAGCTTCCGCCGATGAGAAGTTGGCAGAGTGCGCTCGAGGAGTTTTTAAAACTCGACCTCTCCCTTGATCCCTCCCCAGCTCCTGGGGAGGGAAAGAGGGAGGGAAATCCTCTCCCCAAGTGATGGGGAGAGTTGGAGAGAGGTTGATTTATGAAAGGCATTATCCTAGCGGGTGGGGAGGGAACAAGGCTTAAACCACTTACCAAAGTTACGAGCAAACAATTGCTGCCGGTTTATGATAAGCCCATGATTTTTTATCCCTTAGAAACTTTGCTCCGCGGTGGGATCAAGGAGATTTTGATTATTATTGCCTCTGAGCGGGCCGGAGACTTTTTGAATCTTTTGGGTTCCGGTAAAGAATTTGGCGCGAAATTTACCTATGAAATTCAGGACAAGCCCGAAGGATTGGCCCAAGCCTTTGTCATTGGCGCCGACTTTATCGGGGAGGATAATGTCACTATGATTTTGGGGGATAACATTTTTGAAGATGATTTTAGCGAGACCATTAAAAATTTTCAATCCGGCGCTAACATTTTTGCTAAAGAAGTTCCTGATCCCGAACGGTTTGGCGTGGTAAAATTTGACGAGCGCATGAAAGCAGTTGAGATTGAAGAGAAGCCTAGGATTTACCTTTCCAATTACGCCATCACCGGCTTGTATATTTATGACAATCGGGTGGTGGAGGCGGCGAAGCAAGTTAGGCTCTCGGCGCGCGGCGAGTATGAGATTACCGAGTTACACAACTGGTACCTCAAACGCGGGGAACTTAAGGTAGATATTGTGAAGGGCGAATGGATTGACGCCGGGACTTTTGATACCCTTTTGCGCGCCTCGATTCTGGCCGCCGAAAGAAAAAAGAAGAAAGACTGAAACTTAAAAACATTGACAGGAGGGGTTTTTTATGCTAAGATTTTTTGTTACAAATATGTCAGTTATGGCGCAAACTCAACATATAAAAACGATTCGCGAACTTTTGGGTATAGAGCCCGAAGGTTTTGCTTTGGGGGGTAGTAGCCCGCCGCAGGCGGATCACTACCCCCCTTCGCCCACAGCACCAGCACCAGCAGAGATTCCTGTACCAGTGACAGAGCCAGCACCTTCTCTTCCAGCTCTTCCAGAGCCAGAGATTACTCTGAGTGAATTTGGCTCACCCTTAAGCCGGTTTTTCTCTCGCGATATTGTGCGTTATCCTCTCATTTTTGTCGTAGCTTTGGGATTTTTCTATGTGATTTTGAATTTTGGCGCAGTTTTGGAGCAAGTCAGAAGTTGGTTTTTGCTGTCTCCCGGAAGGGAGCAGCAAAAGGCCTTCGAAAAAATCTCTCCCGAGTACCAGAAGTGGCTCCAGAAATATTATGTGTATGTTTCTGATCCCCAGATTTTTGTTCCCAATAATGATGTGGATCGCGATGGCCTAACCAATCTTTACGAATTTTATCTTGGCACAAATCCTTTGAAGTTCGACACGGATGGGGATGGCTATGATGATGGCCGGGAAGTGCTCAATGGCTACAATCCTTTGTGGATCGGAAGATTAACTGTCGAGCAAGAAAAAATCATTGCGCAAAATTTTGATAGCACGAGCATTACCTCGCGCAAAAATCTGCAAAGGGAGCTTCAGGTTGCGGGGCAGATTACTTCTTATCCTACACCACCAACTTCTTCATCCTCCCGGTTGCCCCCCCTGCCTTTTGATAGTTTTCAACTTGATCCGACAAAACCGGGAGTGATTAGTATTCCCAAATTGGGGATCGAGGCACCAGTTATTTGGAGCAAAGAATTTGCCCGCATGGAAGAGGACCTTAAATATGGCACTGCTCATCATCCGGCTACTCCTTATCCTGGGCAAAGAGGAACTGCTTCGATTCACGGGCATTCTTCAGGAAATCCAGGAGATGGGAATTTCAAGACAGTTTTTACCAAACTTAATTCTTTGCAGGCTGGGGACGAGGTTTCGCTGACAGTTTACGGGGTGAGAGGAGAAGAGCGCAAGTACCGCTTTCTGGTGCGCTCGCAAAAAGTCTATGCCAAAAATGACCCAGCGCAATTTGCCGATCTCGGAGGTTATCATTTGAATTTATCGACTTCTTGGCCGGTGGGCACGGCGCGTCAGCGTTATGTAGTTACAATCGAGCTTGTAGGGTTCTAGATCACTGTATAACGATCGTTATATAGTAGTACTACACAAGGCCCTAGACAAAAGCTTTTGTTTATGCTAAGATAGGGGGCTCTTTTGATTTCCCACAAGGAGGGATTATGAGAACAAAGATGTTTTTGGTTTGGGTGTTCTTGGCGGCCGTCTTGGCCGTCTCCTCGGTTTCGGCCGAGAAGAAAGAGGGGTGGATGGTTTACCCCTATACTCATTGGCATACTCCTGTGTGCCCAATCTCACCAGAGGCGCACGAAGGAGGGCCTGGCGGCGGGCAGGGCGCTGCAGCCACGACGCACTCTCTCACTGACCCGTTCGGGTCGTGGGAGGAGGCCCGGACCGAGCTGGATATTGCCAACGAAGGTGTTTTTGTTGGCGAGGTCACGAGTCTCGAACAGTACCGGTACGGTTATGCCGACCGATTCAACTCCCTGTTTTACGGTGGGGAGCTGGCTTTTCTAGCCGGCACCCAACTGTACGGAGGGTTGTTGTATGCCGGCGCCGCTGGGCCAGTGTTTGCCGGAGACAATCCGGCTGGGTCATTAGGGCCCATCGCCCAGGTTGCGGCCCGCAATCGGTTCGTTCAAGCGGGGTTTAAGGTGGTAACCTCCCCGTCAATGACCCGGACCCACCTCCGAGGCTTCTACGCGGTAGCCTCGGAACAGGTGAGGTATCGGGGGGTTGATTTCCAGCGTATCGGCAACGCGATCCAGCTTGGGGAGCGGGTCTTTCGGAATCGCGCCTGGGAATCCCTTCCGACTGATCGCCTCGGGAACATCATCTGGCTGGCCGCGGATTACGCTCGTCTCTTTGGAAGAGCGAGCAAAACTATTACTGCCAACCTGGTTCTGTACGTGGAACTAGTGCGAGATGGGCAGGTGGTCTATGCCGCGGTCGGGAATGCCGGAACGCGTTTCCGGAATTCCTACAATGAGGTGTTCGGGATTTGGTCGTTCTCGCTCGACCACCCCGTGGCCCAACCGCTCGCGCAGGCTCTCGTGGCTAACGCGATCCAGGCCGGTCCCTCGGCCTCGCTCCGCAATCTCCAAGCAGTTCGCGAGACGTTCCGTGAGGAACGGCTTGCAGCTGAGAGGGATAAGAAAGAGGAAAAAGAGGTCCGGGAGTTCGTCCAGTACCTCAAGACCCTCTCCGAGGATCACCGGGAGGCCGTGCTTGCGAGGCTTCAGGAGAAGCTAGGCGAGCACGGGAAAGATGCGGTTGAGAAGATCCGACAGCTCCTGGCGGAGCCCGGGGGCTAATCCCGCCTCACCGCGAACATTTCTGAAGGACAGACCTCGTCTGACGAGGCTGTCCTTCTTTTTTATTAGGCTTGGGGTGTTTTGCGAAACAGAATAAATCAATCATGAGCGCCTAATCATGATTGTCATAATTGCCCGAAGATGGGGAAGGGGGACGGAGTTTGCATTGTAAAAGCCTCGCGTTCTTTTGACAAGCCTCGTCCAAAAGTATAGGATAATGGACTAATCGCTGTTTGATATTGTTTAGTGTTTCAGAAGCCCGACGACCAAAAAATTCGAAGGAGAGACAACATGAAAGTTATGAAAGTTTTGGCTAGAGTTCTGATAGCAGTACTGGTGTTTGGTGTATCTGTATCGTTGGCCTTGGGACAACAGGACCGCCCGCGGCGGTCAGATCCCGAGGAGCAGCGCCAGCAAATTCTGAAGCTCAAGGAGAGGATTGATCAGCTTCTGAAGGAGCTTGAGGCGCCGCTAGACTCGAGTCTGCCCTTGCGACGGCTTGTCACTGAAGAGGAGGCGATTATCCAGTACGACTCTGCTACGCAACTTTTTCGTTGGAAGATTGCTGGCGGCCTGCCAGCCCTTCCTGGCGGCGTCATGACGCGGCAGGACCTGGAACAGGTCCTTGAGTCTGACAGCTTCCGGCAGATTATGCTTGAGGCCGGGTTTAGGGATTCGCACATCCAGGAGGCTCGGGCGCGCAAGGCAGAGTGGAGGGAAGGTGAGCCGATTCTTCCGAATACTTCCAAGGCACTTTTTGCCAAGGTCAGCTTCGGGGCTAAACAGCCTGGTACTTTGCAGTCCCGCGGCCCCGTGATGTGGTCGGGAAACCACCCCATCGATACCTGGGTCCTAACTCTCAATAACGGGACCAGAATGGGTATCGGTAAGAACTGCGGTAATGGCCTTAACTTTATCGGCCGTGTTGAGCGCGTGGAAGTGCCCGTGGAAGTGGAAAAGGTAGTGGAAAAGCGGATAGAAGTGCCGGTCGAAAGAATAGTCGAGAAGCGCGTCGAAGTACCAGTCGAAAAGATCGTGTATCGGGACCGCGAGGTGCCGGTCAGGGAACCTTGCGCGGGTTGCCCGAAGATTGACGTGGACTTTAGCGCTTCGTGGATGCAGCGGACTCCGCTAGGGGCCTTCACTTCGTGGGGGAACTTCTTTGAACTAGTTTCCTCGGTTGGCACTGGCGGGCTGGCTAGTTACCTCGTAAGCCATAAAAGTCAGCGCCGAATGGCCGGGTTGCGAAGCGGTGGATACTCCGCGGGTGCCTATATGGTGGCCAATGCCTTGAATCCTGAGGATAACCGGGCGAAGGTTTTCGTTGAGGGGCGAGAGGTCTTCAGGGGGCTCAAGCGGGGACAAGAAGGCAGTTTTAGTGGAGGCCGGGTCATCTGGGATGAGGACAGAGTCCAAGTTCTTATTTCGGATGGCCGAGGCGGGGAAATGCTCTGTGGTTTTGCAGAGCCGGGAAGGAAAGTAAACTTCACTCCCGTCGTTTTGGCAGACCGGATGGAGAGGGTCCCGGTGCAACTTCCTCCACCACCAGTGGTGAAGCCCCCGGGTTTTCCGCCGCCGCGGCCAGGGCTTTCCTTCGCGAGAGGTACTGCGGTGGGGGTGGGGGCCGGAGTTTCCACCCCTGCTGGTGCAGCAAGCGCCGCCGCACCGCCGCCGCGGCCGGGGTTTTCCTTAGTGGGGGGAACAGCGATGGCGCCGGGCGTTTCCGTACCCGCTAGCGCAAGCGCCGCGCTTGAGGAGCGCAAAACGCGCGCGGTGAGCGAGGCTTTGAGGCGGCTTCGGCCTTAAGCCTCTGGGGGCAGGGGAGGGCTTCTAGTTTTATAGGGAAGGGCGGCTTGGATAACCGCTCTTCCCTCAATTTTTCTCTAAACTAAGCCAAAATTTCCAGAAATTTGCCAAAATCATTGACAAAAAGGGTAATTTTTGATACGATGTGTTGTTATTTAATTGCGGGCATAATACTCTTGGATAACAATGCTAACCAAATTTCTTGATTTAAAAAAAACTCTTGTTCTGGTTTCAGCGGCCGGAGTTTTTGCCATTCTTTTAAGTTCGCCTTTGGCGTCAGCTGGCGGGCCGCAGTTTAATATTTTTCCGATTGCTTATACAGGAGTGCAGGACACTGATTATCCTCTGCTTGATGCCAAGAATGAAAGTCGGGGGGAAAGCTGGAGTAATTCGCAGTCTGATCACGACGCGGGCATTCAAGCCAGCGCTGGTGAGGTTATCCAGTTCTCGGTTTATTATCACAATGGCACGCCAGACCTCGACGAGAATGTGGCAATCAATACTGTGGTTCAAGCGTTCGCAAATCCCGGTTTGGGCACAGCGGCTTCGACCCATACGATTTCCGCGAGGATCAGTGCGGAGAACGCGACTCCGGTTTACAGCTGGGACAAAGGCGGAGATATTAATGTTTATATTTCCGGATCGCAGCCTTTGTCACTTTCTCTCGTTCCCGGAAGCGTGGTGTGGTATGCCAATCAGAATTCCAATCCTCAAACTATTCAGCGGCCGGACGAGATATTTAATGGCACCAGCATTGGCGACATCCGCGGCTGCTGGGAATATGCGGGCTTTGTGAATTTCAAGCTCCAGGTTTCTAGCCCGCCGCCTCCGCCGCAGCCGGGGCAGCTTGCCATCCAAAAGCAGGTCAAAAATTTTACGACTGGCACGGCGTTTGAAGACACAGAAGTTGGGGCCAAGCCTAGCGAGACAGTGGAATACCGCATCTGGGTTTCCGCTTCTAATAATGCTGTTCCAGATGTCTATCTGAAAGACGTTATGGATTCGCGGCTGACTTTGAGCGGATCAGTGACGGTTGATAATACACCAATTAGTTCGTCTGCATTTTTCTCGAGTTCCGGAGTTAATATTAATACTGTAAGTCCGGGAACTACTCGAGAGATTAGCTACAAGGCGGTAGTTGCCCCAAGTTCGCAGTTTACATCTTCGGGGACTTATTATTTGTCAAATACCGCAACAGCCTTCATTTCTAATCAGTCAGTTTCTGACAGCGTGAATGTGCGGGTGGGCGTCCAAATTATCCCTGTGACTTGCACTTACACTTGGGATCAGCCAACTGTTTCGAGCACGGATCTACGCGGTTCGCGACGTGTTGCTGATTCAGATCAAAGGTTGAGCAGGGCCAATGTTTCAGAACAAGTAGTCGGGTTGCAGCCTTATCAAAGCTTTAATCTGGTCAATCAGCTTAGCACTAATCCTGCAAAGATTTTCCGCTCTGCGGTTCAGGCCACCTCCCAGGGGATATACGATGTCTACGACACCATAGTGATTCCTTCAGGCTACGATCCTGGCGATTACAATAGTTATATCGAGGTTAACGGGCAAAATGTGGCTTCTTGTCGAGGGTTTCAGATTCAGGCGCCGCAGGTTCAAGCAACCCGCGACCTCACCATTACTAAACTCGTCAAAAACGTCACTGACAACACTAGCTTCGCTGCTTCTATTCCTGCAGACCCCGGCGAGCGCGTCCAGTTCCAGATTACTTTTGCCCCCACG
>CAYPVQ010000010.1:0-17817 GCA_964414215.1 uncultured Candidatus Saccharibacteria bacterium | reverse complement strand
CGAACACGGCCTCGGCCAATATCGCCGTCCCGACGGCCATCGCGGTCGCCAAGAACATCCCAGCTGCCGAAGCCCAGGCTCGCGTCGCCCGGGCCGAAGTACAGGGAGGACGACGACTGCCAGATGTCAGGGCCTTCTCACAAACTTGCAGAAGACACATTAATATTGCAGGAGTATTCTGATTTGTCAACGAGTTTTAGCGGTGGTAGAATTAAGCTACAAATATATGCTACGAATCTACGGATACCTACAAATGTTTGCTTCTATAGTATTCGTAGGTATTTGCAGTTCAGGAACCATTTGTAAATTTGTAGACAATGATTGAAAAAACCTCGAAACAAAAAAAAGACGACCGGCTGACGCAGGCGCAGATCCTTCAAGACGAGGAGCAACTAGATCTGACCCTGCGCCCGAGGACGCTTCAGGAATACATTGGCCAGGAAAAAATCAAAGAGCATTTGAAGATTTTTCTCGAAGCCGCCAAAAAACGCCAGGAACCTATGGAACATGTCCTGGTTTATGGCCCCCCGGGCTTGGGCAAAACCACGCTCGCCCATGTCCTGGCTAATGAAATGGGGGTGGCAATCAAAGTCACGTCTGGCCCGGCCATTGAACGGGCCGGAGATTTGGCAAGTCTTTTGACAAACCTTCAGGATAATGATGTCTTGTTTATTGACGAAGTCCACCGCTTACCTCACATTGTAGAAGAAGTTTTGTATCCCGCCATGGAAGACTTTTGCTTTGACATTATCCTCGGGAAAGGACCAGGGGCAAGATCCGTAAGACTTGACCTGCCGAAGTTTACCTTAATTGGGGCAACCACCCGACTCGGCCTACTCACTGCTCCGCTTCGGGACCGCTTTGGAGTAACCTTGCGCCTGGACTATTATGAACCAGAAGAAACTCAAGCAATTGTCAATCGCTCCGCAAAAATTTTAAATATTCCCATAGACAGAGAAGCCGCCAAAGAGATTGGTGCCCGCGCCAGGCGCACTCCCCGGGTTGCAAACCGGCTTTTGCGCCGGGTGCGGGACTTTGCCGAGGTTAAAGGCAATGGGCAAATTACCGCCGAGCTCACACGCGCGGCTCTCGAGCTTCTGGAAGTTGACGCCCTGGGGCTGGATCGCAATGACCGGCAGTTTTTATTAACCCTCATTGAAAAGTTTCAAGGCGGTCCAGTAGGGATTAATTCTCTGGCCGCGGCCACGAGTGAAGAAGAGGATACCATTGCTGATATTTATGAACCTTATCTGCTGCGTTTAGGCATGCTGGAGCGCACTCCCAAAGGCCGGGTGGCCACCAAGCTTGCCTATGAACATTTAGGAGTCAAACATGGCCAAACTCTTATTTGAAATTCTGTTTTTTGCCGCAATGACAATTTTGGGAATATTTAGTCTAATTATGATTTATGTGCTTTTGCGTTTTGGGAAATCCAAATCCTTGGGCTTAATCCTAAGTGCCCTTTACCTGCTCCTGATGATTTCTTTGTTTGCGGCCGCGGTGGCGAATTTAAACGCGATTCCTTATGCTCAAATCTAAATTTTTATTTCCCGGCCAGCAAGAAAATGAACAAATTTATCTCCTGACCAGGAGACATTGGATGGTGCTTGCCCTCGAAATTCTCGTCTGGTTGATCTTTGTGACAGTCCTTTTGGGCTTTGACAGTTTTGTGGCTCCCCAGTTCTCAAGCCTCGAGCAAGCACCAGGTTTGCAAATTGCTTCGCTTTTTAAAACGATTTACCTGATGTTTTTGCTCGCCGCTTTGTTTTCCATTTGGATTTTGTATTATCTGAATTACCAAATCGTCACCAATGAACGAGTGGTAGATGTGACGCAAAGAAATCTTCTGCATCATACCACCTCGGAACTGCACTTAAGCCGCATCCAAGATGTAACCGCGGAAATCAAAGGGATCTTGGGAAACTTTTTTAACTATGGCAATGTCTATGTCCAAACCGCGGGAGAAACCACCCGGTTTGAGTTTGACCGCGTCCCTAATCCCCACGCCGTAGCCAAGCTGATTTTGGATCTTTATGAAAAACTTCCGCCGGAGCAAAAAATTATGATAGCCGAGACAAAGGCATGAAGACTGTCGCCGTATCCGGTGGCTTTGATCCGCTGCACATTGGCCATGTGCAACTTTTTAAAGAAGCCAAAGCTCTAGGAGATCGGTTAGTGGTGATTCTTAATAATGACAATTGGCTGCGCTTCAAAAAAGGTTTTGTATTCATAACCGAGAAAGAACGGGCGGAAATTCTCAAAGCGATCCGCTATGTGGACGAGGTCATCATTACCGGGCATGCAGCAGGTACAACCGATATCTCCATCTGCACTGATTTGAGAAACTTAAAACCTGACATTTTCGCCAACGGCGGCGATCGGAAACCAGACGGCGACCCCGTGCCGGAAGTCGAGCTGTGCCGCGAACTGGGGATCAAGATGGTGTACAATGTTGGCGGCGGCAAGGAGCAAAGTTCGAGTGAGCTCGTAAGACGGATTAAAAATCTCAATGTCGGTTGAGAAGCGAATTTTCTACAACACCCTGGCTCAAACCGTGGGCAAAAGTTTCGCCACCCTCCTGGGGATTGTGACCGTCGCCCTCTTGAGTCGCTACCTCAAAGAGGCTGGTTTTGGACAATACTCGACGATCATTGCTTTCTTGGGGCTGTTTTCGGTGATGGCTGATTTGGGTTTGTATTTATTTGTTGTGAGAGAAATTTCGAAACCTGGCACTAATCATGCGCAAATCTTAAATAATGCCCTAGGCTTAAGGCTGGCGGCGGCGGTATTGACTTTAAGTCTCGGAGCTCTGATCGCGCTCCTCTTTCCTTATGATCCTCTAGTTAAAAAAACTATGTTTGTGGGAATTGGGGTTTTTTTATTTGTCTCTATAAATCAAGTTTTAATCGGGGTTTTTCAAAAACATTTAGTCCAGCACCTCGTGGTAGTTTCGGAAACTATCGGGCGGGCATTGAATCTGGTGCTGGTATATTTATTTATCCGCGAGGGCCTGTCTTTACCATTTTTTGTTCTGGCCTTGCTTTTCGGAAATGCGGCGAGTTTTTTCCTTACCCTGAAGTTTGCCCGCCGCTACGAGCGCTTTGGAATTGGCTTTGACCTAAAGATTTGGAAAGCGATCGTGACTGCTTCCTGGCCCCTGATTTTTGCGGTATTTTTAAACCTGCTTTATTTCAAAACTGATACCGTGATTCTCTCAATTTTTCAGCCAGAGGAAGCCGTAGGGATTTACGCGCTTCCTTACAAAATCCTGGAAGGGCTCCTGGCTTTTCCAGCCATGTTTGTGGGGTTAATTATGCCCCTGCTTTCTCAAGCGGCTTTTTCTGCTTCTTGGCAAAAATTTAAAACCATCCTGCAAAATTCATTTGATGCCCTGGTCCTAACCGCAGTTTTAGTGGTCACGACCTTTATAATTTTTGCCCAAAAGATCATTGATCTTTTCAAAGGACAAGAGCACTATCTTGACTCTCCTCAAGTTTTGCAAATTTTGGTGCTAGCCGCGGCCACAATTTTTTTGGGGACCTTGTTTGGGTATGCGGTGGTGGCGGTAGATGAGCAAAAAAAGATGATCAAAGGATATCTCTTGGGAGCCGGGGTGGGCCTGGTTTTGTATTTTTTGCTAATTCCTCGGTTTAGTTACTGGGGGGCAGCCTGGGGCACAGTCATTAGTGAAATAGTGGTGGCAAGTTTTGCTTACTTTTTAGTGCGGCAAAAAAGTGGCCAAAAAATTTCTCTAAAAATTTTGCGACCCACAGTCCCCGCGCTTCTTGTGCTCATTGGGTTTTTTAAATTCGCGACTCTGCCGTGGATTTTAGAAATTACCATAGGGGGAGCGCTGTACATTGCCGCTTTGGTAGTCTTCCAAGCTATACCCGCAGGATTTGTGAGGGAAATTATATTTGCTAGGACCCCCTCCCCACCTCCCCCTCCCTCCACTTCGGCGGGCAGACATGAGGGGGAGATTAAGAGGGGGTCATAGGGCATGGCGAGTATTTATTTTTTCAAATTCCCTCTAGAGAGTTCCCTTGGCGGAGCAGAGTTTCACACTCTGAAACTAGCCAAACATTTTCAAGAACAGAGGAAAAAAGTTAAGCTTTTTACTTCTGATCAATATCTTTTCCGGCTCTTTGAAAAACACCACTTGCCAAGGCGGCGATTATTTGTGGGCTGGGAACCAACTAGCAAATGGTCGCTGTTGCTCTGGCCATTGACTTATTTAATTGCAAAATTTAAATTTCGAAAATTGATCAAACTAACTCCGCCAGGCAGTACGCTATTTATGCAAAGTTTAACTGAAAAACTGGTTCTAACCCCCCTCACCCTTAATCCCTCTCCCGCCAGGGGAGAGGGCAATATGGTAAAAACTATCTGGCTGGAACACAAAATTCCCGGGCGGTGGCTCATACTTAATCCTTTAAAGTTTCGCTACCTGAAGTTAGCTAAACAAGTCAAGCTTGTTACGGTATCCAAGTTTGCCAAAGCAGAATTTGTAAAATTCGGGGTGCCGGGGGAAAAGATTGAGGTGATATATCCAGGAACCCCCTCTTCCCTTCGACTCCGCTCAGAGCAGGCATCTCCCCCTATCCCGACACAGGTCGGGATAGGGGGAGAAAGAGCGGGGGTCTTTACTATTGGCCTTCTCTCCCGCCTCGACCCCGAAAAAGGAGTACTGGACTTCCTAAAGATTATCATTCCCGAGTTACCGAAGCATGCTCATTGGCAGATTCTCATTGCGGGCGAAGGACCGGAAAAAGAGAAAATTATAAATCTAATCAATAAATATAATCTGGGATCACGGGTCAAACTTCTTGGTTTTGTCAATGATTTAGACGATTTCTTTTACCAAATTTCCGTTCTGGTTTATCCTTCCAAAGTGGCGGAATCATTTGGGATGAGTGTCGCAGAAGCACAAGCTCGCGGCATTCTGATAATTGCTTCCAAAATCGGGGCTCTGCCCGAGCTTATGGAACACCAAAAATCAGGTTTCTTAGTAGAAAAGCCGCAGGACTGGATAGAATATTTGGTTAGAATCGATAAACAATTCTCTTGATAACCTCTTTTCCTAACTCTTGATTGATCTTTTTAATTATTACGGCTTCCTGTAAACGAAGCTCGTTGGCCATGACTGAACCCGTGGCTTTGATAGATAAAATTTTGTTTCGGAGGCTTTGCGGTCTTGTTTCTTGATCAGAAGGAAACAATTTTGTAATCTCGGCCTTGTAAAGGTCAAAGACCTTAACAATCTCTAGCTGTCGAGAGAGAGCGTCCTGGCGGCTGAATTTGGCTTTGAGGGTATCGCCAAGTTTTTTAAACATGGGCTTTGACTAGGCCGTTATCAATTTCATAAATCTGGGTAGTGGAGGGTAAAAAATCTTTAACTTCTTCCCAGTGGGTGGTCGTGAGAAATACCTGTTCAAAACTTTTCAAAAACTCCGCGAGCTTTTGCTGATGGGCGGTATCAAATTCCGAGAACACATCATCAAGAAGCAGAATCGGGTTCCTCTCAAGTTTTTCTTGAACATACTGTTTTTCCAAAAACTTCAGGGCCAAGGTCAGGCTTCTTATCTGGCCCCGCGATAGGTAACCCACGGCCTCTTTACTATCAATTCGGGTTTGGAAATCATCCCGGTGCGGTCCACTGCTAGTGCTGCCGCTCTCAAAATCTTTGGCAAAATTTGCTTTAAGCTTTGCCAAGAACTCTTGCTTGCTTCTGGCGGCGGACATTTGATAAAGAAATTTTAACCCCAAAAGCTCAGGGGAGAGAAGGGAGACAATCGACCCTAGGTTTTGATTGAGATAATTAAGGAAAATTTCTCTGGCAGTACAAACAAAACTGCCGTACTCTGCCAGTTTTTCATTCCAGATCTCTAAATCTGTGGGGGGGGTCTCGTATTGCAAAGCCTGATTGCGCTGTTTGAGGGCTTGCTCATACTGCCGGTGCGTATAGCGATATTGGGCCGAAACTAAAGATAGGGTTTCGTTCAAGTACCTTCGGCGATTGCCCGGAGAACGAGTCAAGAGATTTAAATCTTGGGGAAGAAAACTTATCACTGGCAGCAATCCGGTATACTGATTTCGGGCAGCAGGCACATTATTGATTTTGTAAATTTGAGAGATTTTCTCCTCGGAAATTTCGGTAAAGACTTCCTGGGTGACTGGTTCTTCGGAAGCAACCGCAGAAAATTTAACCCGCAAGAAACTTTTCCCTTCTTGAAAAAGCTGCCGAACCTGACTTTCAGGAAACCGCCGCAGAGAAGCGGCAAAATAAATGCTCTCGAGGAAGTTAGTCTTCCCTGCCCCATTGGGCCCAACTAATACCAGAAAACCCTGATTAAGTCGTAAATCAGGGTTTTGAAGATTGCGGAAATTCTCTAAGGTCAACTGAGAGATAACCATTTTAGATTTTGATGGGCATCACCAGGTAGAAATAATTATCACGCTTAACTGGAACAATTTCTGCCGGAGCAGAAGCACTGATGACCTTTAGAATAATCTTCTCTTCCGGCAAATTATTAAGACACTCTAACAAATAGCGGTAATTAAAAATTATCGAATTCTTCTCCCCCACGATACTCGCGTCTATACTAATTTCACTATCTCCCACTTGAGCTGATTGGGATTTCACCACCACTTGTTTGGTCTGGGGATTGAGGTCAACCTCCACATTATTGGTCTCTGTCGCAAACAAACTCGCAGCCTTTAAAGACTGAACAAACCCAACCCTCTCCAATTCAGCTTCGGTGGTAAAACTTTTGGGAACGATTTGTTGGTAATCGGGATATTGTCCCTCAATAAGTCGTGAAACCAGTTCGGTATCAACCGTCCGAAAACAGACCTGCCCTTCTGTCAAATAAACCTCCACCATCTCATTGGTCAGAATACGATTAACTTCGTGTACCGCCCGGGCCGGGACAATAATTTGGCGGGGGGTTGCCACTTCCTCTACTAAAGCAATTTTTTCTTCGGCCAAGCGGTAGCGATCAGTGGCGGCCAAAGTTAGGGTTTTCCCTTCAAAAGACAATAACACTCCGGAAATCTCGGGCTGGGTTTCGGAATAGCTTGCCGCAAACCCCACTTCCCCAATGGCTTGCTTTAAATCTTCTCCTGAAAGCTTTCCGTAAACCTCCTCTCCGATTTGGGGGATCAAAGGGAACTCTTCGGAGGGTAAGGCATTGATATGGGTTTTGGCTTTTTCCGCTTCAATTGTTAGGATTTGATTTTTTGTGGAAACTGTAATCTTGTCCGCCAGAAGATTGTTGACATAATCATTTACCAACCGTGCGGGAACAGCCGCCTCCCCTTCCTCTTCAATCTTCCCCCCCACCCAAGTGTTGATGGCAATTTCTAGGTTAGTGCTCGAAAGCTTTAACCTCCCCGTCTCGGTTTTGAGTAAAATATTGTTAAGGATTGGTAAAGTTGACCCAGACCCTATAACCCGGGAGGTAATCATTAGACCAGAATTTAGATTTTTCTTTGTACACACTATCTTCATGGTATTATTTTGATTTAATTATATAAGGTGGTAGTAGTAAATAATGGGTAAATGTGGGGAACAAACAAACCACAATAATTATTAGAGAGATTTGGATTTTTGGTGATTGAACATAATGTTGATTGGGTGTGGGGAGGGTGAGGAGAGAAAAAAGGGGGGAGAAAACAATCCCCAAGTACTACCCAACTAGTCCATATAGATGCGGTTAGTTATCAGACTAATTTCTTGCTTGAGAGAATCTTTTTCCTTAGCGAGGTTTTGAATTTTGTCCACGGCGTGGATAACGGTGGTGTGGTCGCGGCCGCCAAAAATTTCCCCAATCATTGGTAAGCTTGTCTCCAGCTCTTTACGGATGATATACATTGCCACTTGGCGGGGGGTAACATACTCTCTTTTCCGCGACTGCCTGATGAGGTCGTCAACCAGCACATTATAAAAGTCAGCCACCATCTCCATGATTTTTTTGGCCGAAACCACGCGTTTTTTGGGGGAGAAAATAATATTAGTTAGCACTTCTTTAACCTTCTCTAAAGTGGGGACGGTGTTATTGAGTTGACAATAAACCATGAGGCGGTTAAGGGAACCTTCGAGTTCGCGAATGTTGGACTCGACAGTTTGAGCAATGTATTCTAAAACCTGCGGATCAACCTCATAGCCGCGCTCTTTGGCCTTGGCGCGCAGGATAGCTTGGCGAGTTTCAAAATCTGGGGGCTGCACATCCGCAATCATTCCCCACTCGAATCGCGAAACCAAGCGCTCCTCAATGGCGGGGATATCTTTGGGGAGGCGGTCAGAAGAAAGGATAATTTGTTTGTTGAGTTGGTGAAGGGCATTGAAGGTATGGAAAAATTCTTCTTGGGTCTGTTCTTTGCCAGCAAGGAATTGAACGTCGTCAATGAGGAGGACGTCAACGTTGCGGTAGAGATTTTTAAAATCCTCTCCCCGGTTGTATCGAACTGCTTGGATGAATTCATTAGTAAATCTTTCTGAGGTGACGTACAAGATCTGTTGGGGGTTAGCGGTCTTTAAAAACTCGTTGCCGATGGCTTGCATGAGGTGGGTTTTGCCTAATCCCACGCCACCGTAGATAAACAGGGGATTGTAAGCTTTTCCTGGATTTTTGGTAATGGCCTGGGCGGCGGCAGTCGCCAGCTCGTTATTACTCCCCACAATAAAGTTTAGAAAAGTGTACTTGGGATTTAGTCCGGAACCTAAAAGTGACGAGGGTTTAGCCGGTTTTCGCTCCGGAAACTGCGATTCCTGGGGGGGAGTCTTGGGTCGGCTGAGCGCCAGGGACTTGGGAGGGAGATGGCTCGTGATTTGGTATTCGATGAGTTTAATTTCGGGGTTTATCGAGCGCAAGGCCCGCAAGATATCCTGGTGGTACTTGTTCACTAGCCACTGTTTGGTGAAGGCATTGGGGACCCCAATGACAATTTTATCTGGGGTTTGTTCTAAGATGGAAGTATTTTTGAACCAAGTGGTAAAGTTGGCTTTGGATAGGGAGAGCTCTAAATTTCCTAAAACCGCTTGCCAAATTTGTTTCAGTCCAGTCATATGATGTTATTTTAACAGAAAGGTTATCAACATGTAAAATTAGGCAAATTTCGCTTCTGTTAGCCAAAAATGGGATTAGCTGTGGATTGCTTGTGTAAAAGCAGTGTATGGGTTTTTGATAATTGACTTTGGGAGGGTTAGAAGGGTATACTAATCCCAGTGAAATCTATGGGGTTAAACAAAGAAGCCAAGGCATCACAATTAACCAAGGGATTTCTAACTCTAGGTGAAAAGAACTTATCAACCGAAAAAGAAACACCGTAAACGTCGGCACGGGTTCAGGAAACGCATGAAAAGCCGTACTGGCAGACGAGTTTTGCAAGCAAGAAGACTTAAGGGTCGGGTCAAACTTACGGTTTAGTATGCTTAAGCGTTCCCTACGCCTTACGAAGAGTAGTGATTTTGCGCGAATTTACCGGTTTGGCCAGAAGTTTCAAAGCCTGAATCTCCGGCTTTTTTTCTTTCGGAATAAGCACAACCTTTCCCGTTTTGGTTTCGTGGTTTCCAAAAAGCAGGTAAGCAAAATCGTGACCCGCAACCGCGTGAAACGGATTTTGCGAAACGAGATTCTGGCTTCTCAAAAGTATATTCGTCCAGGCTTTGACATCCTGGTTTTGGGCAAAAGCGGGATTTTGAAGCTTTCTGGAGCCAAACTTCGGGAAGAATTAAGAAATATTTTGAAAAAAACTAAACTTTTCGCAAATCATGAGTAAAGTTTTAATAACCTTAATTAATTTCTACCAAGCCATTTTTTCTCCGGATCATAGTTTTTGGGCAAAGGCCCGGTTTCCCTATGGTTACTGTAAGTTTGTGCCGTCTTGCTCCCAGTACCTCAAGACCGCTATCCAAAAACGTGGCCTAACCCACGGATTAGGTTTGGCGGTGTGGAGGTTTTTGCGCTGTAACCCATTTGTCCAAGGCCGGATTGATAAAGTTAAATAAACTCCATGGGCGAATTTTTTCATCTAATTTTGACCAAACCATTACTAAATCTCCTGATTTGGTTTTATAATGTGATTCCTCAGAAGGACATGGGGTTGGCAATTATTGCCCTCACCCTGCTCACTCGGTTAATTTTAGTTCCGTCTTTTCAAAAGTCTCTGCGCTCCCAAAAGGAGATGCAGCAACTGCAGCCCAGACTTCAAGAGCTTAAAGAAAAACACAAAGGAGATAAAGAGGCGGAGACCAGGGCTGTGTTGGAGTTTTATAAGCAAAACAAGGTTAATCCGTTTTCTTCTTGTTTGCCGCTTTTACTGCAGCTGCCGATTCTGATCGCTTTGTATCAAGTATTCCTGCGAGGACTAAATAGTGAAATTGGCGGCGAGCTTTATTCCTTTGTGGCTAACCCCGGCAAAATTAACACTATGTTTTTGGGTTTAGTGGATTTAACCAAACCGAATTTCTTGTTTGCTGCTCTGGCCGGAGTCTCGCAATTTGTGCAATCCAAAATGATGACCCCAAAAAATCCAGCGGGCCAAGATCAGACGGCCAAACTGATGAGTGTCCAGTTTACTTACTTTATGCCAATTCTCACCATTGTCATCGCCATGAGTCTGCCCGCGGGTCTGTCTTTGTACTGGGTGGTGACCACCCTCTTTGCCATTGTTCAGCAGTATTATATAATGAAAAAAGCATGACCCCGTTAGAAATCCTGGTGTCAAACGTTATAAACGGGGCTCGTGGCTTAACTGTTTAATTACGGAGATTTCTAACGGGGTGACGCAAGAACAGCAAGAGATTGTAAAAAATATTTTACACGAGCTTCTTTCGAACATGAATATTAGCGCGGAGATTGAGAGTGAAGAAGCCCCAGAAGGAGTAGTAATTTTTAATTTAAAAACTCCGGATTCCGGAATTTTGATCGGCAATCACGGCGCAAATCTTTCGGCTTTGCAATATCTGACGCGAGTTTTGGTGCACAAACAAATTCCCGAAATTGTGCACTTTATCGTGGACGTCGAGGGTTATAAAAAGAGCCGTGAGGAATTTTTGCGCGAACTCGCGCGCCAGGCGGCCGCTCGGGTGCGCGATACCAAAGAGACTTTGCTTCTAAAACCCATGGCCTCCTACGAGCGCCGCGTGGTGCACGCCGAGATTTCCAAACTTCCGGACATTGCCACCGAATCCGTCGGTGAAGAGCCGGAGCGGCGGATTGTGATCAAACCAAAGAGTTAAGCTTTGCACATGCAGGCCGTAAAAAAGGATATTGGGCAACCTATGTTCGTTTCTCTGCTGCATCGTATACTACTGACCGGTGCTGGATAACAAGGATCTTTACAGTATTTTTTTCTATTTTAAAAATGACTCGGTAATCGCCAACGCGAAGTTTGCGGTATCCTTTGAGTGAGCGCCGCAAGGGTTTGCCGTAAAGATCGGGGTAGGTCATGAGGCGCTCTTCAATCACGCGCCGCACTTTTTCTTTCCATCCGTTTGAAAGCTTTGGAATATCATCACGAACAACAAGGTGATGATAGACGACATTGAACGGATTCGACGAGCTCACCGCAGGCATTATTTCCAAGCTTTATCGTGAGAAAGATACCGGGCGTTCTTCAAGTCTCGTTTCTGCGCAATGCCGTCCCAAACCTGATCCTCCTCGAGCTCAAGGGCGATTTCCAGCAAACGGGCGGCTTTAGTTGCCTGAGGGACCCTCTCTTGGCGCGCTAGCCGCGTTATTGCCTCTCTTATATCGTCAGAAAGGCTTATATTGAGTCTTGTTTTAGAGGTAGGCATATCTTAAGTGTATCAAAAGTGTATCAGATGTGTCAAGTTTCGAGCAATGACAAATTTGGTAAGGCATAGATGAGCCAGAACAGAACCGAAAGGTCGTTTTTGAAATAGGAGACGTCAACCAGGCCGTGGAGGATGATCATGGTCATGCCGGCGGCTGCGGCAATCCCCAACCCCCTCTTCACCTGCCTCGCCGGCAGGCGGGTCTTCCCCTTCCCTTTGGGAGGGGGAGAAAATATTTTTTTGTAAAATAAATAGAGGAGGTCGAGCATTGCCGCGGCAGCACTCCACAGCACATAGCGGTTTTGTTGGTGAAGAGCCGGAGCGGCGGATCTTGATAAAGTCTGAGAGCAGAAATAAAAAATTGCCGACCGCTTCTTGCGAAAAGAAGCGGTCGGTTTTAGTTAATCCCGATATGGGTTAAGCAAAGACTTTCCCATTAGGAACTGGTAAATGACCCAGCACTCCGGTCCAAAGGGCAGGTAGTAGGTATAGCCCAAGGCCGGCATCCCAAAGATCGAATATTCCTTGAGATGCGGAGCATCTGGAACATAGATCCATTTTCCTGCTGCCCAGTAGTTGCAGAATTCCCAAAAGAAGCCGCAAAAGACCCCCACTGCCGCCAGTGTCGCGAGCCTGCTCCAGTCACCAGCCTCCAGTTCTCGCAACAAGGACTTTGCACCTCTGTTTCGCCACTTGTAGTTAATGGGCTCAAGGAGGAACAAAAATCCAACAAATAAACCTACAAAGTAAACAAATGAGGCAGGGAGCGCGCCAAGCAGAACATTTCTTGGAACAACGAAGGCAATCAAGAGGACTGCTGTTCCCGAGAGGTAGCTAGCCGCAAGTCCAGCCGGCGTGACGGCAAGCCTCGGCCCTTTAAACTGGAACCAGCCCAGCGCCTTAAACAGCCGTGCGGTCTCGAACATGGTTGGGATTACCTGGGTCCACCCCCATCCCAGAAGCAAACAGCGATAAAATTCGCTGCTGACTTGGTATCGGTATTCCCAGCCATGTGCTTTTAAGTTGTAGAGCTCAAAAGTTCCGTACGTAGCCAATACAACCGGTAACGTTAATACAAATCGCTTGAAGTCGTTGACCAAATAAGAGGAGCCTTCCAGCCGAAAAACTAGGGCATCCACAAAGAGGATGTATCCGGTCCAGACAATGGCGTTGAAGTAGGTGGCTATTGGCTCTATTCCTTTGAACATCAGAATCTCTGAGACAACCATAATCGCAAGGCCCAAAGTGCCGTGGAGTTTCCAGGGCGCGCGTTTCGGCACCCGGCGGTAGCCAAGTGTAACAAGCACTGTTTGCGCAAAAACGATCAGTACTCCCAAGATTGTTAACATCATATCCTCCTAAGGATTGAGGTGTCTCAAGCGCCACCTCATTAAATAGCGGTGCCTTACGGCCCCTGAAGGTAGCACCGACAGAAGCCTTTGTCAATAGTAATATTAAAAGACCCGGAGTTTTTCCGGGTCAGACTTTATCCAGAAGTTTGCGGATAATTTCCTCTACCCCCCAATAGTTTTTTCATTTTTACTCTTTGTTCTCAACTCCATTGTCCGGGTGAGCGGGGGAGCGAAAGCCAAAAAGCGCCAGAAAGACAGTATTGATTAAAGCGTAAATTAGTATCGTTAAAGCTGAAACATCTTCGCGGGCGATGATGATTGCCGCACAGATGATCCAGATGATTACAATGGTAATGCTTATGGCTCGATATTTCATGATAGTTAAGAAGAACGTCTCATAGACTTTTGCATTTCAACAATCCAGGACGGCAAACCCCCATCTCGCGGAGAGGGAGAAGGGTAAGTTACTTCTTTTTCTTTGCCGGCATGCAAAGCCTTGCGGAAGGCAGATTCATCCCAGGTTATGATTGCGCTCAACCAATCCCAATAATATTCCTTGAGCTTGTCCGTTTTTTCCTGGTTATTAGAGCAGATCGTTAACTGCTCAAGTGGCTGGTTAAGGGTTGCCAAACTTTGGGGGGCAAAAAGAAAAGAGTATGAGGGTTTTGTAAAAACCTGCTTGATAGTGTGAGGAAGATTAAAGGCCGGATTGAGTTTGAGACAGATTGCATCTACCGCAATCAGTGTTTTAATAAACAGTAATATGTCGGGTTCAAGCCTAAGCCGTAAGCGGCTAACCATTCGAAGAAATCGCAAAAAAGTCCCAGCAGCACTTTTTTCACCAAAACCTGCCTCCTTGTCGGCCACAGCTTCGTGCCAACGGTTTACAATTTTGGCAAACTTCTTGATTACCACGGTTTTGAATACTCCAAGTCCTTGGGTGAACAAATTCATAAATCCCTCTTCGACTAAAAGATAAGGAAGATCAGAGGTCAACCTTTTCACCAGACCAAGATGCAAGAATGCTGTGATTGCTGCCGGATAATTTTTCTGGACAGTATGCCGAACAAAGTTGGCCATCGCTACTCTGTGCTCCAGGGAGGCGCGACCTATAATGCCGAAATCTACATAACCGAGCATGCCGTTTCCCTTGGCAATGAGATTTCCGGCATGAGGGTCCGCATGGAAGGACCCCAATAAAAAATATTGTTGCATTGTACTTTCTATCAACAGGGCGGCTAGACGGGCAGGATCGAAGGACGAAAAAGCATCAGTTACCAAAATCGCTTTCAGTGTTTGTCCCGGAATAAACTCTTCCACCAGGACCCGGCGAGTTGTATATTGCGAGAAAATTTTAGGAATGATTACGCCTTCCAACTTGGTTTGTATTTGCTGGAGCCGCTCGGCATTTTCAGCCTCTTTACGAAAGTCTAGTTCCTTCCCGGTCCAGTCGATAAATTCTTTTACCACGCGCTTTGCCGGGATGGGCAGGGGCGAGCCTAAAAGGTCCAAAACCCGTCCAGCCCAAACCAAAATCTGAAAATCCGTTTGAAGAATTCCGGCGATTTCTGGGCGCTGGACTTTTACCACCACCTCTTCTCCTGTCCACATGGTCGCCCGGTGCACTTGGGCCAAGGAGGCTGAAGCTAGAGGTAAAAAATCAAATTTCTGAAACAAGTCTTTAACCTCTCCTCGAAGTTCTTGGCGCAGGATTTGTTGTACCGTATGGCCTGAAACCGGCGATAATTGATCGAGTAAATTGAGCAGTTCCCGGGCCAAAGCTTCAGAGACAATGTCTGCCCGGAGGGCCAAAATCTGCCCCAGTTTCACAAACGCTCCTCCCAAGGACTGCAGGATCAATCGGATTTTAACCGGCCGCGGATGGGAAGAAAGCCCGTACCGGATAACCGTCAGCCAGATTTGGATGAGGCGCAATAACATAATTTTAAGACCGGAAACCAATTATAGCCATAATCACCGTAGCGACTGTAGCAAACAGGAACAGCTGCTCGGGTGAGCTATTTTCTCGGCTCACTATGACGAGACTGATGGCTATCCAAATTCCCAAAATGACAAATGCCGTCCACGAGTATTTCATAAAACACTAAGGTGGCTCAAGCGCCACCTCATAAAGGAGTGGTGGCGTTGCCACCAGATTTTAGTAAACAAAAGTGGTTTTGTCAAATAAAAACCCGCCTAAATCTAGGCGGGCAAAGACCAATTACGCTTTCAGTTAATTTTTTTCTAAAATTTCACGAATAAGTTCTGCTTTGGTCTTTCCCCTTTCGCGCGCCAATCTATCTATGTTTTTGTTTTGCTTCGGCGTAATTCGCAAAGTAAATTTTATTGACGGAATATCTTCTTCGTTTAAGTTTCGCAAATCAGCTTCTGCAGTTTGCTCGTATTTCTTCATTAACTTCTCGAAAGCCATAACATTGGAAAAGGCCAAGCCCAGCTGCTCGGCAAAAGTTTCAAACAGCACCAGTTGCTCGCCAGCGATCTTTTCTTCACGAGTAACAAATAGAAGCATTCCTACGACTTTTCCCGAGCGGATTTTGATAGGGAAGCAAATACTAAGTCTTCCCCGCATGATTTTTTGGATTTTATCAATGAGCTCATCCGAAATTATCCCGCGAGCAAAATCAGCCAGTTTTTTACTTTGCTGGATCTGGCCGGTGACCACGGTACGAACCCCAAGATTATCAGTCCGGGAGAGAGGGACAGATAATTGGTTGAATTTCGACGGCAGGAGTTTATCAATAGTCCTACGAAATTTAGTCGCGTACGCATAGGCGGAGAGGAGATTTTCTTTTTCATGTACGCGGCCGATTCCTGCGGTAGTGATACCTTGACTTTTTAATTCCTTAACAATTAAATCCACCGCTCGCCTTGCGAGTTCGTGAAAATCATGAGTGCCCAGAAAAACACTAGTGATTTTTTTCAGAAGGAGTGATTCATCCATCTTCTATTCAGTTAAGAAGTTTAAGTTAGGTAGAGCGTATATTAACCAGAATAGCACAGATAAATCGTTTTTGAAATACGAGACGTCAACCAGGCCGTGGAGGAGGATCATGGTCATGCCGGCAGCGGCGGCGAGGGCGTAAGTTTTTTTCGACCTCTCTCCCACCCTCTCCCCATCGCCTGGGGAGAGGAGTGTTAAGGTCCAGATTTTTTTGAAAAATAGATAAAGGAGCCCGAGTACTGCCAAAAGCCCCAGCAGGCCGGTTTCCACCCAGAAATTTAAGAAAAAGTTATGCGGATAGTTTTGGACGACGCGATCGGGACCTAGAGGGTAATTTTTGTAAGCTTCGTGAAAACCCATAAGCCCTACCCCGAAGATGGGGGATTTTTTTAACATGTCAGCCGCCGCTGACCAGAGCACATAGCGGTTTTGTTGGGAGGGGTCGCTGGGATTTGCGAGTTCCAAGAGTTTGAGGCGGGAGAAGGGAATAGAGAAAACAATAACTATAATCAATAATCCATAAGCGAGAACCCTTTTCGACTTTGACCTCTCCCCTCTCATCCCCTCTTCATCTCCCTCCGCCTCAGGCGGACTAGGGGGAGAAAAAGAAGGGCGCCGGGAGAGAAGGGTAAAGATTGCAATTGTGATAATCAATGCCAGCCAGGCGGCGCGGGAGAAGGTGAGGTAGAGAGCAATTATGCCGAGGATAATCGCGGCCCAGTAGAACACCCCCTCACCTTTTATTCCTCTCCCCCTCAAGAGGGAGAGGCGGGGGGAGGGGGTTCCCGCTTCCTGGCGGAGGGGGAGAAAAGAGGGCTGGCGAATAATCAGCATGGCAAGAATCGGGCCCAAGAGCAGGGCCAGGGCATTGGGGTGATTAAGAAGTGAGGTGATGCGGCGCGAGGCGACATCAACCGCCCACCAGTAAAAAGGCAAATTACTTAAAGTCAAGAATTGGTAAATGCCAAAGCCGGAGAGATACAAAACAAGGAGAGCTAAACTTTTAAAAACCCCTTGCAATTTCTGCGGGGTGTCAATAATCTTCCGCACGAGAAAGTAAAACAGGACGCCTTCGAAAAAATAGGCCTTGAAGATGCCGGCAGCCTTGAGGGTTACGGGAGAGACAAAGACCGAGACAAAGGCGGCAAACAAAAAGAGGAAGATAAAAAGATCGGCAATGTTTAGTAATTTCCCCCTCACCTCAATCCTCTCCCGTCCGCCTGAGGCGGAGAGAGGAAGAAGGGTGGAGATGGCTAAAATCAAAATCATTGCTTCCAGAAAAGTCATAGGAATACCGAAGAGGGGGAAGCGGATTTGGTAGCTTGGCAGGAGGAGAATTATCAAATAGATTGCCCACTCGCGGCGCAAAGCAGCGAGCGTTGCAAATAGTAGCAGGCCAATTATTATTAGATAAAAATTCATAACTCACCCCCGCCCTCTCCCTCCAGAGGCGGGCAGGCTTATCTTAAGAGAGGGGGTTATTATTTGGATCATTCGGATGTCATTCGCCCGCCTGCCATCGCGTCTTTCTCTTTTAATGCTTAGTGCGTATTGGCTCGAAATTAAACGCATAATTTGGGCTTAACCCTGGCGGGCAGGTAGATTGGAATCGCATCTAAGGGATTTTGACGGTTACTTGGTTACTGCGCTCGTTGCCGATTTGGGCAAAAATTGTGTAACTGCCTTTGGGTGGTTTTTCAGAT
>CAYPVQ010000009.1:18603-18963 GCA_964414215.1 uncultured Candidatus Saccharibacteria bacterium | reverse complement strand
TACGGACTCTCAACGAGTTAGGCGTGGATTATATGATTACCGGCGGTTTTGCGGTCAGTTTTTGGGGAAAACCCCGGTCAACTCATGATTTGGACGTGCTGATCAAGATCCAGACACAAAAAGCAAAGAGGTTTATATGATATCGTCAGAGGATTTAATCCTTATAAAGCTGGAGTGGTACAAAGACTCCAATAGTTCGCGTCATCTGGAGGATGCCGAGGGAATTTATGAAATCCAAGAAGACACTTTGGATATGGACTATCTGAAAACAAGGGCCCTTAAAGCAGGCGTAGCAGACATGCTGCAATCTATAATTAAAACCAAATGACCCAAAAAATTCGCTTCTCCACCTGGTTCTCG
>CAYPVQ010000009.1:0-18593 GCA_964414215.1 uncultured Candidatus Saccharibacteria bacterium | reverse complement strand
ATCAAAGAGGGGGAGAGGGGGAGTTCCTGGAGGGGAGTTCCAGGATTGGCAAACTTACCGCAATGAGGAGTATGGGTTTGAGTTTAAATACCCCTCAACTTGGTATTTAACCAACCAAGAGCCAAGTGTTGAGATTGCAACAATTCCGAAAGAGAGTTATTGGAGAGGAAGTATTCCACCTTATCCCGCAGCTTGGATTACCTTTATACCCCGCGGTGGTACAAACCGAGTTATTAATAGTGGAGAGGATGAGATTGAAGAACAGCAACACGTTTTTTCAAATGGAAATATGAACATTTTAATTCAATTAAACTTTTATAAGAATGATCCCAGATCGGATTTTTACCGCACAACTCATAACCAAATCCTCTCCACTTTTAGGTTTGTTGAACCAACAGTTACAATTGATTCTGCAGGCCAGAAAGTGTATCGAAATCAGAAGTATGGATATGAAGTAAAGTTTCCCAAAAATTGGTCTATTAAGCAGTGTGACCCTGACAACGTTCACTTAAGCTATGAGGATTTGACAAGTTTATTATGTGCAACTGGAGGATCATTGCCGTTAAGCATCGTCATCTATCCTGGTGCTTCAAGTAATTTCGGTGAGGTTACCGATGTGTTATTCCATTCCCTTATAAATGCTAATAAGGAGGACGCAATCATAGGGGGGACGAAAGCACTAAAGATATCTGGTACTAGTAGACCAGACGATTATTTAGCGGGTAAAAAATCACAGATAGTTCTATTTTTAAGAAATAATGATTTTTACCAAATTTATTATAATGAGTTTGACCGTGATTTTTCGGCTACCTTTGACCAAATTCTCTCCACCTTTCGGTTTGTTGAATGACATAATTAACCCCTCCTCGTGAGGAGGGGAAGGGGAGGTCATAGAAGACTAGAAGAAATGCAAGTTCGTGGTCCAAAATCAGGTTTTCGGGGAACAATCCCGTTTCGGAGGCAATTAAGACACAATCTGACAGAGGCG
The DNA here is from genome assembly GCA_964414215.1 of uncultured Candidatus Saccharibacteria bacterium. Taxonomy (GTDB): domain Bacteria; phylum Patescibacteriota; class Doudnabacteria; order UBA920; family 2-01-FULL-46-14; genus CAYPVQ01. The sequence continues at coordinate 17,605 of CAYPVQ010000009.1, read as the reverse complement.
GAGAAGTTATTTTGGTCAAAAGTGGCTAATCGACAGTTTTTCGGCTTGAAATTCAGAAAGCAGCAGGGAATCGCTGGATACATAGTAGATTTTTATTGTCCCGAGAAAAAGGCTATTATAGAAATTGACGGTGATACGCACGCAATCGACAAAGGGCCAGAACGAGACAAAAATAGAACAGCCTACCTTGAATCTTTGGGTTATAAGGTGATCAGATATAACAATCGCGATGTGCTGAATAATGCGAGCGGAGTATTTGAGGATCTGGCTCAAAAATTAAGTTCTCTGTGACCCCCTCTTGCATCTCCCCCTCATGAGGGGGAGAATAGAGAGGAGAAAGACCGAAACAAACGTGCTCAACCCCACATCCAAACTTTCAAAAAAACTCTTTAAGCCCGACATCGAGCAAGTCGCGACGCGCGATGGGTATGGCAAAGGGCTTGTGGAGTTGGGCGAGCGAAATCCCAATGTTGTGGTTTTGACTGGAGATTTGTCAGAGTCCACCCGCTCGCACTGGTTTGCCGAGAAATTTCCCGAAAGATTTATCGAGGTCGGGGTAGCCGAGCAAAATATGATGGGGATAGCGGCGGGGCTTGCCCTCTCCGGCAAAATTCCCTTTGTGTCTTCCTACGCGACTTTTAATCCTGGCCGCAATTGGGATCAGCTTCGGGTCTCGGTTTGTTATTCCCGGGCCAATGTCAAAGTCGCTGGTGCTCATGCCGGAATTTCCGTCGGGCCAGATGGCGCCACTCACCAAGCCTTAGAAGACATTGCCCTGACCCGGGTCTTGCCTGAATTAGTAGTGGTAGTTCCTTGCGACGCGATTGAAACACGCAAAGCGACAATCGCAATTGCCGAAAGAGTAAAAGGGCCGGCATACATCAGATTTGGCCGGGAAAAGTCAGCGCAATTCACAACAGAAGACACGCCGTTTAGGCTTGGCCGAGCCGAAGTATTCAGGGATGGAAAAGATGTCGCCATAATTGGTTCAGGAATTTTGGTTTACAATTCTCTTTTCGCGGCCGAGGAATTAGCAAAAGAGGGAATCGAGTGCATGGTTGTTAATAATCATACGATCAAGCCCATTGACCGCAAGACCTTGACAACCGCGGCCCGCAAATGCGGAGCAGTGGTCACAGTTGAGGAGCATCAGATCAATGGGGGAGCAGGCAGCGCGGTTATGGAGGTTTTGGCCGAGGACTACCCGGTGCCGGTTGAGCGCGTGGGCATGCCAGACACCTTTGGCGAGAGTGGTCAGCCGTGGGAGCTCGTCGAGAAATACGGCATGGGCAAAGACGCGATAGTAGAGGCCGTGAGGAAGGTTCTGAAGAGGAAGTAGGTGCGAGTTTCGCTTCCTGTCATTGCGACCCCGATCCCGAATCGGGGGAAGCAATCTCAAAGAAAAATGGGATTGCTTCGTCCTCTTCGGCTTCGCTCAGAGTCCTCGCAATGACGGTTTTTTGTCGCAGCGTGCCCCATTGTGTTATGATAAAGATGCTTAATTTTAATTTGGATACTAAAATCAATGCCAAAATACGATCTTATTTGCATTGGCGACTGCACGATTGACACCTTTATCAGGCTGCATGACGCGTCTGTGCATTGCGATCTCGATCACAAAAACTGTCAGCTTTGCGTCTCGTTTGCCGATAAGGTTCCCTATGAATCTTTGACCGTGGTGCCGGCAGTAGGAAATTCCTCAAATGTGGCAGTCGGGGTAGCGAGGTTGGGACTTGGGAGTGCGGCCCTTACCGCCATTGGGGAGGATTATTTTGGTAGAGAAATCTTAAAGGTTTATCAGCAGGAGAAAGTCGGGAGAGAATTCGTGAAAATTAACCGCGGTCTGCCGACAAATTATCACGTGGTTTTGAATTTCCAAGCCGAGCGCACGATTCTCGTGAAGCACCAGGAATTTGCGTATTTCGATCCGTCGCGCGTCGGCGGGCAGGCCTCTTGGGTCTATTTTTCCTCCATGGGGGAACATACCTTAAGCTTTCACCACAAGTTAGCAAGCTATCTACAGCGTCATCCAGAGATCAGGATGGGGTTTAATCCCGGCACGTTCCAGCTCAAGCTCGGAGCAAAAAAATTGCGCGGGATTTACCAGCACACCTATGTCTTGTTTGTGAATTTTGAAGAGGGTCAAAGAATACTTCAAAATTCACCTCGAGCGAAGTCGAGAGGTCAAATCGCGAAATTTTTATTTAAAGGATTGCATAAACTTGGTCCAAAGGTGGTTGCAATCACTGATGGCCCCCGGGGAGCGTATGCTTCTGATGGCGCCAATCAGTATTTTATGCCTAAATATCCAGATCCCAAACCGCCGTTTGAACGGACTGGCGCGGGTGACGCTTTTTCTACGGGTTTTATGGCCGCGCTGATTTATGGCTTGCCGATTACCGAAGCCTTGCGCTGGGCGCCGATTAATTCCATGAATGTCGTGCAGTATGTCGGCGCGCAAAAAGGATTATTGACGAAGAAACAATTGTTGGATTTGCTACATAGAGCACCAAAAAATTACTTTCCCAAAAAAATGTAGTAGAAATGTCAAATTCCAAATATCAAATATCAAATGCCAAATCAAATCCAAAACCCAAATGACCGAAATAATCCTTTGACATTTAGTCATTTAAGCATTGATTTGAAATTTGGATTTTGTCATTTGGATTTAAAATTAATGCAAGGAATATGAGTAAAATAAGAATAGCGATAAATGGTTTTGGCCGGATCGGCCGGTCGGCTTTCAAAATCGCTCTGGAAAATAAACACCTGGAAGTGGTGGCGCTGAATGATTTGACAGATTCGCGCACCCTCGCTCACCTCTTGAAATACGATACGGCCTATGGTCGGTATGAGCGGAAAGTTTCTTGGGATGATGGAAAGCTTGTCGTGGAAAAAAAGAAAATTCCGGTTTTGGCCGAGAAAGATCCCGCTCGCTTGCCGTGGCGAAGCTTCAAGGTGGATGTTGTGCTGGAGTGTACCGGCGTATTTACCAAAGACGGAGCCGCGAAGATGCACTTGCAAGCAGGTGCTCGCAGAGTAATTGTCTCTGCCCCTACCCGCGGGACTGGAGGAATTCGAACTTATCTCTTGGGGGTTAATGGCCAGAAATACAAAGATGATCAGGTAATTTCCAATGCTTCCTGCACCACGAATTGCATTGGCCCGGTCGCCAGTGTAATTTTGGAGAAATACGGCATTAAAAAGGGGATGATGACTACAGTGCATAGTTATACGCAAGATCAAAACTTGCAGGATGCACCACATCGCGATCTGCGGCGAGCCAGGGCAGCGGCCGCCAACATTGTCCCCACGACCACCGGAGCGGCAGTTGCTACAACCGAGGCAATTCCGGAACTTCGGAACAAATTTGACGGCATTGCCATCCGCGTGCCGACCATCACGGGTTCACTTACTGATTTTACGTTTTTGGTCAATCGTTTTGTGACAGTGGACGAGGTTAACCAGGCCTTTCGGGAAGCAGCGAAAAGCCCGAGCTTTCGCGGGATTTTGACGGTAACCGACGAGCCGCTTGTCTCTTCAGATATTATTGGCAGCCCCTATTCCGCAATTGTGGATTTGGGCATGACCCGCGTAGTAGATGGAGATTTGGTCAAGGTTTTGGCTTGGTATGATAATGAATGGGGTTATGCCAATCGTTTGGTCGAGGAGATCGAACTGGTAATGCGATCCTAACTGCGGTGATTAAAAGTTTGAAAGAATTAGATGTGGCCGGTAAGCAAGTGCTCGTGCGCCTAAGTTTTGATGCCTCTGACTTTCGGCTCAAAGCTGCCCTTCCCACTTTGAACTATCTCACAAGGCTTAGAGCCAAGGTCTTAGTTATCTCAAGTTTGGGCCGCCCCAGTGGCTGGGACGAAAGTTTGAGTCTTTTGCCCATGACTTCTAAACTCGCCGAACTTTTAAACCGCAAGTTAATTATTGTCTCTACTTCGGCCAACAAACTTCCCGAGTACGAGGTTCCCCATCTCTATTTTTTTAAATCAAATTTCCTGGAAAAAGATCTTCGTCCCCTCATTTCCCAAATGCGTGAGGGAGATATCGCAGTCCTAGAAAATCTGCGCTTTTACCAAGGCGAGGCAAAGGCCCCGGATCCGGAATTTGGCCGGATACTTGCTTCCCTTGGGTCGGTTTATGTCAATGAGGCTTTTTCCTTAAGTCATCGGTTGGACGCTTCCATAACCATGACCCCCAAACTTTTGCCAAAAGGCGCTGGTTTGGGGTTTTTGCAGGAGTTCTCGGTCCTGCGACGCGTGCGGGAACACCCGCAAAGGCCAGTAGTTATGCTTTTGGGAAAACTTGAGGACAACCTTGAAACCCTCGGAGAGTTGGCAAAGTTTAGCGATTTGGTTTTATTGGGAGGGCGACTTGCTAATCTAACCCTTAAGGTTTTAGGCTACGAAATTGGAAAATCAGTGTGCGAAGAAGGAGACGAGAAAGTCGTCCGGGAGGTGTGGCGTGATCATCAAGCGAAAATTAAATTACCGCGGGATGTGGTAGTTAGCACTAGCCTTAAAGGAGAACCAGAGTTGGTAAACGTTGATCAAGTAAAACCGCGCCATCTAATTTTGGATATCGGGCCGCAGACCATCCGCCAGTATAGCGGCTACCTCAAAGGAGGGCGAACTCTCATTTGGAGCGGCCCTTTAGGCTATATCCAAAATAAGGCATTTAGTGCCGGAACCCGGGCCTTGGTTTGGTATCTCTCTGGCCGCAGTCGGCAGTACGCCTTTGGGTTAGCGGGGGGAAGAGAGTCTTTGGAAGTTTTGGAGGATCTTAAATTGGTCCAAGATCTCGACTACGTTTGTAGCGGGGGAGGGGCGATGCTGCACCTGCTCGCTTTTCAGACTCTGCCCGGAATTGAAGCGTTAAAAAAGTATGATTAAATTTTCCCAAGTTGTTTTGCTTATTTTTGATGGTTTGGGGGCGGCTTCTTCTTCGGAGGGCAATGCTGTGTCAGGGGCCGTGCCGCGCAATCTCAATTATCTCGTTAATCATTTCCTGGCTACCACCTTGCAGGCCTCGGGCCCGGCGGTGGGGCTTCCCTGGGGCGAGCGGGGGAATTCGGAAGTGGGACATCTTAATCTCGGCGCCGGGCGGATTGTTAATCAAGATTTGCCGCGCATCAATCATACCATCAGCAGCGGAGAATTTTTCCAAAACTCGAGTTTTTTAGCAGCGTTAAATCATGTCAAGAAAAACCAGTCGCAATTGCACCTCGTGGGTTTAGTTAGCCCGGGCAGTGTGCATAGCTCGGAAGAACATCTTCACTCGCTTTTAGTCCTCGCCGCTTCTTCGGGAGTGGACAGAATTTTCATACATATGTTTACGGACGGCCGAGATACTCCGCCCAAGGTGGCGCTTTCAAGTTTGGACAAACTCTCCCGGAAGTTTTTGGAAAACAAGGCCGGCAAAGTGGCTACCCTGGCTGGACGGTTTTACGCCATGGACCGCGGCGGACATTGGGAAGTTACCGAGAAGACCTATCGGGCTTTGGTATTTGGGGAGGGCCAAGAGGTCTCTTCTGCCCGTGAAGCCATTCAAGGTTACTACAACCAGCAAATTTTTGACGAGACTATCCCGCCGACAGTAATTGTGGAGGAAGGCAAGCCAGTCGGGCGGATTTCGGAAGGGGATGCCGTGATCTTTTTTAACTTTCGCCCAGAACGGATGGTTCAGCTTACCCGCGCTTTTGTCGACCCGACGTTTGGGAATTTTTCCAAAACCCGCCCCTTTTTGCAGAACATGTACTACGTGACCATGACTTTGTACGGGAAAGATTTGCCAGTCGCCGCGGCTTTTCCCCCGGTTTTGATTGAAAAAGACTTAAGTGAGATATTAAGCGCGCAGCATTTGCGGCAGTTCCACATTGCGGAGAGTGAAAAATACGCCCACGTAACCTCGTTTTTTAATGGGGGCCGGGAGTCGCCGTGGCCCTTGGAAGAACGGGAAATTATCACCTCACCCACGGCTTACCAAAAGCGCTACCAGGATGTGCCAGAAATGAGTGTGGCGAAAATTACCCAAAGAGTCATAGAGAAAATAAAAACTGGCACAAATTTTATTTTGGCAAATTTCGCCAATCCCGATATGGTGGGCCATACGGGAAACAAAGCGGCTTGTCTTAAAGCGGTTCAGACGGTTGACCAAAATCTCGGGTTGATTTTTGAGGCCGTTCTTGATGCCGGAGCTTGTCTCGTGGTTACCGCAGACCACGGGAATATTGAACAAATTTTGGATATCCGCACGGGCGCAATTGACAAAGAGCACTCACTTAATCCAGTGCCCTTGGTTGTGGCCGCGGCAAGCCTCAAGCGAAAAGAAATTCTGGTTAAAGGTTATTTGGAATTGTCGGCAATTGTGCCGGAGGGTGTACTATCGGATGTTGCGCCGACAATTTTGGAGCTAATGGGAATACCTAAACCTCCAGAAATGACCGGCATTTCGCTTCTGCCTTTATTACTAAAACTCACTTAGATTTATGCGCATTTGGAAAGCCAAAACTTCTAACTTCCAGGGCAATTTGCTCTTGACCCTTTTCTGGAATCGCGGATTGGAGAGTGAGGCAGAGATTTCAAGGTTTTTAGATCCGAAATTTGAGGAGACCTATGACCCCTTTTTGCTCAAAGATATGGATGCGGCCGTCAAGCGGATTGAGGATGCCCTAGGAAACCAAGAAAGGATTACGATTTATGCGGATTATGACGCCGATGCAGTGACCGCGGCGGCAGTGCTTTTGCGATTTTTTGAGCATTTGGGACATAAAAACCTTGATTACTATATTCCTGACCGATTTACCGAAGGGTATGGGGTTAATCCCGAAGCGATTAAAAGTTTGGCTAATGCTGGGACAAATTTAATTATCACGGTAGATTGCGGGATTAATGCCTTTGATTCGGTAGATCTTGCGACTTATTTGGGATTGGATGTGATTATTACTGATCATCACCAATTAACCCCTCACCATTCAGCGAAGGGTGAGGGGGGGATACCGCGCGCTTTGGCAGTCATCAATCCCCATCGGAGCGATGATATTTACCCATTCAAAGACTTAACCGGCGTGGGAGTGGCGTTCAAGCTGGTGCAGGCATTAGTCATTTCCTTATCCTCCTCTCCTGACGAGGGGAGGATGCCCCGTCCGCCGTGGCGGACGGGGCAGGAGGGGTCAAACGCGAGCATCAACCCCTCTCCAACTCTCCCCTCGACAGGGGAGAAAATAATGAAGATTGTTAAGACAACCTCTCTGCCCTTCGGGCATCTCCCCTCGCTAGGGGAGAAAATAATGAAGATTACTAAGGGGTGGGAAAAATGGCTTCTCGACTTGGTCGCCATTGGCACGGTGGCAGATTGCCAGAGTTTGCTGGGCGAAAACCGCATTTTCGTAAAATGGGGGCTTTATGTCTTGCAAAAAACTCGCTGGATTGGTCTCAAGAAGCTCCTCGAGCTCGCGGGAGTATGGCAGATACCTCTGGATACTTATAAAATCGGATTTATCATCGCGCCGCGGATTAATGCCGCCGGAAGAATTGAGCATGCCAATTTGGCTCTGGAACTGCTGCTGACGGACGATCCGGCCCAGGCCCAGTACCTCGCCCAAAAGCTGGAGGAGCTCAATCGCCATCGTCAACAATTGACCCAGCAAATCTTAAGCGAGGCGCGTGAACAGATCTTAAACGCTGGAAGGGACAAAAAAATTCTTTTGGCAGCAAGCTCCGGCTGGCCCAAGGGGATTGTTGGACTGGTCGCCGGGAAATTAACCGAAGAATTTTATCGACCGGTTCTGATTTTGGAGAAAGGGGACGAAGAAGCAACTGGGTCAGCTAGAAGCATTGCCAAGTTCAATATGGTGAAAGCTCTCTCGCAAAGCCGAGAGATATTGGTAAAATATGGCGGTCATCCCATGGCGGCCGGTTTTACTTTACGCAATGAACATATTGATATTTTTCATCAAAATCTTTTGCAGTATGCCGAGGAAGTGCTGACTCAGGAAGATATGTCTCCTGTGCTTTACTATGATGGCGAAATAGCGCTGGATCAGATAAACCCGGAGCTGGTCGAAGGGCTGGAAAAATTTGCCCCATTTGGCCTGGGCAATCCTCGCCCGCGATTTAGGATTAATGAGCTCAAGCTTAGATTTGCCCAAACAGTCGGGACCGATAACCAGCATTTACGAGTAAGGCTAGAAGGACAAGGAGCGGTTTTTAGCGGGATTGCCTTCAATCAGGGTTATCACCTGCCAAAGCTTCAAGACAGCGAAAATTTAGACATAGTTTGTGAAATTCAGTATAATAATTGGCGAGGGGGCAAAGAGATTCAATTAAAGATTGTGGATATTAAAGTTTCGGAAAGGGGGTGATAAAGCAATTATGGAAAAAGATAAAATCATTGGACTGCTGACGATTTTGGCAGTGGCTTCCGTGGCCCTGAATCTTTACCAATATGTAACCCGCCAGAACGGGAGAATTGATGTTAGTTATTCTCAATCCGGAGCCGCTACTAAACCCACAGTACAACTACCCCGCAAATCCCTTCAGAGTTCCTCTGGAGCATCAATTACCGTGACTTCTCCCAATGGCGGAGAAGCATGGGCGTACGGCTCAACGCACAATATTACTTGGTCAGCCAGTGCTTCAATCACAAACGTTGATATCTCGGCAGTGGCCGTTTATTCGACTTGCACCTCCGGCACGGCGTGTGTCCCAGTGGTAAATTATGCTCTCGCCAAGCAAGTTCCCAACAATGGGTCTTATTCCTGGGTGATCGCCATACCCAGCGGCAATTCTTACCAGATTTGGATTACTGATTCTGCCAATCCGGCGACTGAAGACATAAGCGATCAGACTTTTAGTATCACCCCTCCGCCGAGTAATGCCAGCATCAGCTTGTCTGCCAACTCCGCTTCGGTAAACGCAGGTTCGGCTGTGACTCTCACCGCGACGATTACCAATCTGCCTTATCCAGTGACTTGGTTTTTTGGCGATTCGACGGGTGCGGCAGAACCTTGCACCGTAACTTTTGGCGGAACTTCCTGCACCAATTTGACCGCTAACCGGACTATAACCATCTCGCATATCTATAATTCTGCGGGAACATTCGAGGCTCAAGTGAGCGGTTCAAGCAATGGCAACGCGATTCTCTCAAATTCTGCCAAGGTCCAAGTGAAGTAATAAAGCTTTTGCAAAATAATAAATAGGATCGAGCGTGTGACTCATGACAACAACAAAAAAAAGAAGCTCGAAGAAAAAGATGTTCAGCGGGTTTTTTAAGAATTACGGCAAGAAAAAAATTAGGCCTTGGCACGCGTGGCTCGTGATTTTTGTCGTCTCCGCGACCTTGGGTCTCCTGGTACTTGAAGCCGCGGATCACCTCAAGATTGACTTTTTGACGAGTTTTGCCTTGCCTCGTTCCTTTCCTCGTCGGGAAGAAGCTCCGTCTGTTCCAGCTCCTCCAGGAGGGCCGCCTGCTGCCACACCTACTACTCCCGGAGCTCCCAGTCCTGCTCCGAGTGAAGGCAGACCAAACCTGGTGGTCATCATGACCGATGACCAAGACCAGAGATCAATGTCAGTAATGGACAAAGTTAACCAGTTGCTGGCTTATGGAGGAACCACTTTTTCTAACCACTTTGTTTCTTATTCTTTGTGTTGCCCTTCCCGGGCCAGTTTTCTTACTGGCCAATATGCCCACAACCACAAAGTTCTGGGCAACATCCCTCCTGGGGGCGGCTACTATGCCCTTGACCATAGCAATACCCTGCCGGTTTGGCTGCAAAATGCCGGCTACCGCACTGCCCATATTGGCAAATATTTAAACGGCTATGGCACGCCCTCTGCGAGTGAACTTGCTAAGATCGATGAATATGTTCCGAAAGACTATGAGACTCTAGCCAGCATCATCCCGCCGCCATCCGCAACCCAAATTCCGCCAGGCTATACCGAGTGGTACGGTTTAGTTGATCCTTTTACTTATGCCTACTACAACTACATTATCAATGAAAATGGGCAGCTTATAAAATACGGCGACAAGCCGGAGGATTACCAAAGCGATGTTTTGACCGAGAAGGCCGTGAACTTCATCGAACGAACTCAAGACAATTCCACCCCCTTCTTTTTAGTAGTGGCTTATGTAGCGCCCCATGCGGGTCTTCCCAACCCCCCAACCGAGCCAGAACCGGCTCCGCAATATAAAAATGCTCTAAAAAACTGCACTTTGCCGCGGCCGCCTTCTTTCAACGAGGCGGATGTTTCCGACAAGGCTCAAGTCAACCAATTCCCGAAGCTCAAGCCTCTGGACATCAAGGCCATAGAAAGTTCCTATTGCAACCGGCTGCGATCCCTGCTCTCGGTAGATGACGGCGTGGAGAAGATTACCCAAGCCCTCAAGAGAGCTGGAAAACTGGAAAATACCTTTGTTTTCTTCGTTTCTGACAATGGCTATATGGAGGGACAGCACCGGATTCCAGCTGGTAAAGGCTTTGCTTATGAAGAGTCTTCTAGAACCCCGCTTTTGGTCAGAGGTCCGGGCGTAACCGCCGGGAGTTCAATTGGGCAAATCGTGGGCAATATTGATTTGGCTCCGACGATGGTGGAACTGGCGGGGGCCAAAGCGAATCGGGTGATGGACGGCCTGTCCTTAACCAAGCTCATCCGGGATCCTCAAGGTTCTTGGCGCAAAGACTATCTTTTGGAAAGTCTGCAAATTTACCTTTACTCGGCCTTGCGAAACGACCAATATTTGTACGCCGAGTTTCCAATTGACAGGAAATCTTCGGAAGTTGAATTTTACAATTTCGTCAAAGATTCATGTCATCAGGCCGATCCTTACCAACTTGAGAGTCAGGCCAAAAATTCCTGTTATGCTTCGGTTCTTAAACAACTGGCGCGGCGGCTCCAAGAATTGCGCACTTGTTCCGGGGAAAGCTGCTGGTAATTTTTGAGGAAGTTGCTGTCGCGGCCGCAGTTAGAGGAGCGGTCGTCTTCCTCTTAGGTTTATCGCTCCCGCAATTCTTCGGAGTCTTAAAATAATCCTATGATGTGAACGCAAAAATATTGGCTAACCTGTTGACCATTTCGAATCCAGAAAAAGAAACAATTTTTGACGTTATTGGGAGAATGAAGGTCCTTTTGGAGTTTTTCAAACGCAACAGTAAACACAAGAACCTCGTTCCTTTTCTCAAGACTTATTATCTTATTACCAAATCTGTGGCCGAGAGAAGTGTGGAGCATAGTTATTATTTTAGAAATCTCCGGCTCATGCATGAGCTGGATATATACTTTGCGAATTTATATTTTGCCCCGCTCAAAAACTTTTTAATCGAGGGGCGTTTGCACAAACCTTGGCAGACATATTTTGCATACTGCAGACGCCAGGATGGGATTCCTTTTGTGCAAATGCTCTTGGGCATCAATGCCCACATCAATTCGGACTTGCTAACGACGATAGTGAATCTTCATTATCATGAAAGGGCAGATTTTTTGACCATTAACCAGATTTTGAAAGAAGAAATCCCAGATGTAATGAGGTTTTTAGCTTATGTCGACCATGACGTATATGGTTTTGGAGCACTCATATTCAAAAGATTTATTTTACGAGAGTTTAGAAATACCATCGTGGCGTGGAGGCAGCAGGTTTGGAAGAATGCCCAAATAGTAGATAAACAGAATTACCCAAAGATCCGCGGGAGGGTTCATTCAATAACCGAGGAAATCGGGAGAAAAGTAGTTGAGATATTCCACGAGCAAGGCTTCCGAAGCTTTGCGCCAGCCATTTCTCGTTTAAACAATCTCAAACTTGTGATATGAATTTAAAGATCTACACCGACGGAGGCGCAAGGGGCAATCCGGGCCCCGCGGGTTTAGGAGTGGTGATTTATGATTCGCGCAGAAAGATCGTGAAAAAATTTGGCAAGTATTTGGGCAAGAAAACCAATAACGAAGCAGAATACGAAGCCGTAATCAGAGCGCTATTATTTGCCCGCGAACTTGAGGCAACAACTGTTGAATTTAACTTGGACAGCGAACTCATTGTCAGGCAGTTAAATCACATCTATCGAGTCAGAGACAAACGGATGCTGGAGTTCGTCTTGCGGATTAGAAGCCTCGAAACTAATTTTAAAAAAGTCACTTACCGCCACATTCCGCGCGAGCAAAACAAATTTGCAGATCAGCTTGTGAATGCAGTAATTGATAAGGCTGTCAAGGCTGTCAAGTAGTTTATTTAATTTCTCCGCAATTGCGGGATTTTTAAACAAAGGAACCTAGTTAATTATATGTGGAACACGGGAGACTACACTACAGAAGAACTAGAAGTATTGAAGGAGCGAGAGTATGACTTGTTTATGTTTAATCCTGGGTTTCGGGCGATGTGGCATGATAATTTTGAAGAATATTTTCGAGGAACATTAGATGAGGAATATTGGCAAAAACGTGAGCAGGAACGAGAGAAGGAAATAGAAGAAGAAGTACACAATCGTATGTTAACTGATCCAGAATATCGCCAGTGGAGGAATGAGTTGGCAATTATAGAGCAAGAAGCTTTTCGCGAATATACTGATCCGATTTTGGCAAAGGGCCGAAAGTTTGAGCGCGAACAAATTAGCGATCTCGAGCATGATTACGATAATCGACAGTGGGAGAAAGATTCACTGCATGAAATTGCTCAAAAATGGGGTAGGAATTTAGGTAAAGCCACAGATAAACTTTATCAAATTGTGAAAAATATCAACTTGTTCCGGATTAGTGTTAACGTCAATTACATATCTTCAAAAATCAGGTTTGCCTTACCCCATAGGCATTTTCGCGAGGAGGACTATGACTTGGAATGGCGCACTGACCGCATTGGTTACGTGTTGGCATTGACTTTTTTGAAACGTTGCTTAGATTCTTTAGAGCTGCTAAGAAATGAACCAAAAGCAAGCACAGATTTCAACATTAACGAATATGTTGAGACAGGGAAGGAAATCAGGCAAGAATTAATTAACCGCCTAGAAGAGATTGAGCAGTTAAGATTTAAAAAGTTAAGAGACAGTATTTAATTCTTTGCTCAGAGATCTTTTTTAAATTTTAAGCAAATGCAAGATTTTTCAACAAAATAGCTAGGCCGATATGCATTACGAAAAATTGGGTACAGTTATCCGACACTCTACACCCCAGGACAAAAAGCCACAACTAACCCCTGAACAGATTGACAAACTCAAAACAGTAGGGGAAATTATACTCGCGACAATCTTTGTAACCGGCGCTTTGACAGTTGCGGCAATAGCCCCGAATGCTGTAGGAGCAATGGGTAAGCTGTTTTTAAATAAATATCCAAATCGGAAATGGACTAAAAAAGAAAAGGATATAAAGCTCGCCCAAGCCTTTTACTATCTAAAGAGATCGGGGCAAATTAAGATGAGGTCAGCGGGGAGGGACTTCAAAGTATATTTAACCAAACTCGGAAAAAGGAAACTTAAGAAACTGAGCATTGATACCCTTACCGTGCCGAAATTAAAATCTTGGGACAGGAAATGGTGGCAGGTTGCCGCGGATATTCCAACGAAGAAGTATAAGTATGGTGCCGACCTTTTGCGTCAAAAATTGAAAGAAATGGGCTTTTTTCCCTTGCAACGAACCCTGTGGTTTTACCCGTATGACCCACGATCAGAGGTTGAATTTATCATAACCTATTATGGAATAGAGCGTTTTGTGACGGTTATGGAAATTTACCGGCTAGATAAAGATGACGAAAGTAAAATGTTGTCTCACTTTAAGGAATTGAAAATTTTGGCTTAAGTTGTTTGGTAAATTTTTCCGCAATTGCGGAGAATTTCAACAATATAAATTAAGTTCTGAACCGACCTAGCGGATCTTGAGGGAGATCAACTCTTCGCCGTCGAGGTAGGTAAGTTCCGTGCCTTGAGGATTAACCAAGAGACTCCCGCCAGGTGTATTTGTCTCGGCTAGAGTATAGACATTCGCTCCTCCGCTAGAGTCAAATTCAATGGCTTTGATTTGGGTTCCTTCGGCTACGAACACATAGCCGATTTTTCCGTTATAGACTCCGAGGCCTAAGACCGCGGAACTTCTGGTTACAAGTTCAGCCTCCCCTCGCTTTAAGGGGCGATAGAGCCAGATCTCGTGCTCATTTCCGTAAATTAAAGCACGGCTTTCATTATCGAAGCGGGCATAACTAACCCCCGTTGCCAAAATCTGCAATTTTTCCCTAACTTCAAAAAGCCGGTCATCGAGCAAAAGAAAAATTTGCTTGCTCTCTCCGGCCAGAATTTCACTTTTGCCAAATTGCGGTAAATCTCCGGCAAGCTTGAGATCCTCTCCACTCCCTCCCCCAGGATTCTTGAGCAGCAAGTGTTTTTTATCAGCAGAGATATAATATTGGTCTTTGTAGGTTTTTTGGGGATTCAAAAGAGGGGTAGATGTGGACACGCTCGTTTGCGCTGGATTTTGAAGCAACAAAAAAATCCGCTCGCTATCCCGAGACAAATAAGTTACGAACTGTTCGTGAATCGTGACTTGTTTTTTCCAAGTAAAATATCCCGGTTTTTTTATTTCCACATCATATTCGCCTGGCAACAAAAATCGTTGGGTTAAAGGAGTGCCGGAAGAAAGAGTTTGACCGCGAAGTTTTACCTCTGCTCCCCGAGGGTCGGTTTTAATTACCAGTGCCCCGGTTTTAACCAAGCGGTTTTGGGAGAAATCGTAGCGAAAACCTCGAGCGAGGAAGATGCTTAAGGGGGCCGCAATCAAGAAGATAATAATGCCGCAGATAATTAGAATGACGCGGGATTTCAAGGTCATGACTGGTGATTATTGTACCAGAAGGTGATATAATAAGCCAGTAATAAATCCCGCACCTTTCCATTCAGGTATTAGACCTTGTGTGGAAAGGATTTAAAAATTGTCGCGGTATCAAACGCGGCAAGACCGCGGGGTTTTAAGAAAGGTGCGGGATAAATGGCGAAATTTATTGTCACTGGAGGACCCAGTCTTTCAGGCGAAGTTCAAGTGCAAGGCTCCAAAAACGCGGCTTTTCCAGTGATGGCCGCGTGTCTTTTGGCTGCCGGTCATTATGAACTTAGCAATGTCCCAGAGATTGCGGATGTGAGAAATTTCCTCGAGATCATGAAGTTCTTAGGAGCAGATTTTGAGTTTAAGAGTCATATCCTCAACATTAATACTGAAAAAATTCAAAACCGGGATTTGCCGCAGGATTTAATGGGAAAGCTTCGCGGCTCGATTGTAATCGTTGGCGCACTGCTGTCTAGATTTGGCAAAGTGAGGTTTGCTTATCCCGGCGGAGATGCTATCGGCAAGCGCCCGATTAACGAGCACCTTGAGGGATTTAAAAAACTGGGGGCGAGTGTCCAAGAGAATAAAGGGTTAATTGAAATCAAAGCCGCCCCAAAACTTCAGGGTAACAAAATTGTACTAGCTACGACTACTGTCACCGGAACTGAAAATTTAATCTTGGCTGCGGTGCTGGCTCAGGGAATTTCCGAAATTCGGTTAGCGGCTTGTGAGCCGCATGTGCAAAGCTTGTGTTATTTTTTAACGAAAATGGGGGCGAAGATTGAAGGGATTGGGACCCCGAATTTGCGCATTGCAGGGGCAGCTAAACTGCAAGGCGCCAGGTTTAGTTTAAACCCAGACGAAATTGATACCATGACTTTTGCAGTGGCGGCAGCGGCCACCAAGGGACAGGTAAGGATTACCGGGGTTGATCTTCAGGCCCTTGATGCGCCGCTGGGAGCACTTGCGCGCATGGGTGTTAATTTTGCAACTTCTCCTGGAAACTTGGAAATTATGAGTCCTCTTAAACCATATACCTCTACCCAAATTGTTACTGGTGTGTACCCCCAACTTCTTACTGATTACCAGCCCTTGTTGGGGGTACTGGCTACCCAAGCCCAAGGCGAGACTCGGATTCATGACTGGATTTACGAAGGTAGGCAAGGATATCTTCAGGCTTTGCAAGAAATGGGAGCGCGGGTTGAATTTGATGATGTTCATCGCGCGAGAATTTATGGACCGAGCGAGCTTTCTGGTGCGGAAATTAGGACTCCAGACATCCGCGCCGGCGCTTCAATTTTGATAGCAGCCCTGCTTGCCAAGGGCCAAAGTGTTATATATAATGCAGAGATAATTGATCGGGGGTATGAGAAGATTGAGGAGAGATTACGGAGTTTGGGAGCGAAGATTGAGAGGGTAGAATAGGGGGTTAATGTCAAATTTCAAAGCCCAAATGTCAAATCAAGTCCCAAACCCAAATGACAAAACCATTTGACATTCAGTCATTTAAGCATTGATTTGGAATTTGGATTTTGATATTTGGATTTTTACGAAGTATGTCATTTTTTATTAAAAAAGTGGGAATTGATCTTGGGACGGCTAATACCTTAGTTTTTGTGCCGGGCAAGGGGATTGTTATTAATGAGCCGACCGTGGTGGCGATTAGTATTGAAGACAATAAAGTTTTGGCCGTCGGTTCGGACGCTAAGGAGATGTTAGGCAGAACCCCCGAGACAATCGTGGCGCACCGGCCCATGAAAGATGGGGTGATTGCCGATTACCGCGTGACCGAAGCCATGCTGAAATATTTTATCACTAAGGCCGTGGGCAATATTTGGTTTTTGCGTCCCGAGGTTTTGATTTCTGTGCCTGGGGGAATTACTTCAACCGAGAAGCGGGCCGTGGTTGATGCGGCTCAAAGTGTAGGAGCCAAGGCCGCTTATGTGATCAAAGAAACTGTAGCCGCGGCGATTGGCGCGGGCATTGACATCAGCACTCCTTCTGGCAACATGGTTATTGATATTGGCGGTGGGACGACTGATATAGCAGTTTTGTCTTTGGGGGGAATTGTGACTGCGACTTCTGTCCGAGTGGCCGGCAACAAGCAGGATGCGGCCATTGCCGAGTACATTCGCAAAAAGCATGGCTTGGCAATTGGCGACCGCACGGCCGAAGAAATTAAAATTGAAATCGGCTCTGCTCTGCCGCTGGAGGATGAAATGGAAATGGAAATTCGCGGTCGGGATTTAGTCCAGGGCCTACCGAAGAGCATTCGGATTCGAACTAATGAAGTCGTGGAGGCGATTCAGGAACCCTTGCGCGAGATAGTGCAGGCAGTGCGGAATGTGTTGCAAGAAACACCTCCCGAATTGTCAGCTGACGTGATTGATAAAGGCATGGTTTTAACTGGCGGCGGCGCAAATTTGCGCAATATGGATCGGCTAATTGCTCAAGCCACGGGAGTACCTTGCTATGTTGCTTCGGAACCCGAGCTGTGTGTGGCCAAAGGTACCGGGGCGGCGCTGGAGAATTTGGAAGCATATAAGAGGAGTATTTTGGCCGCAAAGTGACGGCTTGTAAACATTCCCTCAATCTACTAGACTGAAATCATGGAAGAAAATACTAATCAATCGGCTACGTCATCGCCTGCAAAGTCGATTCCACCCAAAATCTGGCTGCCAGTTTTAATCGTACTTTCTTTTGCCGCGGGATATTATGCCTGGTCGGAATCGCTTCGCGATGAGCAAAGCCTCATTCAGAACTCCCCCTCTGCCCCCTCTTTGATCAAAGAGGGGGTTGGG
>CAYPVQ010000008.1:11554-19009 GCA_964414215.1 uncultured Candidatus Saccharibacteria bacterium | reverse complement strand
AGAGATTCTGGGATTATTCGGATTATATGGAGGGGTGAACATAAAAGTAAGCGGGATAAAATTCTCCTACCAGCTTGATTTAATTATGCCTGGGATTTCTCCTTTTGAGGCTAATTCCCGAAAACAAATTCGACACAAATCAAAGTCTCGCATATAGCCGCGCTTCCTGCCGCAACGCCAACACCGCCTAACCACGCGGGTGGAATATTTGGGCGGCCTCTTCGATTTAGCAATCTGACTCTTTTTGGCCATTCGGCTTCGTTTCTCGCTTAACGCTCGTCACTTCGCTCATGGTCTGCGTCCCGCTTGGGGCGGGACTTCGACCTCTCGCTTGAGAAGTCGAATGCCCCGAGTGAGCGTAGCGAATCGAGGGGCTACATTATGAATACTTAGTCTTTAAATGGAAATCCAAACTTCTTTAATAATTTATAAGCCTGGTCATCATTCTTCGCAGTCGTGACAATTGTTACTTCCACTCCCATGCTTGTCCCAATTTCCTCTTGGGCCATTTCCGGGAAAACCAAATGTTCCCGCAATCCCAAGGAATAATTTCCGTGACCGTCAAAACCCCTTAAACGGCTTATCCCCCGGAAATCGCGGGAACGCGGGAGAGCGACATTTACTAATTTATCTAGAAAATCATACATTCGCTTGCCGCGCAAAGTTACCATTAACCCCACCACTTGTCCTTCTCTGACCTTAAAACCCGAAATCGCTTTTTTGGCTGCTCTTACCACTGGCTGCTGGCCGGTAACCGCTTTCATAATCTTTAGCAAATCGTCTAAGACCTTGGGCTGCTGCTGCAGCAAACCACCAATCCCGGCATTGACAATTATCTTTTCAATTCGCGGCACCGCCAAGTCATTCTGTAAACCCAAATCCGCCCTCAATTCTGGTAAAACCTTAGTTCGATATTGTTCAAGTAATCGGCTCATATCCTTCTTTTACATTTCTTGCATACTCTAGTCTTTAAGCCTTTTTCATCAACTCGATGCCCGGTTCGAGTGGCTTTGTGGCAGTGCGGACAGACCAGCATTAAATTTGAGACTTCGATCGGCCGGGGAAATTGGATCTTTTGCCCTTTTTGTCCTGATCGTTTTGGCCGTTCGTGACGAAAGTAAAGATTTAAGCCCTCAACTGTTGCTTTGCCCAACTTTAGGAAAACCCCTAAAATCTTGCCTGTTTTCCCGCGGTCTTTACCAATTAGAACTTTTACGGTATCACCTTTTTTAATATGCATCTCAAATTACCTCAGGAGCCAAACTGATAATTTTGGTAAATCCTAAATCCCGCAACTCCCGAGGAATCGGGCCAAAAATCCGGGTACCGCGCGGCTCTTTGGAGTCTTTATTAACCAATACGGCGGCATTTTCGTCAAAGCGGATATAGGAGCCGTCTTCCCGTCTTACTTCCTTTCTCGTTCGCACAATCACCGCATAAACCTTATCACCCTTTTTGACTTGACCTGTTGTACCAGCGTCTTTGACTGAAGCGACTACAATATCACCAAGTCCCACGTGCCGCCTCCCAGATTTGCCAGACACAGAAAAAACCGCGATTTCTTTCGCCCCCGTATTATCAGCGACTTTTAATCTTGTTCGTAAATGAATCATATTTATCTCCCTACGGGAGGTCTCTCGAAGGTAGACAACTTACTACTTAATCTTCCTCACTACTCTCCACCTCTTCTCTTTTGAAATCGGCCTGGTCTCCTGAATTTCCACTATATCCCCAACATGATATTCATTCTTTTCGTCGTGAGCCTGATAACGTTTACTTCTGGTGTACTGCTTGTGATATTTCCGGTGTTTCTTGAGCACATTCACTTTAACCACCACGGTCTTGGCCATTTTCTCACTTACAACTTCACCTTGTAATTTTTTAGACACCCCGTTAGAAATCTTGTGCTTAGTAGTCATAATAATGCTATCTAGTCTAGTCCCGTAAGAATTGAGATTTCTAACGGGGCGAGTTCTTTCGTTCCTTCAGAATTGTTAAAATTCGGGCAATATCTTTTTTCGCAATGCGCAGCAACTGATGATTCTTAACCTCTTTGCTGGCAATTTTAAACCGAAAATTTCTGACTTGTTCCTTGAGCTCACCTAAAAGTCTTTGCAAATCCTCTTCTGATTTCTTGCGGATTTCTTGAGGTTTCACCTTTGTTCAAAGCGGGTTTTAACTGGTAACTTGTGGGAAGCCAAACGCATCGCCTCTCGTGCTGCCTCAAGCGAGACCCCATCAATTTCAAAAAGCACGCGACCTTTTTTCACCACTGCCACAAAGTGATCAACTGCCCCCTTGCCTCCGCCCATGGGAATTTCATTACCCTTGGCCGTTACAGGTTTATCAGGAAACACCCGAATCCAAATTTTACCACCCCGCTGAACATACCGCGTCATGGCTCGCCTAGCAGCTTCAATCTGACGTGATGTCACCCAGCCATTGGTAGTGGCGCGCAAGCCGTATGCTCCAAAACTTAAATAGTTACCAGCTGTGGCCTTGCCTTTGGTATGGCCCCGGTGATGTTTACGATGCTTAAGTTTTTTGGGAATCAACATGGTCTAATACGTCTTACTCAATTTTAAGTTCATCTGTCCTTTAATGCGAATAGCGCTGTGCGTCTCCATATCATTCTCGAAATGCGAATGATTCGAATAAATCTTTATTCGTGTCATTCGCATACATAGTAGTGTTTGGCAGTAAGTTCATACTATTCGAATTAAGGCGAGGAAGGGCTAGAAACAGCAGAAGACTCCTTTCCGCTAAAGATTTCTCCCTTATTAATCCAAACCTTTACCCCAATCGTGCCGTAAGTGGTATAGGCTGTGGCTTTGGCAAAATCAATATTGACGCGCAGGGAATGAAGTGGCAATTTCCCCCGATACAACCATTCACTGCGGGCAATTTCCGCCCCGTTAAGCCGACCCGAAACAGCAATCTTTACCCCTTCTGCCCCTCCCTCCATAATTTGTTCAATCGCACTCTTCACGGCTCGGCGGTATGCCACTCGCCTTTCAAGCTGTTCGGCTAGGGTATTGGCCCAGACTTGGGATTCCAAATTAATGGTCTTCGACTCCTCAATTGTAATCTTGAGTTCGTGTTGTAACCTTAAGATTTGCTTCATCTGTCTTTTA
Organism: uncultured Candidatus Saccharibacteria bacterium; assembly: GCA_964414215.1. Taxonomy (GTDB): domain Bacteria; phylum Patescibacteriota; class Doudnabacteria; order UBA920; family 2-01-FULL-46-14; genus CAYPVQ01. The sequence goes on along the minus strand of CAYPVQ010000008.1, from coordinate 15,875 downwards.
AGCTCTTCGACTCCCACTCCGCCTTTGCCGATAATCATGCCGGGCCGCGTGGAGTGAATAATCACATTAATTTCTTGATTTAATCTTTCAATGTCAATTCGCACAATTCCGCCTTTCGGAAATTTTTTCCAAACAAAATCCCTAATTTGCGTATCTTCCTGCAAACTTTGGGCAAATTTCCGACCACGCGCAAACCACCGGGATTTCCACGTATCCGTAATTTTGAGTCTGAAACTAGTTGGATTTACCTTATGTCCCATAGTCTAATACGTCTTACTCAATTTTTAGTTCATCTGTCCTTTAATGCGAATAGCGCTGTGCGTCTCCATATCATTCTCGAAATGCGAATGATTCGAATAAATCTTTATTCGTGTCATTCGCATACATAGTAGTGTTTGGCAGTAAGTTCATACTATTCGAATTAAGGCGAGGAAGGGCTGAAAACATAGGTAGATAAAGTTCCGCTACATATTACCACGTCTGTCAAAAGCTGTATAGTGCTTGCCCTTGACGTCTTCTTTGGGAGCTAACTGCGAGGTGTCCTGCGGTTTCTTTTTCCGCCAAAAGGCAAAGCGCCCCGCACCCTTTACGGGAGTCTTCACAACAGTTTCTGTTTTAACCTCCTCCTTTTTCAAAACCGGCTCAGACTTCACGGCCTTGGCTTTTCTCAAAGGGTGATGGGTAACTCCCAAAATCAAATTCAAATGGCTCGTGCGCTTGCGGACTGGTAACGCTCGGCCTTGCGCGCGAGGCTGATAGCGGAAAAATACCCGACCCTGGTCAACCGTCAGGCTTTTGATAAACAAGCGGTCTGCCTCAATCTGAAAATTATGAGATGCCGAAGCGACTGCTGAATTAACTAATTTTTTAATGGGCTGGGCTGCTTTTTTGGTCAAAAATCCCAGGTGGGTTAACGCTTCGACCACTGGTAAATTTTTCAGTAAATTGGCAACTAGCCGCGCTTTACGGGGAGAAATATGAATCCCCTTCGCACTAGCCTTAACCTCACTTATTAATTTTTTCTCTTCTTTTTCGCTCATTTCGCCGCTCCTCCGGTAGCTTCTCCAGGCTTAGCACTTGCCGCTGCAGCAATTTTGGCTTTTTCGGCTTCGGCTTGAGCTTGTTCTTCTTCGCGGGCCATGCGCCCCCCATGCCGGAAGAACTTCCGCGTAGGCGCAAACTCTCCTAGTTTATGTCCAACCATATCTTCGATAACCAAAAATTCCACAAAAATTTTCCCATTGTGCACGGCAAAGCGGTAACCAACCATTTCGGGAGTAATGCTTGAGTCCCTCGACCAAGTCTTGATCGCGGTTTTATCGCCAGGCTTTAAGGCATGCAGTTTTTTTAGGACCGACGGATCAACAAAAGGACCTTTTTTGAGAGAACGACTCATATTGCTATTTCTGTTATTCTGATCCGCCGAAGGCGGAGAAGAATCTCATCTATGACGGGATCCTTCGTCCGCCTTTGGCGGACTCAGGATGACGCTTTGCGTCATTTTCTTCTCTTAATAATAAACTTATTTGAAGCCTTGTGCTTTTTGCGGGTTTTTACCCCCAAGGCATGCTTGCCCCAGGGCGTCTTGGGATATTTAAGACCAATGGGATTGCGTCCTTCTCCCCCGCCATGGGGGTGATCTACGGGGTTCATGGCTTTACCTCTGACTGTCGGACGAATTCCCATCAAGCGCTTACGCCCCGCTTTACCAATTCGCACATTAAAATGATCAGCATTTGAAACCTGACCAATCGTGGCCATACACTCTCCTAAAGCCTTGCGCAACTCTCCTGAAGGAAATTTCAAAATGGCATACTCCCCTTCGGCAGACATAACTGTAGCGTAAGCGCCTGCCCCTCGGGCGACTTGTCCGCCTTTGCCGGGAAGAAGTTCGATATCGTGCACCAAGGTCCCGGCGGGAATATTCCGCAAGCTCGTGCGGTTGCCAGGCTTAATCTCCACCGTCTCTGGGGAGCTTAAAATCTCGTCGCCAACCTTGCGCTCTTGAGGGGCTAAGATGTAACGTTTTTCCCCATCCTCGTAAGTCAGGAGGGCCAAGAAGGCGGAGCGATTAGGATCATACTCAAGCGAACTAATCCGGGCTTTGATCTTGAACTTCTCTCGTTTGCTGTCCAAAAGCCGGATTTTTTTGCGGTGCTTCCCCCCACCAATGTGCCGCACGGTAATATGACCATGAATGTTGCGCCCGCCAGTTTTGCTTTTGGAAATAATTAACTGCCGCTGTGCGGCTGGTTTTTTTGCCAATAAAGAATAATCCACAACTGACATTTTGCGGCGGGCAGAGGTTGTTGGTTTATACACCTTGATAGCCATGGCGGGATAAAGATCTCCTTAATATTTAGTCATACTTCGCCTTAATGCGAATAGCGCTGTGCGTCTCCATATCATTCTCGAAATGCGAATGATTCGAATAAATCTTTATTCGTGTCATTCGCATACATAGTAGTGTTTGGCAGTAAGTTCATACTATTCGAATTAAGGCGAGCAGGGATTAAAAATATAGGTAGATAGAGTTCCGCTATCCTACCGACTCAATAATCCCCGGGATCTTCTCTCCCGGGCGCACCGTAATAATCGCTTTTTTCCAAGCCGAAGTCATACCCCTGGTCCGACCATACCTTCGCTTCTTGCCCGGAAGTTTAATAATCTTAACTGCTTTCACATTTACGTCATAGACTCGCTCAATACTTTTTTTTATCTCTGACTTATTGGCTCGAGGATTAACCGCAAAAACATATTTCCCTGAGCCGGCCAAATGCGTGCCTTTTTCCGAAAGAATCGGGCGCAGTAAAATTCGGTAAGCTCTGCTGGTGCTGGTTTTTCGTTTTGGCGGTACTGCCTTTGTGGGTTTAACCTCGACCTGTGCTTCTTGTTTACCAGGTGGTGAGTACTCTCTACTACCTGGCTTCCGCTTGAATCCTAATTTATCGAGAATGCCCATGAATCAGCTCCAAAGCGTCTTTAAGAATAATCAACCCGTCGGCCCACAGAAGTTCTAAAATATTTAAATTTGAGGCCACACAAACTTTAACATTTGACAAATTTCTTGCCGCCCGCTCAATCTGCTCATCTTTAGCCCTTATGATCAGGAGAAACTTCCGGCCTTTTTGGAGAGTAGCCAAATTGTCTAACTTGGTCTTAAACTCCTTGGTTTTGCCAGAAGGCACTTCCAAATTATCGATGAGGAGAATCCGATCTTCTTTAGCCTTATCGGTAAGAACTGAAAGAATCCCAAGAGTCCTAGTTTTACGGTTAATTTTCTTTGAGAAATTTCGGTTTTTGAGCGGGCCAAAAGTAATGCCTCCACCCCGCCATAGCGGAGAGCGGATCGAACCGGCGCGGGCTCGACCAGTTCCCTTTTGTCGCCAAGGTTTTTTGCCACCCCCCCGAACTTCACCGCGAGTTTTGGTGGAAGCAATCGGCTGCCTCATATTCGCTTGCAAAGCGGTGGCGACAAAATGTACCACTTCTGGTTTGATCTTGGCAATGCCAAAAATCTTGGGATTAAGTTCAACTTTCTCTCCGGTCGCCTCCCCTTTTTGATTGTAGATTATCAGTTCAGCCATATTACGCCTTATATTCTACTAACTTCGGTAATTCCTTCTTTTTGCCTGTTGCCACAATCTTAAGCTTGCTATTTCTTGCCCCCGTTACTCCGCCTTTGACAAAGAGTAAATTTTTATCTGGGTCCACAGCCAACACCACTGAATTTTTTACGGTTGCTCCCTTGCCACCCATCCGGCCCGCCATGCGCATCCCCGGCCGGACGTGCTGGGGAAATCGCTGGCCAATCGACCCTACGGCGCGCGGATGATCATGCCCGTGAGAAGCAGGTGCACCATGAAACCCGTGGCGCTTGACAGCGCCTGCAAAACCACGACCCTTACTTTTGCCTTGGATATCAATCACTTCTCCGGGAGCAAAATCTTTAGCCTGCAGCGCCTCAACTACAGTCACGGGGATAACTTTACCGCTTTCGGTCCAGAGCTGAGTCATATTTAATTTTTTGGCCATTATGGACTTCATGAGGTTAAAAATACTGGCCGCGATCGACCAGTAATATAAATCTTCTAATAAGATTTTCACTACCGGTAAATCGTTATCTCTGAATCTGAGCGGTTTGAGCTTTGCTATCCAGAGAACCTACTTACCTTTATTTTCCGCGTTTGTCCGCGTTCCTTTTCAGTCCGCGTAAGTCTGCGCTTGGTTACATCTTAATCTCTACATCTACGCCGGCGGGTAAATTTAGATTAGTTAAAGAATCAATGGTTTTTTGCGTGGGGGAGAGAATATCAATCAG
>CAYPVQ010000008.1:0-11544 GCA_964414215.1 uncultured Candidatus Saccharibacteria bacterium | reverse complement strand
CAGGCGCTTGTGAATCCGCATCTCATACTGGTCGCGGGAATCCTTGTGCACAAATGTGGATTTGAGGACAGTATAGCGCGTCCGTTCAGTCGGCAAAGGCACAGGCCCGGAAATCTGGGCTCCGCTCTTTTTGGCCGTATCAACAATCTGTTTAGCGCTCTGGTCAATGAGTTTATGATCATAAGCGCGAATTTTAATCCGGATTCTTTGCTGTTCGGGAGGTGCTTCTTGCTGTTTGGCCTTTGGCATTGATAATTATGGTAAGGAAGTTGTTAAAATAAATTCTAACCTAACTTTGGCTCCGCGTCAACCTCGAGCCAAAACCGCCTCTTTATCCTACTTGGTTTTACTATTTCAGTCAAATGTCTGTACTGGATGGGTACATAGTTAACCATTCCACATTCACTACGGTTGACAGTTGACAAAGGAATATACGGAACTTATGATAAACTCATGAACGAGCAAACTTCTCAAGCTAACAAGAAGCCTACTAACACTACTCTTGATGATCTCGCCGTGATGATTAAAAATGGTTTTGACAATACTGCGACCAAGCAAGATTTCGAGGTATTGAACCAAAAGATAGATAAGGTAGATAAAAAAGTCGATAAAATCGACGAGCGCGTCCAAGTCGTGGAAACCAAACTTGACCGCGCCCTTTATACCGAACTTACTCATCTAGAAACGCGAGTTAAACGGCTAGAGCAAAAAGTTGGCATCAACGCCGCCTGACGAAAAACTCTCCAAACATTGGGGATTTTTGTTTTTTAAACCCTTCCAAACTCACTAGAAGTTAGTGAACTTGGAAGGATGGGCGAGATCTGCACAGGAAAGATCGTGCAGTCGCCCGTGCGGGGATTTTCGGCTCCCGCGGAACCAGTCTAGGTAGAACGAGCGAGATATGCGCTAATGCTTGGCGAAACGTGCTTGAGGTATTTTACCCCGGTATTCCCTGAGAAATTATAGCTTCCGAGGAAAAACCAACCGCACAGAATAAGCCAAAGTAGCGGCCCCCCGACGACGTAAACGGTTTTTAGGAGCGGTTTATCTCGCAGAAAAGAAATAACTGGTCTGCTCCCGTCAGCAGGGAACAATGGGAGTAGTTCTATAAAGTTGCTGCAAAAGCCGACTAGCAGAGCACACTCTACCGCTCCTTCAAGCGATTTGGGCATTTTGAACAACAACTCAATCGTCTGGCTAACTTGGTACGCCTCCTTGTAGGCACTTAGAACCAGTGGCACGAAAACTGCCATCGCAGCGGCGTAGGGATAGGACAGATACAGACTTAGCGGTCTTCTCCCAACTACCAATATCACTCCTAGGACAAAACTTGCGGCCAATAGAAGCACCCGGTGGATCATGCTCCAGTCAGCCCTCCCAGAAACAAGAACCAAGATCGCGTAAACTGAAAGGGAAAAAATATTCTCTGCCCATAGGCCTGCCGCGTATACCTCCATCTGATCCTTTAGAGGACGGAGCATCATTGCCCTCAAACTGTACTTTGTTATCTTCACGCCTGCCGGACCTACCACAAGGCCTATACGCAATATAGTTTTGGGGAAAACTCGCTTAAGTTTAATTCTCCACTCAGGCAAGCGTCCGAAACTAATCCCAAACCTGATTTGACAAATCTTGACATTCTTTCTGGACAGGATAAAAGCATGTCCAAGCTCATGCGGGATCGTCTGGATGAGGATGAGAGCAAGAAATACAAGGTAGAACATGACGCCTCCTTTTAAGTGTCAACATGTTACATTGAAATTTTTGACCCTCCCTTCCAAACTCGCTAGAAGTTAGTGAACTTGGAAGGATGGGCGAGATCTGCACGAGGTGGGATAGTGCAGTCGCCCGTGCGGGGATTTGTTGGCTCCCGCTGGCCGAGCGAGAGAGATTATTTGCCTGCCTGCTCCCCAGAACATACGGGAAAAAGGCGAACGAGATTGATCCTATTTGAAGAAACAGCGTCAAGCTCCGCAAGGAACTGCTGGAATTCCCCGACAACTTTTATATCACTGGCTTTGATGAGAAGGGTGACGCCGTCTACCATATTACCCCTATCGTTCGTGGTACCACCCCAGGTCTCCCAGACCTCCAAAACCCTTAGCCGGTCGCGGAACTTCGGATGGCCCCAGCACAGTCGGGGAAGATTTGCAAAAACAGTTGTAGTCTCTGGGGCTTGGGAAGGGGTCAGGTTAACCAGATAGGTTACTTGCTCTTCGGGGTCGTTGATCACGCGCAGCTCTCTGCTTAGAATTCCTTTTCTGTTCATCCTCGTGACGCGAATTCGGGCAGACCCTCGCGATAATCCAACTGACTCAGCGATCGTATTCACAGTAGCTTGTGGGTATCGCTTCACGAACTCCAGAATCTTGCGGTTTATCTCGTCGGTTTTAGACTTCTTCGGTTTCATATGCGCCTTTCTCCCCTCTCTAATTGCGGAAGGGAAGGTGGGGACTTCACCCCTCCCCAACCCTCCCCCTCAAGGGGAGGGAATTTAAGAGAAGAAATGCCCACTTCCCCTTCCGCAAATATCTCAAATTCCTCCTTTTGCTTAGCAGGTTAGCATAATCAAAAAGGCCCCGATTTGCAAGGGCCTTTTTACCCCCTCTTAACCCGCCCGACACGCTTCGCGAGTCGAAGCGGGCGGGTCTCCCCCTTCCCTTCGGGAGGGGGAGAAAAGAGAGGTAAGGTCATTTCAAAATCTTCGTCACGACACCCGCACCCACCGTGTGACCGCCTTCTCTGATGGCAAACCGTTGCTGTTCTTCCAATGCCACCGGGCTAATTAATTTCACAATAACATTTACCGTGTCTCCTGGCATAACCATTTCCTTGCCCGCAGAAAGCGTAACGTCGCCGGTAACGTCAGTAGTTCGGATGTAGAATTGCGGTTTGTAACCAGTGAAGAAAGCCGTATGCCTTCCGCCTTCCTCTTTGGTGAGCACATAGACTTCGGCTTCAAATTCGGCATGCGGCGTAATTGTTCCGGGTTTAGCCAGGACCTGACCGCGCTCCACTTCTTCTTTCTTGGTTCCGCGCAACAGCACCCCTGCATTGTCTCCGGCTCGGCCTTCGTCAAGGGATTTATTAAACATCTCAATGCCGGTGACCACGGTTTTTTGGGTTGCGCGCAAGCCCACGATTTCCACTTCGTCATTAAGCTTAACCATTCCTCGCTCAATTCTCCCCGTAACTACTGTCCCGCGGCCTTCGATCGAGAAAATATCTTCAATCGACATGAGGAATGGTTTATCCACTTCGCGTACCGGTTCGGGAAAGTACTCATCCATAGTTTTCAAAAGCTCTTCCACGGATTTTGTTCCTTCCCCATCGCCTTCCATAGCCTTCAGGGCAGAACCGCGAACAATGGGGATATCTTTGCCGGCATAGCCATACTTGGTTAAAAGTTCCCGGATTTCTTCCTCAACCAAATCAATCAGTTCTTTGTCGTCAACCATGTCAACTTTATTGAGATAAACAATAATGTTTGGTACTCCCACTTGCCGGGCAAGCAAAATGTGCTCCCGGGTTTGGGGCATCGGTCCATCCGCTGCGGAAACCACCAGGACTGCGCCATCCATTTGCGCCGCCCCCGTAATCATATTTTTTATATAGTCCGCGTGCCCCGGGGCATCCACGTGTGCGTAGTGACGCTTTTCAGTCTCGTATTCCACATGGGAAACATTGATGGTAATCCCCCGTTCTTTTTCTTCGGGGGCATTGTCAATCGAATCATAGGGCCGCTCTTTGGCTAGACCCTTGCCTGCCAAATATTTGGTAATCGCTGAAGTGAGCGTGGTTTTACCATGGTCAACATGACCAATGGTGCCGACATTGATGTGAGGTTTGGTTCTTTCGAATTTCCCAATTGCCATTTGTTTATGACTCCGACCCCCTCTTCCCTCATCCCCCTTAACTGGGGGAGAATAAAAGTGGGGGGGTTAATTAATTATGCCTCCCTAATATAACAGCTTTGGAGGAGCTAGTCAAGCGGCTCAATCTTGATCTCCGGAGGAAGATCAGTAATAACTTCTTCACGCAAGTCGAGAAGCTGGGCCGAGGTGATTCGACGGTTGACTTCTTCAGTCTTCTGAAGGTCGGAGGCCGCTTTGCCAGCATAATAAGGGAGGGCCAAATCTTGAAATTCCTCATAACTCATGAGTACAGCTCGAGGCTGACCGTCCTCGACAATGATGAACTTGCCCCCGATCAATTTGAGTAGTCTTATTAAGTCTTCAAAGGAAGATTTATGCATAGGATTTATTATAGCATCTCTGTCATTCTGAGCAAAGCGAAGAATCTCATTAACTATGGGATCCTTCTCCGCCCTTCGACTTCGCTCAGGGCGGATCAGGATGACCCGCCCGCCTAAGGCGGGCGGGTCATCTCTGCCCGACCCTAATCTTCACTCCTTCGCCAATCAATTTCTCGGCGATGTTCTTGGGCACTTCGGCATAGTGAGAAAACTCCATAGTGTAAGAAGCTTGTCCCTGGGACATGCTCCTGATGGCAGTCGCGTACCCAAACATTTCGGCTAAGGGTACTTCCGCGTCAATGACTTTGGCTCGGCCTCGTTCGGTCATTTCTTTAATCTGCCCGCGCTTTGCCGAGAGATCGCCAATCACGTCTCCCATAAATTCTTCGGGAGTGATGACCTCGACTTTCATAATCGGCTCCAACAGGATGGGGTCAGCTTTGCGCACGGCTTCCTGAAAAGCCTTGGAACCAGCAATCTTGAAAGCAATCTCCGAGGAGTCAACTTCGTGGTACGACCCGTCATACAAAGTTGCCCGAAAATCAACTACCGGGTACCCGGCAATGACGCCATTTTCTGCAGCTTCCATAATTCCCTTCCCGACAGCCGGGATAAATTCCTTGGGAATAATTCCTCCTACAATCTCATCGACAAATTCTCGGCCCCCGCCGCGCGGCAAGTGTTCAAGGCGCAGCCAAACATGACCATACTGCCCCCGCCCACCCGTTTGGCGAATATATTTGCCTTCTTGCTCCACGACTTTTTTGAAGGTTTCTTTGTAGGCGACTTGCGGGGCGCCCACGCCGGCTTCAACCTTGAATTCCCGCTTCATCCGATCCACAATAATTTCCAAATGCAGCTCCCCCATGCCGGAAATAATGGTCTGGCCAGTTTCTTCGTCGGAGCGGATCCGAAAGGTCGGATCCTCTTCGGCAAGTCTATGAAGAGCAACTCCCATCTTCTCCTGGTCAGCCTTGGTCCGCGGTTCAATGGCTTGGGAAATAACTGGTTCGGGAAAACTGATTGACTCAAGCACGATAGATCGCTCCTCATCACATAGGGTATCCCCCGTGGCCGTCTCTTTGGGACCCACCAGTGCGGCAATGTCTCCGGCAAAGACTTCTTTGATATCTTCGCGGTGATTGGCATGCAGCCTCACAATCCGCCCGACCCGTTCTTTGTTGCGCGTGCGGCTATTCAGAATATAAGTCCCGGTCTTGAGGGTCCCGGAATAAACCCGGAAAAAAGCCAGTCTTCCGACAAACGGATCAGTGGCAATCTTAAAAGCTAGGGCACAAAATGGCTCATCATCTACAGGCTTTCTTTCCACCACTTCCAAGGTTTTGATATCCTTACCCTTAACCGTCCCCTTATCCCCTGGGCTTGGCAAAAAGTTAACGACGGCATCAAGAATGGTTTGGACAATAACTCCTCGGCCATCCCCGCCTAAAACTGGGAAAAAATTGCCAGACTCGGTAGCTTTTCTAATGGCCACAAGAAATTCTTGCTCGGAAACCTCTGCGTTGGCGAGATATTTTTCCAGGAGCGTATCATCAAATTCCGCAACTTTTTCTAAAAGCTTGTGGCGAAACTCCGCAGCTTTTGCCTTAAGTTCGGCAGGGATTTCTTGAGCAGCGGTAAACGCTTTGTCAGTGTAGGCTTGATAAGTATAGGCCTTCATTTGCACCAGATCGACAAAACCAATAAGATCTTTTTCAAAGCCAATCGGCAGCTGCAAAGGAAGGGCATCGGGCGAAAGCCGTTTGTGAATGGACTCTAAACTCTTGTAAAAATCCCCACCCGTTTGATTGATCTTGTTAATGAAACACAGTCGCGGCACATGATATTTATCTGCTTGGCGCCACACTGTTTCGCTTTGCGGTTCCACCCCCATTTTGCCATCAAATACTACCACCGTTCCATCCAAAACCCGCAAGCTTCGCTCGACTTCGACCGTAAAATCCACGTGGCCCGGGGTATCAATGATGTTGATTTTATATTTCTTCTCGCCCTCGATCTGGTTAAACTTTGGCGTCCAATAACAAGTCACGGCCGCCGCGGTAATGGTGATGCCGCGTTCCCGCTCCTGTTCCATCCAGTCAGTGGTCGTATCGCCCTCGTGAACCAGACCAATCTTGTGAATGCGGCCAGTGTTGTACAAAATTCCTTCGGTAACCGTGGTCTTGCCCGCATCAATATGGGCAATAATGCCAATATTTCGGGTTACTTCAATGGGATATTCTCTCATAAAATTTAGCGGCGGCTAAAACGGGCAAAATGCGCAAAGGCCCAGTTGGCTTCGGCCATGCGGTGGGTATCTTGTTTCTTTTTGACGGCTACTCCTTCTCCCTTATGCGCCGCCATAATTTCTTCGGCCAGTTTTTGAGCCATGGGCTTGCCTTTGCGAGTTCTGGCCGCTGCGATTAACCAGCGCATGCCCAAAGTCGTGCGCCGCGGCTCCACGACTTCCAAGGGAACTTGGTAATTCGCCCCGCCAATGCGCCGGCTCTTGACTTCCAAAAGCGGACTGACATTTTTAAGAGCCGCATCAAAAATCTGCCGCGGTTCAGTATTCATGGCGGTTTTGATGTGCTCAAAAGCGCCGAAGACAATTTTTTGCGCCACTGACTTTTTGCCCCGCTGCATAATGTGGTTAATAAACTTCGCAACCTTGACATTGTTGTATTTCGGATCTGGGGCGATTTTATGACGTTTATAAGTTCGAGATTTTCGAGGCATAATCTTAGTCTGTCATTCCCGCCCCCGTCTTCACGAGGGTAAACTCCAGCGGGAATCTATCTGAATTATGGATCCCCGCCTCCGCGGGGATGACACTTCGTGTCACTTGGGCGCTTTTGCTCCATATTTTGAACGCCCTCGCTTGCGATTCTCCACTCCGGCCGCATCTAATTTGCCGCGGACAATGTGATAACGCACTCCGGGCAAGTCTTTGACCCGGCCACCGCGGATAAGCACCACGGCGTGTTCCTGAAGATTATGCCCAATGCCCGGGATGTAAGCTATGACTTCTTGGCCATTAGTCAATCTCAGTTTAGCGACTTTGCGGATGGCGGAATTCGGCTTTTTCGGAGTCACGGTGTAAACCTTAATGCAAACGCCGCGCTTAAAAGGGGAGCCTTTGGGCAGAAACACTGGCCGGTTTTTGAGCAAATTAAACGCGCGCTGCAAAGCCAAGCTCTTGGACTTGGCCAGCAAGGGTTTGCGCCCTTTTCGAATTAGTTGATTGATCGTCGGCATAAGTAATATTCCTTGCTACTCTCTCCTGCCGAGGAGAGAGTGCTCCACCGAAGGCGGAGGAGAGAGGTTATTCACTCAATAAAAAGTACGCGGTCTCGTTGTAAGCCTCGTACTGCCTGCCCGCCAAAGCCTTGGCGGCGGCGGGTGTAAATATATAATAACAGGGAAATTTCTACCGGTCAAATAGCTGTCAATCTTTCTCCCCCTTCCTTTCGTAAAGATCCTTCGGACAGGAAAGGGGGAGAGTCAAGAGGGGGTAAGGCCCGGGGTCGGCCTTTTCCCACGGGAAGCCCCGCGAGCCAGGAATTGTCGAATTTGACAAATTATTCCAAATCCCGCAATAATAAGCTGTTTCCATGAGGAAACCTGCGGCCCAAAAACCGCAGCCACAAAAGGCAAATAGCAGCAGGAGGTAGCATGCCAACAAAGACTATTCAGATCTTGAACGTCCAGGATGCCCTGCAAGCCGCAGGCATTCAGGAATCCAAACCTTACAGGCTGATCGGGCAAATCGTCCACGCTCGGTTCGAGTGGGAAGCAGATGAGGGGGGAAAGAAGGTCGGGGAGATCCTCGAATTCTACCGACAAATCAGAAGGATCACGCTCACGTCCAATTACATCAGGCTCGACGTCGATGAAATGAAATTCGACCCGACCGGTGCCCTCTTCTTCAATTTCGAAGAAGAAAGCTGGATCACGCCCCGTCATCTAAAGGAATGGCCAAGCGGTCACATCAAGGCCAGTCTGTTTGAAATCCTTCCAAACCCTCTCGTGACGTGAACAGGAAGTTCTTCCGCGGACGTTACCCCGATAGAGGCGGATGCGCAATCACTGCGCGCCGCACCCTGGCCCGGCTCCAGCGTGGTCTGATTCCACCTCGAGCCGGTTTTTTTATTTCTCAAAATCCGCAAAATTTTGGCGGCTGCGGAAATTCAAATTATGGAAAAACCTAGAAAAATTTGCGAGAAAAAAACCAGAAGGGGAACGAGAATGCTGTGAATCAAGCCCAAATATAAAAACAAAATTATCAGAATAAACCCAAAGCGTTCCCAAGCCAAAATCCGATACATCATCTGATCCGAAAATAGGCTGGCAAAAACTTTCGAGCCATCTAAGGGGGGAATGGGCAGCAAATTAAAAATTCCCAAAACCAAGTTCAAAACTACGGCCTGCAGTAAAATCTCGTAGCCCATACTGCCAGCTTCAAGAAGTCCCAAGCGAAGCGGGACGGCAAAGGCAATAGCGAGAATAAAATTAGCCCCAGGGCCGGCCAGAGAAACGAGGGCCATGTCCCGCTTGGGATGGCGCAAATTAAAAAAGTTCACGGGCACTGGCTTGGCTGAACCAAAGATAATTGGCGAATTAACTAAAAATAAAAACAAGGGCAAAAGAATTGAGCCGAACAGATCTAAGTGCGGGATGGGGTTTAAAGTCAGACGGCCAGCCCAGCGTGCCGTGTGATCGCCAAGCCGATCAGCCATCACTCCATGGGACAGCTCGTGGAGCACAACCGAAAACAGCAGAATAATAAGGGTGATAATGATTGACCCAAAATCCATGGTGTGTTATCTTAAAAAATATGGTCTCACCAAAAAAAGTTTGTGCAATTTGCGGCAAAGGCTACAAGCGCGCGGTCTCGCGCTCCCATTCGATGCAAGCCACGATTCGTCGCTTGCAACCAAATTTACAATGGTTTACTCCGCCCGGCGGGACGCGCCGGCTTAAAGCTTGCACTAGATGTATTAAATCAGTAAGCCGAGATAAAGTCAAAGTAAATGTTTGAGCGCTTTACCCGCCCAAAAAAAATCTCTCCGGTGGCAACCTACCGGGTTGATGTGGTATCCATTCCGGAAGAGTTGGATTTCGCGGAAAACTTACCAATTGAAATTCAATACATTCTCAAGAAATATCCAGAATACAAAGAAAAAATCCACAAAATTCTCTCGGAAGGCAAAGCCATTGGGGTGCGCACTGTCCTGCGGACACCGGAAAATATTCTGCAAGCGGTGCACACCGTGAGTGTCCACAGCCAAGGAAACTATATCTTAACTTGGCTGCCTGAACTTTTACGCAACAAACACCATCCGAAATTTACCAAACAGGATTTGGAACAAAAACTTCCCCACGAGGAAAGTCTGCACAAAGCTGTGGCGACCATTCTGCGGGACCGCCTGCGGTTCAAGCGCCTGGTTCTGATTGACGAGGAAAACATCGGCATCACTCCCGAAGAACAAAGATTTATGACCGAGCTTTCCGAGTTGATTTATCCGCTGGCCATTGATTACTCGGTGTTCCGAGTGGTCGCTGACAATGCCCGGGAGCGCACCAAAATTGCTCAAGCGATTGTCAAGGCCCTGCTCGTGATCGGGCCGATTGCCCACGTGCTAGAAAAATTCGCGGCTGGCATTGGCAAGGTTTTTGCCGCCTCGGCCGATGACTTGCTGGGAGAAACAGCCGAACTCACGGCGCTGCGCGGTTCCGGCTTTACCTGGCGGGAGCTCGCGAAACGATCGCGCATTTTGATCCCAGTTTTTGCCCTTGCCACATGGGGCGCTTTTTCTGTCGAAGGCTTACTAGATGAAGGGCGAATGATTCTCGGCGGAACTGTTTTTGGCCTTTCGGCCGTGGCCCTGTCTCTGACTACGGCAGTCCAGTCAATCTTCATGTACCGCCGAAATATTGTAAAGCTTGTATCCGAGGACAAAGTTCACAAACAACCTCAATGGCAACTCACAAAAACTGCACTGAGACAGGACTTCACCAATCCCGCCCGGTTGGGTCTGTTCTTAGGAGCCTTGCTCGCCCCCCTCATGGGTATCATCGGCTCTCTTTTGGGCCTCATGCACAACGGCTGGGTCCTGGCCGGGATTGGCTCAACCGAATCAATCGTGGCTGGACTCACAGTAATTTTTGCTGACCGGATCAACGAATGGCGCTTCCACCGCCGCTTGGTAAAACTCTAATCCCTCGGTTCCACAACGCCGCCCCGGCTTTTCTCAAAACCCGCGCCCAAAACAAAACGGCTCATTTCTTTGATTTGAGCCGTTACCGCAGATTTGACCAAAAAGAAAACGGCCCTGGTTTCCCTAAGGAATATTGATTGGTCCCGCTTTGTGATTTTTGTAATGCTTAATTACTAGAAATATAATCCAAAATATTATCACCAAAAAAGCGGTCCAAATACTTAAAAGGTTCAAAATTATCGGCCCAGTGAAATAGACGACGATCCCCCACAAGGCATTCCATCCAACCAATGCAAAGAACGAGTAAAAAACGAAACGTCTAAAAGAATACATTAAAATTCCGGCGCTGGTCGCCGTAAGTGCTCCGACATTGGGATGAAAATAGGTACTAAAAATAATTGGCAGGCCGGATTTTTCTACTCTCTTTTTCATTCTCTGAAGCGGTTCTTTTAGACCAAGACGCAAAAGCAGGCGATACCACCCATACCGCCCAAGACCGTAATTAATTATGGTCGTCATAAAAAATCCGAGGATGATTAGGGTAACGGACAACGCGACATCTACAACATTGTTTCTCGCGAAAATCACACCAAAAACAATGACAATTGATCCGGGCAGGTACCAGTTTACCACCAATAGTCCCTCAACCAAAGCGCCAATAAAAACTGTCCAGAACAAATGTCTGGAATAATATTTCTGCGCCAGCTCAACGAACTTATCCAGATCCGGCAGATTGAAAAAATTATAAGCGATTATAAGCAGTACGAGACTTAAAAGTAAAACCAGTGGCGCAATCAATAACTTAATAAGATCTCTGATGCTTGCTCCTTTCTTTTCTCTTTTTCGCAATTACTGAACGCCGCTCGAACCTTTTTTGCCTGCCCGTCCGAAGCTCTTGAGCGAAGGCGGGAACAAAATCCCGAATGATTGCCCCGCTTCGCGCGGCAGAAACCAATCCGCTCGGGCGGGGCGGGAAGAAAAAGGGGTGTGGGGAAAATGAATTCCCGCCCTCGCCTGCCTATATCCTGTTCTTAGAAAACTTAATAGAATAGAACCGGAGACGATCAT
>CAYPVQ010000007.1:0-19456 GCA_964414215.1 uncultured Candidatus Saccharibacteria bacterium | reverse complement strand
ATGCTTAGCCGAGCGGTACTAATCAACCGAAAGTGTTTTAGCCGAGAACGACAGTTCGAGTTCTGAGCGTAAGCGAAGAATCCCCCTGATTTTCAGAGGGGCCCTTCGACTTCGCTCAGGGCAAAACTGTTGATTCTCAACAGTTTTGACTAGCAGTTCGTGCCTGCTATGCAGGCAACTTATCAGTGTTTTTTGTGGGTGACATTTGCGACGTTGTACCACCCTGTTCCATTCCGAACCAGGCCGTGAAAGACGCCAGCGCCGATGATACTGCCGCGCATGCGGTTGGGAAAGTAGGCCGTCGCCCCGTTTGAATAATTGAACTTCCCTTCCCCTCTTTAGTCAAAGAGGGGAGAAAAGGGGAGTTTTTGTTTTGTCTGCACTTCGAAGCCTTGGCGAAGGAGTGTGGATATCTTCCTTGCTAAAGTATGATAGGGTATGATAAAGTATGATGGAGAAGAAATCGCTATAAAAAAGGAGGTCAAATCAAAATGGGAGACATAATAAAACGCATTTTGGAGGCCAATCCCTGGTTCTTTCAGCGAGGATGGCTTAGAAAGGGGTATTACCCCTTCGATTACGAGAACGGCGGAGTCGATCGGCATGATCCCGTCGTGGTACAGATTTTGGATCCCCTCGGGGATCGCCTACCACTGCGTCAGATTTCAGATTGATCTCTGAACTCCTAGCATTCTCACCCGCGTGGCCACCGCTTTTTGGTGGCCATCCTCTTTTCTTGCCCCAACCTCACTTAATATGATACTGTATGACTATGACAAAAATGCGGCTTACCATTACTCTCGATCAAGAGCTTTTGCGGCGCTTGGATGCCGTGATTGATGGCTCCAAGATTCGCAATCGCTCGCACGCGATTGAATTTTTGCTTTCCAATTCACTCGTCGCCAAAAAGACCAAAGTTTTAATTCTGGCCGGCGGGGAAGGGGTCAAGTTTCGACCCCTGACTTACGAGCTTCCCAAATCTCTCATACCCATCAAAGGGAAGCCGCTTTTAGAACATACTCTAGAGGCCCTGCGGGACCAGGGCTTCAGCGAGATTTATATTTCAATCGGACACTTGGGCGAAAAGATTAGAGATTATTTTGGAGACGGCGCGCGCTGGAGAATCAAAATCAGGTATCTCGAACAGACCAGTTCCAAAAAGGGAACAGCCCAGCCGGTCTTGGAGGCTAAAGGCTATTTGGGTGACGAGCCTTTCTTGGTAATTTACGGCGACGTTCTGACCAAATTATTTTTTTCAGATTTAGTTGAGTTTCACGCGTCTCACCGAGGAATCGCAACCATTGCCCTGGCATCAGTGGAAAAGCCCGCGATGTGGGGAGTGGCAACCATTCAGGGAAACCGGATTGTGGACTTTGTCGAAAAGCCAAAGATCAGAACCAAATCCCATTTGATAAACGCCGGGGTATACGTGTTAAGTCCCGAAGTTTTTCGCTACATTCCGAAAAATTCGACCCGCTTGGAAAAAGACCTCTTTCCCAGGCTGGCCCAAGAAGGCAAGCTTTATGCTTACCCGTTTGAATCCGAGTGGCACGATGTTTCCACCCCGGAAGTTTATGGAGAAGTTCTCAAGGAATGGCGCGCTTAAATCTTATGACCAAGCTCAAGACATTGGAAGAGGTTGAGGTGAGGGGCAAGAAGATTCTTTTGCGCGTGGCCTATGATATTACTTTGGCCAAAAAAGGGGACGAATGGATTGTCCCTGATGATTTGCGCATCAGAGCCACTCTGCCGACTATTGATTATTTATTAAAACAAAACTGTTCTCTGGGGGTCCTTTCGTGGCTTAAGAGGCCGGGGGGCAAAGTTGTTCCGGAGTTAAGTTTGAAGCCGGTGGCGAAAAGATTGTCAGAACTTTTGGACAGGCCGGTAAAAATGTTAGCCGATTGTGTAGGGAGCGAAGTAGAAAAGGAGATTAGAAACATGAAGCCGGGGGAGGTTTTGATGCTGGAAAATGTCCGGTTTCATCCCGAGGAAGAAAAACAAGATATGGATTTTGCAAAAGCGCTAGTCCGAGGATTTAACCTTATTGTTTTTGATGCTTTTGCCCAAGCGATGCGCATGCACGCTTCGACCAGCGGCATCTTACAGCTGCTCCCTAGTGTTTCCGGTTTTCTGTTCGTGAAAGAGATGACCTTTCTTTCTAAATTGCTGGAAAATCCGGCAAAGCCCTTCATTGTGCTTTTGGGCGGTGCGAAAATTTCTGATCGGGTTGAAGTCATAGAGAATTTGATGACCAAAGCCGATAAAATTCTAATTGGCGGCGTTTTAGCCAATACTTTCTTCAAATCCCAAGGCCGAGCGGTAGGCAGTTCGCTGCTCGAAGATGTTTATGTAGATATTGCCAAGGGTGAAAAGCAAGATTATGTCCAGATGGCAAGTGAACTTCTGAAAAAGGGAGAGGGGTTGATTGTGTTGCCAAAAGATCTGGTTGCGGCCGCAGATGAAAATAGTTTGAGCTTTAAGATTGTCAAGCTTGCGGAGGGCGAAAACATCCCGGCCGGCTGGAAATTTCTAGACATCGGACCGCGGACAATTGAGTATTACAGTACTGTGTTAAGAGAAGCAAAAACCATCTTTGCCAATGGACCGATGGGTTTGTTTGAAAAAGAGCAATTTGCCGCCGGCACTAAAAAATTGGCGGAAGTCATGATTGCAAACACAGGAACGACAGTGATTGGTGGAGGAGACACGGAATCAATTGTCGCCCGTTACGGCTGGGAAGGAAAATTTACTCATGTTTCCACGGGCGGGGGCGCTTCTTTGGAATTTTTGGCCGGCAAGGAATTTCCAGTGATGAAGTATTTAACCTCACCCCAACCCTCTCCTTAGCAAGGAGAGGGAGAAGGGTGAGGCAGGGTACTAATTTAATGAATAAACCAATAAAAATTGCAATTAACGGTTTAGGTAGGGTTGGCAGGATATTTTTGAGGATTGCCTGGGGCAATCCTAAATTCGAAATTGTCGCCGCTAATAGCCGATCGGATTTGCCCATCTACGCGCATCTTTTGAAATACGATTCCGTATATGGCATTTGGGATCGCGAGGTGAAAGTCCAAAGGGGCAATTTGGTGATCGACGCCAAAGTTATCAAATTTTTCAAAGAACCAGAATCATCACGGCTTCCCTGGAAAAAAATAAAACCAGATCTCGTTGTTGAGGCAACAGGAAAATACAAAAATATTGAGGAGGCAGTAAAACATTTCGAGGCCGGAGCCAGATACACGGTTATCACAGCGCCTATTGACGGGCCGGGCAAGATTTTGGTTTATGGGGTCAATGAACAAATGTTTGACCCAACAGAAGATAAAATCGTTTCAGCGGCTTCCTGTACTTCGGTGTGTTCTGCCCTTGTGGTAAAAGTTTTGCAGGAAAATTTTGGAATAGTCCGCGGTTTTATCAATACGGTGCACGCCTTTACCTCGGATCAGAGTTTGCACGACGGCTCGCACAAGGATTTCAGGCGCGCGCGGGCGGCGACCAACTCGATTATTCCGACTTCGACTGGGGTAACCAAAACCATTGACCGCCTGTTTCCGGCGCTTAAAGGCCGCATGTCAGGGATTGCCTATCGGGTGCCGGTAATTGTCCCGTCGGTATTGAGTTTTACTGCGGAATTAAAAAAGGAGGCAACCAATGAGGCCATCAACGAAGCTTTTAGCAAAGCTAGCCGCAATTCTTTGAAAGGACATCTCGCGGTTTCCAATCTCCCCCTAGTCTCGCGGGATCACCAGCAGATGACTTATGGGGCAATCATAGATTTGTTGAGCACAGAAGTGGTGGACGGGAAACTTCTCAATGTCGTTGCCTGGTATGACAACGAGTGGGGGTACGTGAGTCAAGTGGTGAAGCTTCTGGAATATCTGGCGAAAAAGATTTAATCAGTCGCATTGCCATTTCCGCCCCCCATCTTCATGAGAGTAAACCCCCGTCTACACGAGGGCATGCTTCAGCGGGAATCCATGCTTCTGGATCCCGCTATCTAGGTGCGGGATGACAGCAAAGCTGTCAGTTTTTTCGCCAATATTTTATTGGCCGCGATTTTAATTTTAGGTTGACTTGAAATGAGCAGACAGCCGCCAGCTTCTTCCAGAATTATTTGTCCGGCGGCATAGTCCCAGATGTTCATATGACTTGCTAAATAAAAATCTAAACTGCCTTCAGCAACGTGACAGAGGTTGATGACAGAAGACCCAAAGACTCGAAACTTTCGGATCCGCGGCAAAAATTTGGGAATTGTTCTGACTGCAAAATCTATTTCCGGACCCCAGCCGATAGTGCCAAAACTCTCGGCGATTTTTTTTATCTTTGCGGTTTGGATTTTTTTGTTGTTGAGCCTGGCTCCATTTCCCAGTTGGGCGGTATAGATTCGATTTAGCATCGGAGCATAGATCACGCCGACTATGGGTTTTCCCTGGCGCAATAAGGCCAGGGAGATCGCGCAATAGGGCAGGCCTTGTAAATAATTTGTCGTCCCGTCAATTGGATCTAGAGCCCAAACAAATTCTGCCTTTGAATTGAAGCCGCCATTTTCTTCTCCGATAAAGCCGTAACTTGGAAATATTTTCATGAGGAATTTTTTAATATCCACCTCAATTTTTTTGTCTGCATAGGAAACTAGATTTCGGTAATTTCCGCCTTTCTTCTGCACCTTGGTCTTGGTGCCAAAATATTTCCGAAAAGTTGGTTCCGATTTTTTTACGGCTTGGATGGCGATTTGCAGTTCTTTTTGGTACATAGAAATCTTCATATCCTCCCCTTGCTAGAGGGGAGGGCAGGGAGGGGTAGATCTGACCTCTCTGCCCCTACGGGGCATCTCCTCTCGTCAGGGGAGAGTTATATTGTAGCCCATAACTTGACAAATTTAATAGCTATGATAGGCTTATTTTAGACAAAAATTCAATTTAGTTAATATGATTGTAGAAAATCTTCGACAGTTTGGATTGAATGAAAAGGAAATTTCCGTGTATTTAAGCCTAATTTCCTTAGGTCCTGCACCGGTGCGCCTCATTGCCAAACAGGCCAGGGTCAATCGCGGGACCACTTATGACATCCTCAAGAGCTTGAAAGATTTAGGATTGGTAAGTTACTATAAGCAGTATAACAGATCGGATAAAAAACAGTATTTTGTGGCCGAGCCGCCGCAAAAACTGGTAGACGCAATCGAGCAAAAAAAGCGGAATTTTGAAAATTTAAAGGTTCAGGCCCAAAAAGCGCTTCCGGAACTGGAGTCGCTGTATGAAAAATCCGGGGCCAAACCCGTTGCCAAATACTATGAAGGTTCTTCGGGAATTAGAATTATATTGCAAGACGTGATAGGTACGATGAGTAAGAACTCCCCCTTCCCCTCTTTGATTTCCGCCGGAGGCGGATCCGCCTTTGGAGGAAAAGAGGGGAGGAGAGGGGAGTTCCCTACTTATTACGTCTACTCCTCGGCCGATATCAAAGAATATCTCTACAAAGCATATCCCAATTTCAACAAAGACCGGATCAAAGCCGGGGTAGCAAATCAGGTGATCGCGTTTGGCAAAGGCGGAGAGCTCGCGGGACTTGATGAGCGCAAATGGCTCGACAGAGAACACGACGCGCCAACCTACATTATTCTTTACGATGGTAAGGTCGCAATGATTTCTCTGGCCGCAACCAACGAGCCGGTCGGGGTGGTTATTGAAGATCGCGGATTATACGAAACCCAGAAGATGATTTTTGAGTTTGTGTGGGGCAAATTATGATTATAGAATCTGTCATTCCGGGCTTGACCCGGAATCTATACAAACTGAATTCCCGCCTGCGCGGGAATGGCAAGGAGGCGGTATGTGCGGCATCGTAGGTTACATTGGAAAAAAAGACGCTTTGCCAATTCTGCTCCAGGGCTTGCGCTCTCTGGAATACCGCGGCTATGACAGCGCGGGTTTGGTTGTGGTTGATGACGGAAAATTAAACCGTTTGAGGGCAGTGGGCAAAGTCGATAGTTTGGCGGAAAAAACCAAAGGGCAAAATCTAAAAGGAACGCTCGGCATTGCGCATACCCGCTGGGCAACGCACGGGGGGGTGACTGAAGCCAATGCTCATCCGCATTTCGCGCTGGACGGCAAGATAGCGATCGTCCATAACGGCATAATTGAAAATTACCGCGAGCTGAAAGAGAAACTGAAAAATTTTGCCAAGTTTGAAACAGAAACCGATACCGAGGTTTTGGCGCATTTGATTGCAAAATATTACAAAGAACTCCCCCTATCCCCCTCTTTAGTAAAAGAGGGGGATCTCCCTCTCTTTGCCAAAGAGAGGGCAGGGGCGAGTTCCGAATTATTGTCTCAAGCAGTAAGAAAGGCACTCCTTGAGGTTCGGGGTACTTACGGTATTTTGGTTGTTTCATCTGAAGAACCGGACCAAATTGTCGCCGCGCGCTTGGGAAGCCCCCTCGTCATCGGCATTGGCAAAGACGAATATTATATGGCCAGCGACGTCACGCCGATGCTCCCTTATACCAAGCAGGTGACTTTTCTGGACGACGGGGAAATTGCGGAGATCAAAAAAGACGCGGTGCGCATATCCAATCTGAAAGACGAAGCGGTGCAAAAGAAAGTCCAGGAAATAACCTGGAACAAAGAACAGGCGGAAAAACAAGGCTTTGATCATTTTACTTTGAAGGAGATATTTGACCAGCCAGTGGTTTTTGAGGACGCGATTCGGGGAAGATTAGATATGGCTCAAGGAACAACCAAATTGGGTGGACTGAATTTATCTGAAGATAAAATGAGAAAAATTAATCGAATCGTAATTATTGCCTGCGGCACTGCCTATAATGCTGGTATTATCGGAAAATACGCCTTTGAAAGATTGGCCGGAATTCCTACTGAAGTAGATGTTTCCAGCGAATTTTCTTACCGTGACCCGATAGTTGACGGGAACACCTTGGTATTTGCTATTTCCCAATCCGGCGAAACCGCTGACACTATCATGGCGTTGCGCGAAGCAAAAAGAAAAGGCGCTGTTGTTCGGGGTATAGTAAACAGTGTCGGCTCAACCATCGCCAGAGAAGTCGGGGCAGGTACTTACATCCACGCCGGACCGGAAATGGCGGTTGCTTCTACAAAGGCATTCACAAATATGGTCGCTGTACTGCTGTTGTACGCGATAGAATTTGGCCGACTCCATAATATTTCTCTCGCAACGGGTCAACGATTACTCCAGGCGCTTTTGGAGATTCCCGAAAAGATGAATCAGATTTTGAAGCAAAGCAAGCAAATAAAGAAAATTGCAAAAAAATATTCAAAATATAATAACGTTTTCTTTTTAGGCCGCGGGGTAAACTATCCTGTGGCGTTGGAAGGGGCCCTCAAACTCAAAGAGATCAGTTACATTCATAGCGAAGCTTATCCCGGGGGAGAAATGAAGCACGGGCCCGGCGCGTTAATTTCAGAAAATTTCGCCGTTATTGGAATTGTTACAAGGAATCAATTGTACGAGAAAATGAAAAGCAATATTGCAGAGGCAACGACTAGGGGAGCAAAGGCGCTAATTGTTGCTACTGAAGGTGATACCGAAGTTGCTGAAATCGCCACCGACGTCATTTATGTGCCAAAAACTCTGGAACTCCTCGAGCCCCTGCTCAATACGATTCCCTTGCAGTTGTTTGCCTATTATGTCGCAGTAGCCCTCGGCCGCGACGTCGACCGCCCGAGAAATTTGGCAAAATCAGTTACTGTCGAGTAGTGAATTATTTTCTCCCCCATGCGAAGGGGGAGATTAAGAGGGGGTAGAAAGAGGGTTAGGGTGAGGTTACGAGTCTCGCAATTGAGATGTCCGCTACCTCACCCCAGCCCTCTCCGATATCAGGGAGGCAGTCCGCTCCCTTCCCTCCCCAGGAGATGGGGAGGGAAAAAGGGAGAGGTCGAAAGGAGTAGCTTAAAAATTTAGGGATAAAAAAAGGCGGCGGCCGAACCAGTCTGACTGGTCCGGCGCGCCGCTTCGCGGACAACCCTAGGAGTATTTACAGATGTACGCCACGACGCCGTGCGCTTCCACGATGATGCGCTTACCTTGGGTCACGACAATGCGATCCTCTCCTATGGGTCCTGGTCCTGCACTGACCTCGCGACCATCGATGGTAGCGTTCCCGAGAAGGATCCGAATGGACTCGTAGCGTTCCGCGATCCCGAAATCGTATCGTCCCGGCTCCATGATGCCGACTGTGAAGTCCCATTTGGTCAGGCCTTCAAAAGTCTCCCCCAGGCTCTGCACGGCACCCTCGAAGTACACATGATGGGTGATTCCCATTTCCTCCCTTTCCTTTCTGTCCCAAGTAGGACACTCCAAATTAACATATAATTAGTTCGATGTCAATGCGAGCATTAATATTTGATAAATCTAAATATGATTGGGAAACTTCAAAAGGTTTTGATTTGGCAGATGTGCCGAAGCCAGAACTCCCCCTCACCCCCTCTTTGATTTCCGCCAGAGGCGCCCGCCTGCCGGTCGGGCAGGGATCCTCCTTGGGAGGAAAAGAGGGGAGTAAGAGGGGAGTTCTAGGAGATGTCCTCATCAAAGTCCACTACGCCGGCGTTTGCGGGACGGATAAGGGGATTTGGTATCGGCAGGCGATGCGGGACTTGATACTTGGCAGTATTGACAGTGATGTCATTGCGAGGAGCGGTAGCGACGAAGCAATCCCATCGAAAGCGAGATTGCCGCACTCGTCCGCTGCTGCGGACTCGCTCGCAATGACAGATAAATATTATAGAATCCTCGGTCACGAGTTTTTTGGCGAGATTGTGGAGGTTGGAAAAGCGGCAGCAAAGGAGTACAAATTGAAAAAAGGCGATTTTGTGTCGTGCGAATCGCACGTAGTTTGCAATCAGTGTTTTCAATGTTTGCGCGGCGAAAAACATGTCTGTACCGAGGAAAAAATCCTTGGCATCTCCCAAGACGGCGGTTTTGCCGAATACGTCAAAGTCCCCGGGCACATTGTTTGGAAAACCGATACTGCTAAAATTCGGCCCGAAATTGCGGCTATGCAAGAGCCGTTTGGCAATGCCGTGCACGCGGCCAGTAAAGTGGATTTGAAAGCCAAGACCATTGCGATTTTTGGCCTTGGACCAATTGGGCTATTTTTACTTCTTGTGGCAAAAGGCCTGGGCGTAAAAGAAATTATCGGAGTCGAACCAAACCCCGTGGCGCAGGAGATGGCGAAAAAATTGGGGATAGATTATGTTATTCAGAACTCCCCCCCAACCCCCTCTTTGATCAAAGAGGGGGAGAGGGGGAGTTCCTATCGACACGACGAAGCCGTCATTTCTGAAATCATGAAAATCACAAATGGCCTTGGGGTTGATGTGTCATTTGAAATGGCTGGGTTTAACTCCTCACTGAATAATGCTATATTTGCTACGCGCCGCGGGGGAGATGTAATATTGTTTGGCCTCAAAACCGGCGACTTTGTATTGCAGGATTACAACCGATTGATTGTCCGCGGTCTGACCTTGCACGCGGTCATCGGCCGGCAAATCTGGCAAACCTGGGAAACAACCCGCAAGCTCATGGAAGACCCAAGCAACGGCATCCAGGAAAAAATCTTCAACATCATCTTAAACCGCGGTGAAGGAACAATTCTGCCGATAGCAGAGTATTCTAAAGAGAAGTTTGAGAGGATGATGAGCGAGCACCCGAAATTTTTGATACAATTTTAATGCGTAAAAGCATAGTTCCAACAAATTCTCGATACGTATTGAGGTTGAAAAAAGTGTTGCGCGAATATCATGTTTCAGCCGCAAAGATACGGATGGGAAATGATAAGGCTTTTCCGGGCTTGAGAGTCGCTGATTTTTTTGCCGGCTTGATAAGGCGCGTAAGCGAGAAAAACAGCGCTGAGGCAGAAGAGTTGTTTGAATTAGTTAAAAATAAAATAACCACCCTTTCGGGTGGCCCGGTTTCTGGCTAGCTTTTTACGGCTTTCTCACACGGAGATTTGTCGCCAGAGCCTCGTAATGGTTATATATTATCAGATTTAAAAATTTTGTCAAGTATGTATGAAAATCCATGTTTTTGATAAAATTAAATATGGCTGACTGTACCAAAGGGCGGTTTGAACAAATGCTCCGCGACCACTCGAAATTTTTAATCCAAATGTAAAATGGATATTAAAGCTGTAATTTTGGATATAGATGGAGTAATAGTTGGAGAGAAACCAGGGTTTAATACTCCAGACCCCAATCAAGCCGTAATCAAAATGCTGAAGTCAGTAAGAGAAAAGGGAGTCTACCTTTCTTTAATAACTTCTAAACCTCATTTTGCGATTGTCAGAATTATTCAGGATGCAAACTTGCACAACTTTCACGTAACTGACGGCGGTTCAGTGCTTATCGATCCCATAAATAATATAGTGAAAAGACATCTTATTAAGAACGAATCTGCAAAAAAAGTTATAGAAGTTTTTTTGAAAAATAATGTTTATGTTGAGTTTTATACAGTTGATAACTATTTCATTCAGGAGAGCCAACTCTCAGAAATAACGAAAAAGCACGCATTCGTACTTCAGAAAAAACCCGGCATTGTCAAATCTTTGCTGGATGAAGCGTCAAAACAGATCATCATAAAAGTAATGCCAGTTGCGCAAACCACTGAAGATATTAAGAGAATTGAGAAAATTTTTAAGCCATTTACCGACGATTTAGATATTTATTGGGCAGTACATCCTGTAGCGTTACCACTTCAATTTGGTATTGTTACCCCTCAAGGAATTAATAAAACCAAAGGAGTGATTGAAGTGGCTGAGAATTTAAATATTGACTTTAATAATATGTTGGGTGTGGGAGACAGTCAAAGCGACTGGGATTTTATACAACTTTGTAAATATGGTGCGGCGATGGGCAATGCGAGCGAAGAACTGAAAAAATTGGTATTATCAAAAGGTCCGGGATTAGGCTATGTGGGTCCGACAGTTGATGAAAATGGAATAATTGATATTTTTAAATATTTTGAGTTAGTTTGATCGTTCATGTTTTCCAACTACAAATCACAATTTGAAAAAGACCTGGAAGACATCAAAGCTGTTGGCACATGGAAAGAGGAAAAGACGATCACGGGAAAACAGGGGGCTGAGATAGAAGTTGATGGCCAGAAGCTTCTCAATTTCTGTGGTAATAATTACTTGGGCTTGGCCGGAAGCGAGGAAATGGCCCAGGCTGCCAAGGACGGTTTGGACAAATACGGCTTTGGCATGGCGTCTGTGCGATTTATTTGCGGCACTTCGACCGTGCACAAGGAACTTGAAGCAGAAATCGCCAAGTTTTTTGGGTTTGAAGACGCGCTTCTCTATACTTCTTGTTTCGATGCGAATACCGGACTGTTTGAGACAATTCTACAAGAGGGGGATGCGATCTTTAGCGATGAGCTAAATCATGCGAGTATAATCGACGGTGTGAGACTTTGCAAAGCAGAACGGTTTAGGTTTAAACATAGTGATATGGAGGATTTGGAGAGCAAGCTCAAAGAATTCGCTTCGCGGACAAACGCGGACAAGAACTCCCCCTCTGCCCGCTCTGAACTCCCCCCCACCTCCTCTTTAGTTAAAGAGGGGGAGAAAGGGGGAGTTCCTTCCCGGCCGCCACGCAAACTCATCGCCACCGATGGAGTCTTCTCCATGGACGGCGATACTGCCAAACTCAAAGAGGTTTGCGATCTCGCTGACAAATATGGCGCGCTGGTCATGGTAGATGATTCGCATGCATCAGGAGTGATTGGCGAAACTGGCCGCGGCAGTATTGAGCAGCAAGGAGTGATGGGCCGTGTAGATATTCTCACCTCTACGTTTGGCAAAGCTCTGGGGGGTGCGGGCGGAGGTTTTACTGCCTCGCGCAGAGAATTAGTTGAGTATCTGCGCCAGCGCTCGCGCACTTCGCTTTTTTCTAATAGCTTGCCGCCCATGATTGCCCAGGCCGCGCTATATGTCCTGCAAAATTATGACGGAAAATTCGCGAACCGGCGAAAACAGCTGGAAGGAAATACCAGATATTTCCGGCAGGAAATGGAGAAACTCGGCTTTACCCTGGGCGGAGACGGCAAGCATCCAATCACGCCCGTGATGCTTTTTGAAGAGCGGCTGGCCTTCGACATGGCTCAGGCACTAACCGCGAAAGGAATCTATGTGCGGGGCTTTACTTACCCCGTTGTACCAAAAGGCAAAGCCAGAATTCGCGTGCAAATTTCCGCGAGTCACACCAAAGAGCAAATGGACAGAGCGGTCAAAGCATTTGAAGAAGTTGGAAAACGTTATAAAATAATGGCATGAGTGTTAATTTCAATAAATATGGACAAAAAGTTTGATCAAAATTTAGTCCAACTAAAGCAAATTGCAGAAAAAATTAGCTTGCTACAAAAATCGATGAACAAGTCCATCTCCCAAGCATTAGACGATTTTAATATTAAAAAAATTCGTAATTATATCAAAGGATTGAAAAGTATATGATTGATAATGAAAGGCGAGAACCTTTAGGTGAGGGCGCAGGCGAGAATACAGAGCCTTCTAAAGTAATAAATTTTGAAGAAGCCAAGAGAGCTTTTGAGGCGCGCGCTACAGGCACAAAAACAAATGAAACAAAGGAAGTAGTTGATCTTGAGACAGAAAAACCCCGGGTTTTACAGATAATCAACCAGACTTGCGCTTTGCTCGAAAGTAGATACAGAAAAATGGAAGAGGAGGGCTTATCAAACCTTGCCCGTCTAAACCCAGCGGCGGCGGAAAGTGTAAAGCGCCAAAATGCAGAGGTTTATGAGACGCTTTTACAATATCGCACGCAAGGTGCGGAGATAATAGGTCAAGCCGAGTCGGCTGAAGAACTCGGAAGATTAGAAACAATAGTTAATGGCTGGAGAGAAGAAAGTTTACAAATGGCCGATCTTGCGGAGGAAAGATTGAGAGAAATCACTCCGGAGGGTGCAGCGGAGCAGCAACAAAAAATGCTAAATGATTTACCCCCGGAATTAAGAAATGAGGTGGCCTATCAAATTGAGCAGGCTAACAGATTTGCCGCAATAGCAGAACAGCGATTAGATGCATTACAAATTCGTTTTTCAAAAATGAGGAGCAGATTGCGACCTGACGCCACGCAGAAAGTAGATGGATGGTTTGCCAATATTACTCAACTTATAGAGAAATTTAAACTCATACCCACTGTTGAGAAAATGAAAACAATGAGTGGTATCGAAGGAGTTCTGAATCAATTCGAAACATCAATGAGTCAGTGGGAGAGTAGCTTACGGTAAAATATGAAAAATATTGTTATCATCGGCGGGGGCACGGGCACATTTACTCTTCTTTCCGGCCTGCGGCAATTCCCGGTTAATAATTCAGTGATTGTTTCTACGGCTGATGACGGCGGCTCCACGGGGAGGCTTCGCGAAGATTTGGGCGTGATCCCGCCCGGGGACATCCGGCAATGCCTGGTCGGGCTGTCCTATACCGATCCGGAGATACAAGAGTTATTTTCTTACCGGTTTGGGAAAGGAGAACTGCGAGGGCACACGATCGGCAACGTTATCCTCGCTGCGCTTCAGAAATTGACTGGAAATGTCGAACAGGCGATTATTACGGCCGCAAAGTTACTTAATGTCCGCGGGCAAGTGGTGCCAGTGACGCTTTTTCCGACGACATTGTCCGCGGTTTATAGTAATGGCAAGAAAGTCGTGGGTGAGCATAATATTGATGAACCCCCCTCCCCAACCCTCCCCACCAGGGGGAGGGAAAACAAAAAAAATAGTTCCTCCCCCCTTGTGGGGGAGGCTAGGTGGGGGGTCGGCCAGTCAATCAAGACTATGGCTTTGAAGCCGAACGGCCCTGCCAATCCCCGCGCATTGCGATTAATTTCCGAAGCCGATGTTATTGTCTTTGGCCCCGGCGACCTCTACACCAGCACTATTCCAAATTTGCTAGTCAAAGGCATGGCAGAGCGCATCAGAAAATCCAAGGCAAAGAAAGTGCTCATCACCAACATCATGACTAAACATGGTCAGACCGACGGTTATAAGGCTTCGGATTTTGTGACAAGCTTGGAAAAATATCTTGGCAAGGGGCAGATTCATAATATAATCGTCAATACCGAGAAGCCCACGGCAAAGTGGCTTGCCCGCCATAGGAAAGAACGTTCGGGATTCGTGCGCCCGGATACCGCAATGCTTCAGAGAATGAAAATCAAGGTCATTGCCGAGCCGCTTCTTTCCAGCAATACTTTTCAGAAAAATTCGAGTGACATCCTGAAACGCAGTTTTCTGCGTCATGATTCAGAAAAGTTAGCGAGAATCATATGGCAGTTGATATAAATAACAGATACCAATATACGAATGGGTACTAATGATACTAATAATGCGAATAGTTGGGGAAAAAGAATTAGTATTATTCGTTTCATTCGCATGCATTAGTATATTGGT
The DNA here is from genome assembly GCA_964414215.1 of uncultured Candidatus Saccharibacteria bacterium. GTDB lineage: Bacteria > Patescibacteriota > Doudnabacteria > UBA920 > 2-01-FULL-46-14 > CAYPVQ01. The sequence goes on along the minus strand of CAYPVQ010000007.1, from coordinate 5,014 downwards.
ATCTATATCAACATGGAAATAAAACTGACAGAAGGAGAAGCAAAATATATCAAATTAACCGCCTATGACGGTGATAAAGTCGTTGGCTGGGCGTATTTATACATCATTCAAAACGATCGGCATGACGAGCCGTACGGCTTTTTGGAAAATGTGTACGTCGAAAAAGAATTTCGAAACAAGGGTATAGGTCGACAATTAGTTGAAGAAGTGGTAGAAGAAGCTAAAAATCGCGGGTGCTATAAACTTTTGGGCACCAGTCGGCATTCAAATACTGATGCTCATAAATTTTACGAAAAAATGGGATTTCAAAACTGGGGAGTCGAATTTCGAATGAATTTGAAGGAATCAAAGCCCAAGCAAGAAGATTAATATATATAACTTGTCATTACCCGACTTGATCGGGTAATCCAGTCGTCCGCTTATATTGTAAATCATTACAATGAGAGTTATTTCTGACTTGCATATCCATAGCCGATACTCCCGCGCGTGTTCGCGAGATTTAGTACCGGAAAATATTGATAAATGGGCACGAATTAAAGGGGTGAACTTAATCGGCACCGGGGACTTTACGCACCCCGCTTGGCTGGCGGAGTTGAAGAGTAAGTTAGAGCCGGCAGAGGAGGGATTGTACAAGTTGAAAACCCCCTCTTCATCTCCCCCTATCCCCTCGACTTCGCTCGGGGCAGGGGGAGAAAGGGGGACGGGCTTCTCCCCCTCCCAGAGGGAAGGGGGAGACAGAGAGGGGGTAAGGTTTATACTGTCAGCGGAAATTTCCTGTATCTATTCGCAGGACGGCAAGTTGCGGCGGGTGCATTTTGTCTTGCTCCTGCCGTCGTTTGAGGCAGTAGAAAAATTTAATAACGCTCTGGAATCAAAAGCCGCAAAATTGAAATCTGACGGCCGACCGATTCTGGGCATGAATTCGAAAGAAGTATTAAAATACTTGCTTGATGCCTCGCCAGAAGGGCTGATGATTCCGGCCCACGCCTGGACGCCGTACTTTGGCATCTTTGGCAGCAAATCCGGTTTTGATTCCGTAGAAGAATGTTTTGGCGATATGACCCGGTATATCCATGGCTTGGAAACAGGGTTGTCTTCTGATTTAGCCATGAACTGGCGGGTTTCTGACACGGATAAATTCGCCATCGTATCCTCATCTGACGCCCATTCCCTGCCGCGTATCGGCCGCGAAGCCAATGTCATGGAAATCCCCGAAGCCGAATTTAGTTACAAAGAATTTTACCGCATCCTTAAAGACAAAGACTGGCAACGTTTTAAATTTACCATTGAATTTTTTCCAGATGAGGGGAAATACCATTGGGATGGTCACGCCGCTTGCGGATTTTCTTGTCCTCCTGCCCAAACCAAAAAATTAAAGGGCGAATGCCCAAAGTGCGGCAAGAAAATCACAGTCGGGGTGGAGGCACGAGTCGAGGAACTAGCCGATCGCCCGGAAGGGTTTGTGCCGCCCCGGGCAATTCCCCAAAAGCATCTGGTGCCACTCGAAGAAATTTTGGCCGATTGTTTTGCCGCTGGAGCTAAGACCAAGAAAGTTCAAGATGTGTATTGGCAGTTAATCAGCGCGGCGGGCAGTGAATTCGCCGTGATTTTGGATTTGGGAATTTCGGAGATCGAGAAATTCGCCGGCCCGCTCGTGGCTGAAGCGATCAAACGGGTGCGGGAAGAGCAAGTTTTCAAGACTCCGGGTTATGACGGAGTATATGGAGTGATTAAGGTTTTTACCGAGGAAGAGCGGAACTCTTTGGCAGCGAAAACGGCAGTAAAGCAGACTTCTCTGTTTTGATTCTCAACAAAAGGAGGAGGTATGAAAAAGCGAGAGGATTTTTCTTTAAGTTTTGCGATAGTAGTTGGGATAGCGTTTGCGGTCGGAATAGGAATTGCGGCGTTTGGGCGTTGGAGAAGACTGTTGGAGAATGACAGAAAGCTGGTAGCAAAAGCCCGCAGTGCCGGTTTTCCGGCAAAAGCCGCCCGCGTCCAGATTCGCCAGTTGCGGAGGATCAAGTAACAGCCACTTTCCCCTCGAGTTTGCTCCGGGCCTTTCCTTTCGAGGAAGGCCCGGAGTAGATACATTTATTTGACAGAGTTTGATGAGGAGCATAACATGTATGTATGGTTTTAATCCAATCAGTAAATACCAAGAAGGCAAAGGACACCCCCCACGCGTTGTGGAGTGCCTTGCCGTAATCCGGGCCGAAGTTAATAACCAACAAGCAAGCACCCCACAACGGGGTGTTTTTTGTTTTCGTAGGAGGAACGAATGGATCCTTGGCATGAGTCTGCCGAGAAGTTGAGGAAAAGCTTGCAGGGCGTGCTGGGAGCGGAATTTATGGTTGCGGTTCTCTCACAGGAGGGGCAAGAGGCGGCAATCCACATTTCTTCCAGCGCCACTCGGGACGTTGTTCTTCAGGAGAAGTTTGACATCACTTTCATGCGGGGAGTGCAGGAGCTGGTCTCCAAAGATCTGCTGGCAAGAGGGATTGCCTTCACAGTGGTCCTTGCGCCGAAGCAATTCGGCATCCGCATCGATCGCCAGCCGACTCTATTCCGGGCCCGTCTTCTTTGAGGACGGCCCGGAATCTTTTATCCGCCTCCGCCCGAATACCACGTCCGCCTCAGGCGGACCGTGGTTGAAGGGCGGTACGGGTGAGGCACGGGAGGGCAAAACATCATCAGGCTTCGGCGGATTCCGCGCGAGATCCGAGGCGGATAAACCCGCCGCAGTCCGCCTAAGGCGGACGAAGGCGGGTATGGGGTACCACGGCTTCCCGGCCGTCGTAGCCATAGGCTACTATGGCGGAGTCGGCTAGCCGTGGGGCTCCATTTTCAGCTAGGCAACTTGACTCACGGATTGACTCACGGAAACCATGGATTTATAATGATATCATGGGTGTGTAAAATAACCGCGGCCGCGGGAATTTGACACAGAGGGGCAAGGTGAACTAATATTAAAACAAATATGAAAAAGGGCAGAAAATTGAACGAGGAGAGTTTACGAGTTTTAAATTTTCTACTTGACGCCGGTGCCTTGTCCAGCCGCGATTTTCAAAGAATGTATTTAGGCGGCCGCATTCCCTGGGATCATCGAAGCGTTTTTCTGAAACTTCATAATCTGAAACGATCTGGTTATGTTAAGCGGCGGGAAAAAAATAACCAGTCATTTTTTCACCTTACCCCAAAAGGTAAATTACAAGTATTGAAATATTTGCACCTGGAAAGATTAAAGATTAAGAAGTGGGACGGCCGCTGGCGGGTAATCATTTTCGATTTGCCGGAAACCATCCGGAAATGGCGAGAGTATCTGCGAAATGAGCTCAAAAATTTAGGATTTTATCCTTTACAAGAGAGCGTTTATATTACACCGCATCCGGTGACCGGAGAGCTGGATCAACTCCTTAAGGAATGGAATTTACGAAAGTATTTCCGATATTTGACTGTGAGTGAAATTGATAATGAACAAGACTTAAAACAAGTGTTTGGGTTAAAGTAACTGTGTCAAATAACCACGGCCGCAGGAATTTGACACAACAGAGTTTCAATTTTCGGAGGTTTATGGTAGAGTTCTTAAGCACGAGGAGAGGTGGCCGAGTGGTTGTTGATACACAGGTACATCAAGAAGTCGCGCAGACGAAGGAGGAAATCACCCGCGAGCGAGTCCCAGGATCCAGGTCAAGGGTTCTGGGGCTTCGTATTTTGCCCAAATTATTGTATAATTTATAGGCTTTGGAGGATATATGAATTCATCAACAGTTCTAAAATTCCCGGCAAAAAGCCATAGAAAAACCATCATTTTACCTTCGGAATCTTCCGAGTTGGCAGAGTTCATGGGAATAATTTTTGGAGATGGAGGAATAAATAATGATTGGCAGTTAGTTATAACGCTAAATTCTGTTTCAGACGAGGAATATTCCAAATACATCAGAAATCGTATTGCTAAATTATTTGGGCTGAATGCAGTAGTTAGAAAGAGACCAAATATGAATGCCCTCGTGCTGGTTTGTTCTAGTATGAATTTAGTGGACTTTCTTTTAGAGAAAGGCGCTGTAAAAGGAAATAAAGTGAGGCAACAGATTGATATCCCGATATGGATAAAAGGAAATTCAGAGTTAGAGAGATCATTTATCAGGGGTCTGGTAGATACGGATGGTTGTTTGTTTATTCATAACAAGAAGGCAAGCAGGCACATTGGGTTTTGTTTTACAAGCGGTTCGCTAAAATTAATAACTTCTGTTGCTGAAGCCTTGAAAAAGAATAGTATAAAGCCCCATATCGCGGACAAACAAAAGAGAATTTATTTATATAGTCATAAGGCAGTCGAGTTATATCTTAAAATTTTTGGATCTTCCAACCCAAGAATTTTAAACAAATATCAGGTGTGGAGAGGTGTCCGAGTGGTTTAAGGAGCACGCTTGGAAAGCGTGTGGGCGTAAGCCCTCGCAGGTTCGAATCCTGTCCTCTCCGCCACACTTCGCCAAGGCTCCGTGTGGCCTTTGGCCACTCATAGCTTAATGCGTCGGGTGCGCCTTTGGCCACCCCAATAAGCGAAGTGTGTAACCCGTAGCTTTATGCGAAGGGTTACAGAAAAAACAAAGCTATGTATTACGTATACCTATTACGATTAAAAGATAAAGAAATTTATACCGGATCAACCCCTAACGTAAAAGAACGTTATCAGGAACACCAAAATGGTCAGGTAGTCTCCACTAAAAATTTACGACCACTAAAACTAATTTGGTATTGCGCTTTCCCCAATAGATTAGAGGCAAGGAGGTTTGAAAATTACCTCAAAACTGGTTCTGGACAGGCATTTAGAAATAAGCATTTGGTCAAATAAGGGCAAAAGAAATTTTTTCGGCATTATGAAAAAACAAGAAATCAAAACTGTCCACCAGTTCGGGAGATATGAACTGATCGGACCGGTAAAACTTCCCCTTAAAATCTCCAACGGAAAAATCAGCGATTTTACGCTCTGGTATTTTGCATTTCCTTGTGGACA
>CAYPVQ010000006.1:0-19865 GCA_964414215.1 uncultured Candidatus Saccharibacteria bacterium | reverse complement strand
ATTTCCGATGCTGACCTACCAAAAATTGAAAAAAAAATGCGTGAACTTCTAAAAACCTGGAATAAATTTGAACGTCGTGAAGTGACACCGGCCGAGGCCAAAAAGGAAGTTTCCTGGAATAAATACAAACTCGAGATGGTGAATGAACTCATCAAAGAAAATACCCCGATTACATTTTATATTTCCGGGGAATTTGTCGATCTTTGCCGCGGCGGCCATGTTGCGAGCGCTCGAGAGATTAATCCATACGCTTTTAAACTCACTCACCTCGCCGGCGCTTACTGGCGCGGCAGTGAAAAAAATTCCATGCTGACCCGCATCTACGGCGCAGCATTCGCCACCAAAAAAGAGCTGGAGCAGTATGTCGCCATGCAGGAAGAAGCCAAAAAACGCGACCACAAAAAACTCGGCGTTGAGTTAGATTTATTTACTTTTTCAGAATTAATTGGTCCTGGTTTGCCGCTATTTACCCCCAAAGGCACAATAATCAGAGACCTCCTCGATGACTTTGTCTGGTCGCTACGAAAAAAGTACGGCTACCAAAGAGTAGATATTCCGCATATAACAAAAAAAGAACTTTACCAAATCAGTGGTCACTGGGACAAATTCAGAAATGAATTGTTCCGGATAAAAACCCGCGAGGGTCACGAATTCGCAATAAAACCCATGAATTGCCCCCACCACATCCAAATTTTTGCGCGCAAAAAGTGGAGTTTCCGCGAATTACCACAACGCTACACCTCTACCACCAAAATCTACCGCGACGAGCAGTCCGGAGAACTTTCGGGACTAGCTCGGGTTCGTTCAATCACCCAAGACGACGCACACGTGTTTTGCAATATGGCCCAGACAGAAGAGGAGCTAAAAAAAATTTGGGAAATAGTCCATGAATTTTACAGCGCATTCAACCTTCCTTTGAAACTGCGAGTTTCGCTGCGCGACCCTAAGCAACCAGAAAAATACATAGGCAATGAAAAACTATGGAGAGATGCCGAAGCAATCTTACTTAAGGTCGCTAAAGACAAAAAGGCTAAGTTCTTTAAGGACGTGGGCGAAGCAGCTTTTTACGGCCCAAAACTGGACTTTATGGCCACTGATTCTCTGGGTCGGGAATGGCAGGTAGCCACTATTCAGCTGGATTTGAACATGCCTAAACGTTTCAACCTGACGTTCACCAACGACAAAGGCGGGCAGAGCCAGATTTTTATGATTCACGCCGCAATCATGGGTGCCATTGAACGTTTCATGTCAATTTTAATTGAACACTTTGCCGGCGCGTTTCCGCTGTGGCTCGCGCCGGAACAAATTGTAATTCTGCCTATTTCCGATGACCTAAACAAATACGCACAAGAAGTTGCGAGCGCTCTTTCTTCTCCCTCTCCCTTCCTGCCCGTCCGGCAGGCGGGGACGGGAGAGGGATTAAGGGTGAGGGTGGATGACCGCAGTGAATCCATCGGCCGCAAAATCCGCGACGCGGAACTCCAAAAAATCCCCTACATGCTGATTGTGGGGAAAAAGGAAAAGGCTAGCAAAACTGTATCCGTTCGGCAGCGGGAAGAAAAGGACTTGGGAGAAATGAAGTTAGTAAAGTTTATCGAGAAACTAAAAAAAGAGATTGAGATCAAATAGTTATCTTAAATCTTACAACTCGACTTACTGTCCGCCAATTCCCGCGGCCGCGGGAATTGGCGGACAACTCAACAAAGAAGTCTTGAATTAGTAAATCAGATTTTTGGCCTTCCGCACAAGTTCATACGCCTCGATATTGAGGCCTGCTTTTTGAAATTGCCGTGCCTCCTGAATTAGTTCGGGCTTTTCGAGTCTGGTTTCCACGATTTGGAAATGTTGTTCGAGGACGTTCTGATGTTTGCGAATATCTGCTTCGGTAAACTGATAATTTTTCACCATAAACTTAAAGATCTTTTCGTTTTCATTTCTGGCGGTGATCAGGGCTTCTTGCACAAAACCTGCAAATTGCGGATTTATTTCTTCGAGTAATTCGGCAATCACTTGTTCGTGAATTCTCGTGGTTGATTCTATTTCTTCGGCAAGTGGGATTTGCGCGCCATCAAGAAAAATAATTTTCTCGGCCATATCTTCAGCTTGGCGTAACAAGTTTTGATAATGCGCTAAAGCCGCTCGCAAATGCTTAACTTTTGGACTACCTTGTTCAATTAAAGCTTTAAATTCAGCCAACCGCTCGCGGGCCAATTCTAATTTTTTTCGCTCTTTCCGCTTAGTGCTCAAAGTCAAAATATTAACCGTAAACCATTCTCCCACCCTCTCCAAAATATATTTAGGTGATCCTGGCAAAACGCCAGGATCAATGTCAAGCTCTACCGCAAATCCATGGGCTGTGGCTATGAATGGTAAAAGTAGTATAATTAATAATGCTGCGATTTTCATGATATGAATCATATCAATGATTTGGAAAATTTAGAAGACCCGAAAGCCGCGAGGCGCGAGCGCAAAAAGCGCCCGCGCATGCGCGTGCACGGCCGGAGTTTGAAGCAGACCTCTACGCGAGGGATAAAACATATCGTAAAGATCGAACGGAAAAAGAAGAGATGAGCCTCCCAAAACTCATCTGTATTGTTGGCCCCACAGCCTCGGGCAAGACTGCGCTGTCTTTGAAATTGGCCAAGAAATTCAATGGCGAAATTGTCTCGGCTGATTCGCGGCAGGTGTATCGGGGAATGGACATCGGGACAGCTAAGATTAAACTTTTCAAAGCCAAGGCTAGCGGGATCAAACATTACCTAATCGATGTGGCAAATCCAAAGCAAACCTTCACTGTTGCAGCTTACCAAAAGCTCGGCCGCAAAGCGATAAAAGAAATTTTGCACCAAGACAAAATTCCAATAATCGTGGGCGGGGCTGGCCTGTACGTGGAAAGTCTAATCTATGATTCACAGTTCCCTCCGGTTAAACCAAACTGGAAATTGAGAAAACGGCTGGAGAAATTTGCAGCTCATGACCTGTTTAAAATCTTGAAAAAGAAAGATCCAGCAAGGGCGCGGACCATAGAGAAATTTAACAAACGAAGGCTAATCCGAGCGCTAGAGATAACTCAAGCGCTCGGCAAAGTCCCACCCCTCCCCCGTATCAAGTACGGGGCAAGCTCTAACCCTCCCCCTCACCATCTCAACTACGTTCGAGGTGACCTCGAGCAACGCCGAGACGGTCAAGGGGAGGGAAATGGACACAAAAACTCTTCTTTCCCTTCCTCCCCCTTGAGGGGGGAGGATAAAGGTGGGGGTGAAGTCCTCGTCCTCGGCCTTAAACGAACGGAGCAAGAACTTCGCAAGCTAATTAACAAACGCGTGGACGCGCGCGTATCAGGCATTATCCGCGAAATCAAAAAAATCCGCGCTCAAGGCATAAGTTTCCACCGGCTAATCTCGTTTGGCCTGGAGTACCGATATTTCTCCTGGTTTCTCCAAGGAAAATTGACTAAATCCCAAGCCAGTGATGAACTAAAAAAAGCCACCTGGCGCTTTGCCAAACGCCAGATGACATGGTTTCATCGTCTGCCGGTCGCGTGGATCAAAAACCAGAAAGAAGCTGAACGAAAAATCAAAAAATTCCTCGCAAAATGAGCAAAAAATCGGCGATGGTATCAGTAACGTTCCGGTCAACTCATGCAAGTCATGCGGCTCATAAGCCTACAAACAGCCGATAAATTCATAGACTCATCTGTCCGCCAAATCCCGCGGCCGCAGCTATTTGCGGACAAGCAAAACCTCTCCTATTTTAGCTTAAATATCCTTTTCAGTTTGTCTTCACCGTCAATTTCCATAACGGTTAAATAACGAAAATATTTTTTCAAATTCCATTCTTCCAGAAGCTCGTGGAGTTCTCCAGTGACGGGATAAGGAGTGATATAAACACTGTATTGTAACTTATGAAAACCGAGGTTTCGTAAATCACTTCTCAAATATTCCCGCCACTTCTTGAGACTTTCGGGAATGTCAAAAATTATCACTCGCCAATGGCCATCCCATTTTCTTTTCATCAGCTTTTCCAAATGCAGATACTTTAAAATTTGCAACTTGCCTTTTGGGGTAAGATGAAAAAACGAGCGGTTCTTTTTATCTTTTTTAATTTCCACAAACCCTCTCCTTTTTAAATCATAAGTCCGCCGATAAGCCACGCGAAAAGCCCCTACTGGATATTGATCTGGCGGCAAAGTTGTCAAATCATTAATCGCCATTACCCCAAAATCGGCAACGGCCCTTAAAATAGCCAAACTTTTCTCACTCAACTTTCTTCCTTTTCTCATCTTTGTCTTTCACCCTCTTGTCCGCCAATTCCAGCGGCCGCAGGATTTGGCGGACAAGCAAATTTGTTTCTTTTCTTTATTACCATTACTTCTTTACTACCTTAAGAATTGGCGAGTTTTTTCTCCAAAATTTTATTCACCATTTGTGGGTTGGCCTGACCTTTCATTTCGGCCATGACTTTACCAACGAGAAAGCCCAAACTTTCTTTTTTGCCGGCCCGGTAATCAGCCGCGGCCTTTGCGTTCTCCGCAATGACTTTGTCCGCTGCCGCGGCAATTGCTTGCTCGTCTGACACCTGCGCAATTCCCTCGTCCTCCACAATATTTGACGGGTCCCCGCCTTTTTCAAACATGATTTGCAAAACGCGTTTGCCAGCAGTAGTGCTAACCTCTCCTCGGTCAACCATTTTAATAAGTTCTGCCAGATTCTCGGCAGTCACCCGGCTTTCTTGAGGGGAAAGATTTGCCCCCTTCAAAAGCGCCTGGAAATCGCCGGTAATCCAGTTTGAGGCCAGCTTGGCGAATTTTCCTGCCCTGAGCGAAATTGAAGGGTGAACTCCTTCTGGAACTCCCCCTTCCCCCTCTTTAGTTTCCGCCAGAGGCGGATCCTCCTTGGGAGGAAAAGAGGGGGTGGGAGGGAGTTCTCTCATCCACTCCTGCAATTCCGATACCACTTCTTCGAAATAGCTAGCAAGGTTTTTGTCGCTTATCAGAACCTCTGCGTCTTTTTGTGACAACTCAAATTCGCTCATAAACCTCTTCTGCTTCTGTTCCGGCAATTCGGGAAGCTCGGCACGCAATTTCTCAACAAATTCCTTGGTAAAATGCAAAACCGGCAAATCTGGTTCGGGAAAATACCGGTAATCGTGCGCTTCTTCTTTGCCGCGCTGGGGAACTGTAAGGTTTCCAAATTCGTCCCACCCTCGAGTCTCGTTTTTCAATTTTTCCCCTGCCTCAAGGGCTTCTGTCTGCCTTTGGATTTCATAGTTAAGTCCACTTTCAACTGCCTTGAATGAATTCAAATTCTTAATCTCAATCTTATAATCTGGTAATTCCGATTTTCCCTGCCCGTCCGGCAGGCGGGCGATTATCCGAAGACTGATATTCGCATCGCACCGGAGATGTCCTTTTTCCATATCGGCATCCGACACTCCCAAATAGCGAACAATATTGCGCAGGTTTTGGAGAAAGGCTTTTGCTTCCCCAGGCGAGCGCAAATCCGGTTCGGTCACAATTTCCACCAAAGGCACGCCGGCTCGGTTAAAATCAACCAGCGTCGAATTACCCTCGTGTATGAGCTTCCCGGCGTCTTCCTCAAGATGAGCGCGCGTAATTCTAATAATGCGCTCTCCCTCCTCACCTCTACCCTCTCCTCCAGGGGAGGAGAGGGAGAAAGGGTGAAGAGGCCGTGCAACCTTCACCTGTCCGCGGATAGCAATGGGCTGATCATACTGCGAAATCTGATAGCCTTTTGGCAAATCGGGATAGAAATAATTTTTGCGATCAAATTTGGAATACTCCGGAATCTCGCAATTAAGGGCCAAACCAACCATAATCCCCTTCCGAATCGCCTCTTTATTGGCAACCGGCAAAACTCCCGGCTGGCCTGTGCAAACCTCGCAGATATTGACATTGGGTTCCGTAGCATCAGGATTATTGGGCGAGGAACAAAACATCTTGCTCTTGGTCTTGAGCTGGACGTGGATTTCTAAACCTATGATTGGTTCAAAATTCATGCTTATAGATTATAGTTATCGATTATTGTTCAAAACCCTTCGGGTTTTGACTTGTGCCAATCTGTCACTTGCTGATACGCATATCCCACTCTAAAAACCTTCTCCTCGCCCCACTGCGGCCCAATGATCTGTAATCCCACTGGCAAATCTGGGTTTTCTTCACCCTCACCCTTGCCCTCTCCCGTCCCCGCCTGCCGGACGGGCAGGGAGGGAGATGGAGAAGAAGAGGAAGGCTTGCCAAAGCCGCAAGGAACTGATAAAGCCGGCAAGCCAGCCAAAGAGCCAGGAATATTGAGCTGATCAGAAATATAGCCAAACAAGGGATTATCCGCTGCCCCGCCGATTTTGGGAGCCACATTCGGGGTCGAGGGAGTCAATAATACATCAACCTTTTTGAAGACTTCGGAAAACTCATTTACCAAAAGCCGACGGACCCGCTGGGCTTTCAAATAGTAAGCATCCCGGTAACCGCTGGAGAGTGCATAAGTTCCAGCTATAATCCGACGCTTCGGCTCATCTCCAAAACCTTCTCTTCGGGTTTTGGCATAGATTTCGTAGAGATCTTGAGCCTTCGCCGCAACATACCCATAACGAATTCCATCATATCGCGAAAGATTGGAAGACAGTTCCGAAGGAGTAACAATCGCGTACACGAGTGAGCCATAACCCGTAAGTGGCAAGGAGACCCGGATTACCTCCGCCCCCAGCGCCGCAATTTGTTTAATTGCCTCGCGCACTCGAGTTTCCACATCCTTTTCAATACCCTCCACAAAATATTCTTTGGGCACGCCAACTTTTAGGCCTTTTAGACTGTCGTTCCCGAGGTCTTGCGACCAATTCTTCACGGCGACCTTAGAAGTCGTGGCATCATTAGGATCAAACCCCGAAATTGCCTCGGCGGTCATAGCGAGATCTTCCACACTCCAGGCCACTGTCCCCGGACAATCTGTAGAAGAAGTCATGGCAATCACGCCAAAGCGCGAAACTCGACCATAGGTCGGTTTCCACCCGCAAATTCCGCACAGACTCGCTGGCTGCCGAATCGATCCCCCGGTTTCCGTACCCAACGCAAAAGGAACAAGGCCCGCCGCCACAGCAGCTGTGCTGCCTCCTGAAGAACCACCGGGAATGCGGTTTAAATCCCAGGGATTATGGCTTACGCCAAAATACGAAGTCTCAGTCGAAGAGCCGTGCGCAAACTCATCCAAATTCGTTTTTCCCAAAAGCACAGCCTTTTGAGCCTTGAGCTTAGCAATGACTGTCGCACCATAGACCGGGATATAGTTTTCCAAAATTTTCGAAGCCGCGGTTGTCAGAATACCCTTGGTCAAAAACAAATCTTTGGCAGCATACGGAACACCGGTCAAAGGTTTAATCTCACCATTCCTGATTGCCTCATCCGCTAATCGCGCCTCCCGCAAGGCTTGACCTTCGGTAATCGTAATAAACGCATTAAGTTGTTTATCAAACTTTTTGATGCGCTCTAAATAAAACTTCGCGAGCTCGACCGCGGAGAACTCTTTATTATCAAGTCCAACTCGTAGTTCTTTAATCGAAGCGTAAGCTAAATCCATTCTTATAAATCCAAATTACAAAATCCAAATGACAAATCAAATCCCTGCCTCGCCGGCAGGCAGGCAAAGCCCAAATGACTAAACGGCTTGCTTTGACATTTAATCATTTGACATTGATTTGACATTTGAGCTTTGAAATTTGACATTGTCAAAATACCTTTTTAACCCTAACAAACCTCCCCATCTTTTCCGGCGCATTATTAATAATATCCTGCGCCAAGGGTGACTCTTCGACCTCGTCTTCCCGAAAGACGTTTTCAAGTCCGGTAACCGTGGCCAAAGGCTCCACGCCTTCCGTATCCACGGTTTTCAAAACCTCAACATACCCCAAGACTTTATTGAGATCTGCGCGGAATTTCTCAAGCTCCTCCTCGCGGAGCTCGATGCGGGCCAGTTTGGCTATATTTCTGACATCGTCTATGGAGATTGACATATCCTAATAATAGTATAGAATGAAGGAGAAAGGCAAAATCTAATAATTAATTCCAAATGTCAAAATCTAAATGTCAAATCAAATCCCTGCCTCGCCGGCAGGCAGGCAAAGCCCAAATGTCTAAAATTTTGAAATTTGAGCTTTGAAATTTGACATTCGACGATAATATATGTCTATCTCAATTTGGCTATTCATAATCGCGGGGCTAATCATCCTCTGGCTTATTGCCACCTACAACTCCCTCATCCGCTCGAGGAACCGGGTGGATGAAGCCTGGAGTGATATTGAAGTCCAGCTCAAGCGCCGCTATGATCTCATTCCCAACCTCGTGAACACGGTCCAAGGTTATGCCAAACACGAGAGGGGCGTTTTTGAGAAAGTAACTGCCGCCCGGACCCAAGCTATGAACGCCGGCAGTGTACACGACAAACTGGCGACTGAAAACATGCTCACCGGGGCCTTGAAATCCCTGTTTGCCGTAGCCGAAAACTATCCAGACCTCAAAGCCAATCAAAACTTTTTAAGTTTGCAAGGAGATCTTACTGACACCGAAAACAAAATCCAAGCCGCCCGGCGCTTCTACAACGGCAATGTCCGCGACTTCAATACCAAGCTTCAGGTCTTTCCCACTAACCTGATCGCCAACATGCTCAAATTCAGCGCGCGCGAATTCTTTGACATCGACGAGAAAGGTCCAGAGGGCCAACCTGTTGAAGTGAAATTTTAATTTCACTTCAAACAATAACAAATAACTATAACAATAACTGTTATGGTTATCGTTATAAGTTATCGTTATCAATGGCTATCGTTTACGACCAAATCGCCTCTAACAAACGCAAAACCGCCATTTTACTTGGCGTGTTTTTGGTCTTAATCATTATCCTTGGTTTTGTATTTGCCCAAGCCTACAATGCGCCCGAGATTTTGTATTTTGCCGCCATCTTTTCTGTCGCTTACTCACTCATCAGTTATTATTTCAGCTCCAATATCACCCTCGCTCTCTCGCGCGCGAGACAAGTGGACAGACAAACCGCACCCGACCTTTATAAACTCGTGGAAAATCTCGCCATTACCGCCGGCCTGCCGACGCCGAAAATTTATCTTATTGACGACACGGCCACGAACGCCTTTGCCACTGGCCGCAATCCCAAGAATGCCGTGATTGTCTTTACTACCGGCATACTGCAAAAATTAAATAAGCAAGAACTCGAGGGAGTTGCGGCACATGAGCTCTCTCATGTTGGCAATTATGACATTAAGCTTATGACCTTAGTCGTCGTTCTTGTAGGAGTCTTGACTTTGCTTGCGGATTTTTTCCTGCGCTTTTCATTTTTTGGCAGACGCTCGCGCGATCAAGGTGGTGGCCAAGCCCAAGCAATCTTTATGCTTGTGGGGATAATTTTGGCCCTTCTCTCCCCAATCATTGCCACCCTAATCCAACTAGCAATTTCGCGCAAACGGGAATTTCTAGCTGATTCTTCTGGCGTACTTCTAACCCGCTATCCCGAAGGCTTGGCTAAAGCCTTAGAAAAAATTTCCCAAGACCGCGAGCCTCTGGAAGCTGCGAACAAAGCCACGGCTCATTTATATATCGCCAATCCTCTAAAAAATCGTCACGGGGGTGTGGGTTGGTTTGCTGGACTTTTCAACACCCACCCGCCTATCGAGGAAAGAATAAAAAGATTGCGGGAGATGACATGACAAATATTGAAGCGGGGCCGAGAACCGAAGAATTTACAGAAGCTCAAACCGCTGATAAAACCCTGGAGGGATTAATCAATAGGGCCGAATCTGTCACCAGAGAACAGTTGGGGTTTACCGAAAACTGGATGAAACAACTGCTCCGGGAAAAATTCGGACTTTATGACGAATTAACTCCCCAAGAAGGCGAGGTTAGATTGCTTGCGCTTTTAGGGGAGCATGACCCAAAGCAATTTGTCCACACAATAGAAGTGGTAAAAATCACTTCCGACCATCTGCCTGACTTCAAAGCTGATCTCGAGACCGAAGGGGTAACTTCGGCAGACGTCTTGAAAGCCGGCCTGCTTCATGACATTGGAAAATTAGCCGTACCGGCGGCGATACTGAAAGGCAAAACCTCAACTGAATTGCTCCGGCAAAAATATCTTGAAATGCATCCAGGTGAACAAGGTATGGAGCATGAGCCGGATTATCGAAAACTAGTGCCGCTGGTCAAAATTTTTGAAAATGATCCGGAGATCTTGGAACAAATCACGCAAAATGGCCTTGATCCAGGAATATCGCTAATGGACGCGCTTCGTATCCACGAGCAAAAATCCGCAGACCTAATACTTTCGATGAGAAACCTGCCCCGCAGAGAAATAATCTCTCAGCTAGCGGGCGCGCATCATGGCTACAATCTGTCTCGCCAAAGAACGGTGGCGGAAGAAATTGTGCACCTGTCAGACGTTCAACATGCGATCATGCAGCGCCGTCCTTACCAAAAACCGCATTCAGAAATTGAAGCGCTTTTCATCATTATGGCTGATACGAAAAAAGGGATATTTCGCGAAGCGATAGCCAAAAAGTGGATCGCAAGGGGACTAAAAATTTGGGAGAGCCGGGGCCAGGCCCTCAATCAAGACAAACAAGAACCGGACAAACATCGAGCACTCGAAGATTTCGCTCGAGGAGTTATTGAGTCCGAGCAAAAAGCTGCCTAACTTAAAACCTTCCTGACAATTTCCGAGCGCCGCGCCGCTTGGCGAGCGGGCAATACCTGTCCCTACAAAACCTCTCGAATCGTTTCTGCACGAAACCCGCGGCTCTGCAGACTGCTCATCAATTTCTCCCATTGTTTTCTTCCTTGACGCTTGAGTTTGCCGATTAATCGGCGTGCTACCACTAATTCATCTTCCACACTAAAAAATTCTGCCAAAGCCCGCTCCGCGAGCTCCGAGGGAATCTGCCGCGCCAAGAGTTTGGCCTTAATCCCGTAATACCCCCAATCTTTGTAGCGCTTGAGATTATCCACAAAAATTTGGGCAAAGCGCTCATCATCGAGAAATTTCAGCTCTTCTAAGCGCTGCAACACGGGTCGGATGTCCGCATTTTTAAACCCGCGCCTTTTAAGTTTGCGATAAAGCTCGAAAGTTGTATGCAGTCGCACCGTGAGCAGCTTAATTGCCTTGTCATATATCTTTTGATCCATACCGACGCGAATGACACTAATTAACTCACACACGAATGTCACGAATACCTGGGTCATTAGGGTGAATTCGTGTATTAGTGTCGCTTTCTGTTATAATGTTAGCATGAATAGTCTTCTCAATGAAAAGTTTTCCACCCGGGCGAAAAATGCGCTCAAATCTGCCCAAAGCATTAGCCGGGAACTCCGGCATCCCCACATTGGTACCGAACATTTGCTTTATGGCATCGTCAGCGAGATCAGTTCATTCGCCTCTGAGGTTTTGCTCAAAAACCGACTCTCCGAAGTAACCATCCGACACGAACTCGGACTTCCCGGGTCGACTCTACCCCTATATACTCAAACCTTGCAACAGCCGCGTCTTTCGAATAATCTGCGCCAAGCCCTCGAGCGAGCAGCTTCTGTGGCCAGTCAGTACCAATACCAATTCATCGGCACCGAACATTTTTTGTACGGAATTGTTGATCAGGCCTCCAATCAAGCCCAGAAAATTTTGAGCCGCCTTCACATCGAACCGCGAGAGATTAAAAAGAATCTGCTTTCCATCTTTGAAAATGTCTCCAAATTCCCTGAACTCTCCCCTGCTCACCGGCCGCAAACGGCCACTGAAATCGAAGAGGGAGTCTCCCCCGCCCCCGCCCTCGACTATTTCACTATTGATCTTACGGCCAAGGCGAAAGGCGGCAGTATTGACCCAGTGATTGGCAGGGAAGCAGAAATTGAGCGCCTGATCTCTATCTTAGGAAGACGGACCAAAAATAATCCCGTCTTAATTGGCGATCCGGGTGTGGGGAAGACTGCAATTGTCGAAGGTCTCGCCCTCCTCATTCGCGAGCGGCGGGTGCCGGACCTGCTTTTGGGGAAACGGGTCTTGGCTCTCGACTTAGCCTTGATTGTGGCCGGCAGCATGTTTCGCGGGGAATTTGAAAACCGTCTCAAACAAATTATTGACGAGATCAAGGAAGCAGGTGACATTATTCTATTTGTTGATGAATTGCACACCGTAGTTGGGGCTGGTTCCGCCACTGGCTCTCTGGATGCGGCCAATATCTTAAAACCCGCCCTGGCCCGAGGGGAGTTGCGGGCCATTGGCGCTACTACCCTGCAAGAATACAAAAAATATATAGAACCAGACGCTGCCCTCGAGCGGCGCTTTCAGCCAATTCTCATCAAAGAACCAACCGCCGAAGAGGCTGAAAAAATCTTGCAGGGTTTAAAGCCCTATTACGAAGCTTACCACCAAGTGGAAATTACAGACGAAGCCATCCAGACGGCAGTCAAACTTTCCACCCGCTACCTCACTGACCGCTTCTTGCCAGATAAAGCAATTGACCTTGTGGATGAGACCGCCGCGTTTTACAAAACCACGTTGCGGCCACCCCCTCCTAAAAACTCCTTAAATGTCGTTGATCGGGACTTGACTGATCTCCTGGACCAAAAACGCCAAGCAGTGTTTGCTCAAGATTTTGTCACGGCCAAATCTCTCAAACAGAAAGAATTAGAACTTCTCAAGACCAAGGCCCGCATTCTGCAAAAAAAACCTAATGCCCAAGGCTACCACTTCAAGATTTTAGGTTTCCACATTGCTAAAACAGTCGCGCGTATGACTGGCATTCCTTCTCCCACACTGCTGCGAGGGGAAACCCTCAAACTTTTGCGCTTGGAAAAAAATCTCAAAAAAATTCTGGTTGGCCAAGACCCGATTCTCAAAGAGATAAGTACTAGTGTCAGGCGCTCCCGCGCCGGCATTGCCGAAGCCGCTAGGCCTTTGGGCTCATTTATATTTTTAGGGCCAACCGGGGTCGGCAAAACCCTTCTGGCAAAACTTTTAGCCGCAGAAGTTTACGCGGACGAAAATGCCCTGGTCCGCCTCGATATGTCCGAATTTATGGAACGGCATAATGTCTCCCGTCTCACAGGCGCTCCGCCGGGCTACGTGGGTTACGAAGAAGGAGGAAGGCTCACCGAAACCGTACGGCGCAAACCCTATGCCGTGGTCCTCTTTGACGAGATTGAAAAAGCTCATCCAGACGTCTTTAATATTCTTCTGCAAGTCTTGGAAGAAGGCGAGCTTACTGATGCCGCCGGCAAAAAGACGAACTTCCGCAACACGATTATTATTTTAACCTCCAATATTGGGCTTGCCGAGCTGCAAAGGCTGGCGCAGAACTTTGGCTTTCAGGCCAGCAAAAAATCAGAAGCCCGCCAGGAGGTTTTAGATCCGCAATCAGTCAAAGATCATGTCCTCAAGCTTGTCCGCGAGCATTTCCGTCCGGAATTTTTAAATCGCCTTGATAAAATTTTGGTTTTTTCTCCACTCACCCTTACTGATCTTAAAAAAATCGTCAATCTGGAGTTAAAAAAATTACAAGAACGGCTTGCTGCTCAACACCTCAAACTGCAGATCTCCCCGCAGCTTCTAAACCGCCTCGCGAAGCAGAGTTTTGATCCACAGCAAGGGGCCAGACTTATTCGCAAAAATATCCAAACCCTAATCGAGGATAAAGTGGCCGAGGCCCTCCTTCTAGGCAAACTTAAAGCCGGAGATACTTGGAAACCAAAAGTCTAGGAAAAATGTTTCTTGACCTGCTCTTTCCCCGGCGATGCCTTGGCTGTGGGGTCGAGGGGAATTATCTTTGCCTTCCCTGCCAGGAGAAAATCCGTTTTCCCCCACAGCGCTGTGTAGTTTGCGGTAAGCCGTCTTTTTTAGGCAGGGTGCACCAAGAATGCCGGCGCAAAAAAATCTTCCTGAAGGGTCTCCTGGTAGCAGCCGATTACCAAAACCAAAGTATCCAAAACTTAATTTGGAATTTTAAATATAATTCAGTCTCGCCGCTGGGCGAAATCCTCGCCACCCTGCTGACTGATTTTTTTATAAGCTTGGATTTACTGGATTTTTTTGCAACCAGCGCAGTCATTCCCGTGCCTTTGCACAAAAGGCGTCTTCGGGAGCGCGGCTTTAACCAAGCCCAGGTTCTGGCCCAAAAATTTGCTCATAAAACTGGGTTGGAATTTTTAGAAGTCTTAAGAAAAGAAAAAAATACCAAAGATCAAATTGAACTTTCGCGGGAGGAAAGGCTTCGGAATGTCCAAGATTCTTTTGCTTCGCTACCTCATCCTTCTTTGGGCGAGCGGAAGATAATTCTGGTTGATGACGTGGCAACTACCGGCGCAACCCTCAATGAATGCGCGAAGGTTTTGCGCGGGCAAGGAGCAGGGGAAATCTGGGGATTGGTCGTGGCGAGGAATTAGTGATCCGAACAAAAATACCGATGAATCCTTCCGCCTAAGGCGGACGGACAAGTCGGCACGCTACTACAAACTAAAAATAATTACGTTGTAGCGTGCCCATTTATGGGCTAAATATATGAAGGATAGAAAAAATATTCGTTTAAGGAATTATAATTATTCGGAAAATGGTTATTATTTTGTAACCATTGTAGCAAAATTAAGGCAGGATTTATTTCTCGGCAAAGAAAAAGAAATTGAATCGGAACTTAAAGATTTGGAGACCAAAACACAAGGTTTAAGCCTCGACTACTTTGTTATAATGCCAAATCACGTACATTTAATTTTTGTTTTAGATGAGTGCAAATTACAACTCGGGGAAGTTGTCAGGAGATTCAAGGCAAAAGTGTCTCATCGTTTTGGGTTGGATATGTGGCAAGCTAACTACTATGAACATGTAATAAGGAATGATCATGCGCTAAATAAAATTAGAGAATATATTATTAATAATCCCGCGGCCGAGGTTTTGAAGTTTGATCAATTCTACAAATAAGCCGATGAATCGGCACGCTACATCGCACCATGACCAGTCAATTTCTGTCATTTCTATTTCCTGTTGACAATGACCAATCTCTTGTAGCCTGCCCATTTATGGGCTATAATTTTGGAGTGTTTTGGGGAGGAGTGTGGCGAATGGTAAGCCGGCGGTTTGCTAAACCGTAGCCGCTGTAAAAGGCGGTTTGGGGGTTCGAGTCCCCCCTCCTCCGCCAAGTTGGAATTTTGCAAGGGAGAAAGGTCGTCTCCTTTATGCCAAATAATGCGGAAACCAATTACCTAAACTGGTTTGCTAAGGCAGACGAAGACGAGATTTCCACGCAGAAGCGCAATCGGTTGGTTTTATAATTGACAGCCTAATCTGCTCTTGCTATTCTCATATTGCCATGCCAAGCAAAATTCGAACTCAATCAAAAAAGAAAAGAGAAAATCTCGGTCAATATGCCGGGCAATGGGTAGTATTCGTAAAGGGAAAGATTGTCGCTCATGCCAAAACCCTTGACGGCATAATGATCGGGGTAAAAAAACAGGGTCTCGAGGAGAAAGCCGCTGTGTTCCTCGTACCAAGAAAAGATGAAGGCCCTTACGTCCTAATTCTTCATACATGAAGCTCGAATTTTTTTACCTTGAGAAAGATGGGCAATGGTTCCCCATGATCGCGGTTGTTCTGCGAAGGGCTAGCCGAGTAATAACTGTCAAGGCGCTTATTGATTCCGGAGCGTCTTTTTCAGTATTTAGACCAGAAATTGCCCATTATTTGGGTATCCTTATAGAGAAGGGCAAGAAAATTTATCTCACAGGGATTGGGGGAAGGATTCTTGGATATTTACATGTTGTTCGGCTCACTTTAGGTAATACTTCCTTTCAGACCAAGATAGTTTTTTCACCAGAATTAACTATCTCCTTTAATTTACTCGGAAGGGATAATTTTTTTATCCCCTTCCTCATCAGTTTCTTAGAAAAGAAACGAAAAATAGTAATCGTTAAGGGCGAGTAAATCCCCAGACTGTCCGAAAACTGCGAAAACGGCTTTTCTGTCATTCTGAGCATAGCGAAGAATCTCGTATTTAGGCCGTTTTCAAGACGCAGAAATTCTTCACTTCGTTCAGAATGACAGTTTTCGGACAGTCTGTCGGGTGTGGCGGGGCAAAAATGAGCGGCTCCGCCGCGAACACTCCAAACTGCCAAAGAACCCCAAAGGAGAGCAAAGCTCCCTACGGGGCAGGCCTGAAAACAAACTTGTGGTGAGCTTGTCGAATCCATCGGCCCGAACCATATTTTGCCCGCCCCGTAGCGTCCGCCTGAAGCGGACTGCTATTCGGGGTAAGGGCAAAAGAAATTTCATAAGATCTTATTTAATTCAGCAACGTGCTGATTTTTTTGTTGCCGTTGACGACTTGCCTTTCTTAGAGTATTTAGAGTATAGTAAGGTGTCCAGCATGGTGCTGGCGACTTCCGTCCTGATATCCTCCCGATGCGGACGGAAAAACCAAAGGAGGAGTGCAATGAGTACCTTGACAGCAAGAAAGGCAAGTCTAGAAGTTGGTTTCGACGATGAGCATGGATTGCTAACATTCACCCAAGCTCTACCCGAAGAACCAGACAAGGAGTTTCTCTCGTGGCCGTGGCCAGACATGGTCCAAGCATTTGGATTCTTCGATGACGTGGTAAGGGTCATCGATGAAAAGGTCAAACAGTTTTATTCCATTTGTGGGGCGCCGAAACGGATTGTAACACTGAAGTTTAACGGAAGCCAGGCGCTGCCGCCAAGCGATGATCATCTTCGATGCGGAAACGCATGGCTTAAGATCGACAGGGATCTGGGGTGGCAGCTCGGAACGCTAACGATAGAGCTTCATCGTGTGCCCGGAACATACAAAGACTTTGTGCTTCTGGATGTTCTCGACCACCTGGGGGGTCGTGCTGGTCGTGGCAAGAACAGATACGTGGATGGCAGGCCTAGTGTACTGCGCCAAAAGCTCGAACGGGCATTGCAGTACGGACCGCACATCCTGCATGACCCTGCTTTCCGAGCGAAACCGATTCCTGACGAGGAACGAGTCAGAACCAGCGAAGACTAACCTTGTTTCCGATCTCGGGCCGTGCGTGAACCATCGCGCCGGCCCTTTTTCTTTTTCATAAATTCAAAGAGCGAGAATTTGCCGCCACATCCTTCGCCCCGAAAGCATTCGGGGCTATATGGTGCTGCCGTCTTGAATGGGACTATATATCCGAAACTGGCGGGGGCGGCAGAGGCCGTTTCCTCCTTGGCCAATTTCGCCCATTTTGGCCATCCTCCTCCCGAAGTGCTATAATGGAAGCATGCCAGACGAACCAACTCAACAACAGCCGGAACCAAAGCCAGAGGAAAAGCCGGAAGAAAAACCGGCAGAGGAAAGTCCTAAACCAGAAGAACCACCAAAACCCGAGCAACCAAAAGAAGCAAAAGCTCCGGAAACTTCACCAACTGAAGAGAAACAGCCGGAAGAACCTAAACCTCCAAAGGACAAACCCGTTGAAGAACCTCCCAAATCTCCTGAACCAGAAGTTAAACCCGAACCAGAAGTTAAAAAAGAAGCTCTGGTTATTACTCCAGAAGAGGTCGCTGAACAAATAGCTGAGAAGTTAAAAGCAGAACAAGACGAAAGAAGAAAACTTGCTAATCAAGCCAGGGCTAAAAAGAAAAGTGATAATTTAGAAAAATTACTGCAATTTGCCCAAACAAAGAAAATAATAACCAACGATGATGCTAGAGATTTTTTACATATTTCCCAATCCACAGCAACGAATTATTTGCGGGAGTTGGTTAAAACTGGGAAATTGAAACGGGAAGGACAACGAGGCGGTACTAAATATTCTGCCTAAGTCAAATATATTAGCGCGTATCATTTGGTCAATCTCCTAGTAATGAGTACGATTTTAACGGTTTGGGTATAAGGCAAAGTTGTCGGCAAGTAGCGACCTCTCCCTCTATCCCTCCCCTCGCCAGGGGAGGGACTTTTTATGGTATAATGAAGCTCCAAACTGAAACGTTTTTCATAATTTTTCGTCTTAATCATTGAGCCATAATTTTGTGGCTACTTCTTCCCAAAATAAAAATCCGGAACTTACAAACCTTGTCCAAAAGGCAATCCTGGGAGATGAAACGGCTTTTGGACAAATTTACGATTTGTACTTTGAAAAAATCTACCGGTTTGTTTTCTACCGCGTAAACCACAGGGAAACAGCCGAGGATCTGGTAGCCGAAACTTTTATTCGCGTCTGGGGTAAGCTTTCTTCTATTGAGGGGCCTGACACTTTTTCTGCCTGGCTTTTCCAAATTGCCCGCAATTTGGTAATTGATTATTACCGTTCCCGCCGCTTAACAGTTGATCTTTATAACCTCGAAAATATTTTGGAATACGAAGATCAGATGATCGAGAAAACTAATCTCGGTTTTGAGGAAGCCGCTTTCTTGGAAGCTTTAAAAAACCTTTCCCCTGACCAGCAAATCGTAATCAAACTTAAATTTCTTGACGAGTTAGAAAACCACGAGATTGCCAAAATTTTAAATAAATCCGAGGGCGCGATCCGCGTGATCCAACACCGCGCCATCAATGAATTAAAAAATCTTCTTAAAACCCCAAGATGATTAACCTTCCTTCTCACTTTCCTCGCAAAGCTCTTCCTCCTGCTGACAAAGTACGGGTTTGGCTTAAAATCCAAAACCATTTACGGCAGGAACGAATCCAAGAAAGACAGCCCGGACCTGCTTTTCCGATTTTTTCGTTTAAGAAACTAGCCGTGGCGACCCTCTTGGTTCTCGTGATTGCCAGTATCTTTGGGGGAGTAACCAAGGCGGCGGAGGGAAGTTTGCCGGGTGAGACTTTATACACGGTTAAAAAAGCCGTAGAAAAAGTCGAAGTCGTCCTCGCTACTTCTGACGAAGCCAAGGTCAAAGTCTTAAGTAAGCAAGCCAAAAGACGCTTGAGCGAAGTCGCGACCCTCGTCCAAGAAAAAAAGGATGCCGAAGTAGTAACCTCCACACTTGAAGATCTAAAGTTAACCACCGAACAGGTGATTGTCGCCGCAATTGCTTCTACCCCAGAGCTTCTACCCCAGGCCGAAGAATTAGTGGCCGAGGCAACCAAGGTCCTCTCTTTGGTCAAAGATCAGGCCGAAGAAAAAGTTAAGCAAGCGGTGGCGGAAGTCATTGCCACTTCCCAAGAATCAATCAACAAAGTCAAATCCGAAAGTCAAGAAAAAGTTGAGGGAAGCATGGTGGAAGAAGAAACTACGCCCAGCACTACTGCGGAGGAAACCACCGGGCCCAAAGTGCAGAAACCAAAAATCAAAGATGGCCTCCTGGAATCACCCCTCCAGATTCACGACGTCATTAAGCTTGAAGGGCAAAGCGCCGAACCAGAAGAACCACAAATTCTTCCGCAGCCTTCAGTTGGATTTTAAGAACTTTAATTTTTAAATCCCCCGCCTGGCGGGGGATTTTTAATTATAATGCTTTTGCGACCCAGCCTATCAACAAAATACCGATAAAGTTAAATGTGAAGGAAAGAGGAATAAACCCTGATGTTCTCATTTTTGAAAAACCCAAAAGACTAATTCCGAGCTCATCGGGAAAAGGAGAGGCAATAATCAAACCCCCTACAAGAAACGTCAACCATCTAAAAAATTTTAGCTTCAGTAATACCTTAATTCTTTTTCCTGCGCCCTGATGTTTGACTAACTCCATCAGGTGCTCCGAAAACCTATCTCGAATAAATCGGAAAATAATTAAGTCTCCAACTACTGCCCCCATTGCTCCAAAAATGGCTGTGGATATTATTGAATTAGCTCGGGCAATCTCACCGAGAGTGACTATTGCTGGAGCAGTCGTAAAAACCGAAGTGAA
>CAYPVQ010000005.1:13047-21890 GCA_964414215.1 uncultured Candidatus Saccharibacteria bacterium | reverse complement strand
TTCTGATCGGCGGCGCAAAGAGCTGCGCGCGCTTTCCGAGGCTTTGATTTTGTACGAAAAAATTGAGACGACCGCTGCCCGCGCGCGCCTTACCAGATCGGCTGTGGAAAAAATGATTACTCGTGGCAAAAAGGGAGGCCTTGTCTCCTTGCGACTTTTGCGTCGTGATTTACCGCTGAATGCGGTCAAGAAAATTCTCGAGGTTTTAGGTCCTCGTTATCAAAACCGCGCCGGTGGTTATACCCGAATCTTAAACGTCGGGAAATTTAAAGACGGGACAGCCAAGGCCCGCTTGGAACTTCTTTAACCCGCCAAAATTTCTTCAGGCGGCAACGCGCATCACCATGAATGATATTCAATCAATAATTAAGAAAGAAATTTAGGCGGGTGAATGACTAAAACTTTCTTACCAAAACTCTCGGCAATTAAAAGACAATGGCACGAGATAGATGCTTCGAAATTTACTTTGGGCCGCTTAGCAACCAAGATAGCAACAATTTTGCGCGGGAAACACAAAGCCACTTTTACGCCCCATATGGATGTTGGCGATTTTGTGGTGGTGATTAATGCTCGGAAGGTTAAATTTAGCGGCCGCAAACTTTTACAAAAAGAATACATTAGTTATTCTGGTTATCCTGGAGGAGTGAAGCGCAAACCCTTAAGAGAAGTTTTGGCAAAAAATCCGCAAATGGTAATTTGGCACGCGGTCCGGAATATGTTAGCCCGAAACCGACTGCGCAAACCCATCTTGCGCCGCTTAAAAGTCGTTTCCGAGGATAAGCACAATTTTAAGATTGACAAGAGATTATGACTCGAAAACCAACAGCCAAAAAAGTTGAAACCAAAAAGAAGGCACCTCCTTATTTTTTTGCTATCGGGCGGCGCAAGACGGCTTTGGCCAAAATTAAACTTGAGCTTGAGGGCAAAGGAGAGTTTGTGGTGAACCAGCGCGAGCTTGTCAATTACTTTCCAACTTTAGCTTTGCAAAAAACAGTAACTGATCCCCTTAATAGCGCAGGGCTTTTGAAAAAAGTTAAGGTGATTGCTAAGGTTGCAGGGGGAGGAATCAGTGGGCAAGCTTCTGCTGTAGCCTTGGGATTGGCTCGGGCTTTGGTGCGAGCTGATGCGGCGTTTAAACCAGTTTTGAAAAAGCAGGGGATGCTCACGCGCGACGCGCGGAAGAAAGAACGCAAGAAACCAGGCCTCAAGCGCGCCCGCAGAGCTCCCCAGTGGCAGAAACGCTAAGATTTGCATTTTGGAACACCCCCGATCCAGATCGGGGGTGTTTTTTTTCGGAAACCTGGTCTTTACAAGATTCAAATTTTCCTATAATATATTTTTTCCGGTGATTGTACCGGTCGAATCCATCCAATCGGAAGGAGGACATGATATGGTGAATAGGTTTATGGACTGGCTCGCTGACGAGGCCAGAGGCCCCTGGACTATTTTGGGATACGTGGTGTTCGCCGCGCTTGTAGTCGTTTCGCTGGATTACAGTGTGGAGAACGCGCTCGTTAACTGGGGATTTGTCAAGGCCCCGGACTTTCCAAAACCGGGAGAGCACCCGTTCAGGCATTACAACGCTTTGATGTTCATCTCCATGTTTGTTTGGTCGCCCGTCAAGGAAGAGGTGATATTCCGCGTATTACCCCTTTCCGTGGTGATCGCATTTGTCTCAAGGTCGCCACGTGTAGTTTTCGGGATTATGGCCGCATTTACCATCCTTTTTGGGGCAATCCACCCGTACGGTGATATTGCCAAGAGTACGGTCGCCATCGACGGATTTTTTTTCGGTCTGGTGTTTCTCAAGTGCGGGGGATTGAACAGGTCGTTTGTGAAGGCCTCGGTCTGTACCATGGCCACGCACGGCTTCACAAATGTGTTTCTGATTCTGGACGAGTGGTGGCAGTATTTTGAGCTCACGAGTTAGGTATTTGAGGGCCTTTGGTTATGTGGATCGTCTCCATTCCACTCGCGATTAAGTACTCGGGCACGTGAACCTCTGCGTGCAGATCACCGCGCCTGGCAGGCTACTGGATTTTTGGTCTGCCAGGCGCTTTTTCGCTTCCTTTATGATATAATGAAATCACCAATTTTTTCTTTAGATTGGAGGGGAGGTGAAGATTATGCCAGTATTTATTGGCGTTCACAAAATGGAGCCGTTTAGTGAGGAAAAAATGCAGGAACTCTGGGGCAAATACAAAGACCAGGTCCAAGGCTTGGGACTGCGGGCCATTCGGCTGCATTACAACGGCGAGAAAGGGACTGCTTATTGTGAAACTGAAGCTAATTCCGCAGACGAAGTTATGGCCGCCCACCAAGGCTTGAAAATTCCTCAGGAGATTATTGAGATAAAGACCCTAACGTGAGATTGGTGATTCAAACCAAAAAAGCCAAAGAAGTGGTGGATATCACGGATTTGGTTAATGATGAGATTTTTTCCGCCCTTCGACTTCGCTCAGGGCGGATCAAAACGACAAAGTTAGGCTTTGCAATCTGTTTCTTCTGCATACCACCGCGGCTTTGACTATGGCTGACCTTGATGCTTTTCGGCGGGGCGGGAAGAAAAAGGGTGTGGGGAAGGTGAACACTGTTTATCTGAAGAGCCCTATATGAGGGAAATCTTCAAGTACGGTTCAGTGAGGGGCCCTAACAACTGGCTTTCTTTTTTTGAAAGAGCGAGAATTTGCCACTAAAGACGGCGTTTTTCAATCATTATTAAATTGAAAAATTCGCTGAATTGAGTTATAATCAGAATGGATTGTGTACAATGTATGCGGCCGCGGGAATTGTACACACGATTATTTCAGTCTAATTTTAACAGTGCTAGATCAAAGACTATGAAAAGGGGAAGAAAATTAACCGAAGAAAGCAAAAGGGCGTTGAAAATGCTTCTGGAAAACGGGGCGCTGTCCACGCAGGATTTCATTGGTATATCGCTTAAACAGGAAATGCCGTGGGATCACCGGAGTGTTTTTTTGAAACTCTATAACCTGCAAAGATCGGGATTCGTAACAAAGAAGGAGAAGAAGAATCAATCCTTTTTTCACCTTACTCCCAAGGGTAAGTTGCAAATTTTAAAGTATTTGCAGCTTGAAAGATTAAAGGCAGGAAAATGGGACGGGCGATGGAGGGTAATAATCTTTGACTTGCCCGAAACTATAAAGAAATGGCGCGAGTATTTGCGGACCGAACTGAAAAATTTAGGTTTTTATCCTCTGCAGGAAAGCGTTTACATAACTCCTTATCCGGTGACAGGGGAGATAGATCACTTGTTAAAAGAATGGAATCTCCGGAAGTACTTTCGCTATCTCACTATTTCAGAAATTGATAATGAAGACGAGTTAAAGCTTGTTTTTGGTCTCAAATAGACTGTGTACAATGTATGCGGCCGCAGGAATTGTACACAGATAGAATTTCCGCCTTGAGAGATTAAGCACACGCATTGACAAAAATCCACAAATAAGCGAAACTTAGGTTGTTTTTGGAAAGCTCTTTGATGAAGCTCCTTGATGGAGAACTGCAACTCGCAAGGTTGCAGTTAGGAATACTGGGATGGGCTAACAGATGCCCGACTTTTTCTCTCTCGGCAAAGGTGGCGTTGCCACGACCGTCAACAGACTAGGTAAACTCGAGGCTATCAGTGCAGTGGTGCCTGCTGAATGGATGTCGGATAAAGTGGGCTCACGCCTACCCTAGGGATATCCAGGTCGAATTCCCGGTCCCAGGGGTCTGGCCGAGCATCGAAGATCTTTTCACAAGGCATGTGCTGCACCACATGCCTCTATTTTTGGTATAATCATCTCATGGAAACTTTGTTTGTTGTATAATACGGATATATGGCCGTGGCAATTGTGATTCCTACTTATAACGAGGCAGACAATATCCGTAAACTTCTCGTGGTGCTCTTGGAATTGTTACCCACGGCCAAAATCTTTGTGGTGGATGATAATTCTCCTGATGGCACCGCCCAGGTTGTTCAAGCGCTAGCCCGTGAGGACGCGCGCGTGCGGCTTTTGTGGCGGGAGCAAAAAGGAGGCTTAGCTTCGGCTTATCTTGATGCTTTTGCGCGGATTTTGCCAGATCCGCAATTTGAGCATATTGTGACTATGGATGCCGACTTTTCTCACAATCCGGCGCAGCTTCCAAATTTGCTTGAACATATTGACACGCATGACATGGTAGTCGGCTCGCGCTATGTGAGCGAAGGAAGTGTGGAAAACTGGGATTTTTTGCGGCTGCTGATTAGCAAATGTGCCAATCGTTATGCCAAAGTCATTACCCAAGTCCCGGTTGCGGATTTGACCACTGGCTTTGTGGTTTACCACCGCAATCTTTTAGGGCGAATCTTGCAAGCACCAATCAAAAGCGATGCCTATGGTTACCAAATTGAAATGAAATTTTTAGCGCACCAGGCCGGGGCCGCGATCAAAGAAGTTCCCATAAATTTTCGCGAGCGCGCTTCAGGCAAATCCAAATTCGGCTGGAAAAGTGTATGGGAGGGTATAATTGTCCCATGGTCCCTCACCCTTGGAGATCGGATAGATGTATTGAAAGCGTGGTTTAGTAATAAAGTGAAAGCCGTAGTTGGTGGCCGTAAAACAAAGGGTGAGGGATGACAAGTGAAATTTTGCTTACAGTTGCCTCAGCCGCACTAATATTTTTAGGGATAATTGGTACGGCGCTACCATTTCTGCCCGGACCGCCTTTGGCGTTTGCGGGTATTTTGCTTTATGGATTTGCCATCGGATTTTCCAATCTGTCTGCTACCGCATTAATAGTTTTTGCACTTCTTACGGTTTTTACGTTTATACTAGATTTTCTGGCTCCAGGTTTGGGTGCAAAAGGATTCAAAGCTTCCAAATATGGCTTTTGGGGAACGCTTTTCGGAACCTTTGCTGGCGTCATCCTTTTTGGGCCAATGGGGATATTTTTGGGGCCTTTTCTTGGCGCTTTTTTGGGCGAGCTCTATGCCAAAAAAACTGCGCCTGTGGCTGTCCGCACGGCCTGGGGAGCATTTGTGGGATTTTTGGTTGGGACAGTCATTAAACTGGTTATTGTGTTTGCTATGGCAGGGTATTTCGGGTATCTTTTGTTTCGGTAGAGCTTTGACTTGTCACTTGCTTTTAGTATGCTAGATTAGGTTTGGCAGGCTAAAGGGGGTGTTTTACAAATAGGTTTTTTGAAGGAGGAAAGAAAATGAACGAGCGGTTGTTTGGTGTCGTTATCCTAGTATTGCTGGTGCCGTTCGTCTGGGGCTTGGTGTTGGTCGTCAGACGCAATCTGGCACGACTGGCAGAGTGGCGAGGTGACCGGCGGATCACTTGTGCCGAGTGCGGCTACGACTTTTGGGCATTAGAAGCCCACCTGACAAGTGATGGAGATTCGTGTTGCAGTCAGAAGTGCCGCTTTTTTAAAGAAATTGAAAAAGGCCGGCGTGACTGATCTCTCCGAACGATATGTGGGAGGAGTTCATGGCAACATGGCCCCGTCGGGCGAGCTGCATGATGGTTACAGACGCGTCTGTAACTAGCAAGCCTAAGTGCGGCGAGAATGCTGGTCCAGGGCTTCCAAACGGCCTGAGACGGTCTTACCCTCACCGTCGTTTGCTTTCAACTTTGACCCGCGGGACCGGCAACCCATGGGTCTAGTCTAACCAGACGATTTTTTAAGCTTGGTTACCAGTTGAAAGACAGCATTCACTTCTCTCGCTCTGGGGTCGCTTTTTGGAAAAAGGTTGTGGTGGAGCCGCCTTGGCTTCACTTCACTACAGCCCTATCTCTAAGCGACCCCTTCTTTTTTATGGATATATTGTATAATACGTTTATGGACCGGTCAGAATTTGAACAGTTGGTTACCGAAGCGATTTTGGATTTGCCTCCAGAGATCCTAGCGAAAATGGATAATGTTGGGATTGTGATTGAAGATTGGCCGACTCCGGAGGAATCTCGCAAAGGGGGGAGCGTGATCGGGAATATCTTACTCGGGCTTTATCAAGGAGTGCCAAGAACCAAGCGCGGTCCAGGTTATACCCTGGTTTTGCCCGACAAAATTACAATTTTTCAAAAGGCGATTGAAGCCGTGGCGCAAAGTCCGGAAGCGGTCAAACAACAAGTCAAAAGCACGGTCTGGCATGAGATTGCCCATCATTTTGGGTTTGACGAGCAGGGTGCGCGGCGGGTGAGCCAAAAGCGAAGAAAAACATGACCAGTATCAGCGGTTGGCAGTGGGTTTGGGCGACATTGGGTGGGTTGTTGTTTTTTCTAGTCTTTTCGGCTGGTTACGGTCTTTTTGTTTATCTCAAACCAGAGCGGTTTGTGAGCGTCTTTACCCCTGCTGACTTGGGATACGAATTCGAAGAAGTTGCGCTGACCACTGCTGATGGGTTAAAACTCGCGGCGTGGTATATCCCGGCGGCAAAATCGACAACCAAAGCCGTTCTGTTACTGCATGGTTACCCCGCTGACAAGGGTGACATTTTGAGCTCTATGATTTTTCTTCAGGAAGATTATAATTTGCTGTTTTTAGATTTTCGGTACTTTGGACAGAGTGAAGGAAAATACTCGACGATTGGCATCAAAGAAGTTGAGGATGTGCTGGCCGGAGTTGAGTTTTTGAAAGATCGGGACATGGAAAAAATCGGGGTTTACGGATTCTCCATGGGCGGAGCGGCGGCGCTGATGAGCCTGCCTGCTACTGATCAGATTCAGGCTGTGGTATCCGAAACGAGTTATGCGAGTTTGGCGCTCATGGCCCAAGAGGTTTGGCGGCAAGTTCCAGGGTTAAATTCCCTTATTGCCGCGGTCATGGGCAGTGCCGCAAAATTATTTCTTCAGATTAATATCACGCAGCAGTCTCCTTTGGCGGCCGTTCAGGCAACCTCGGCGCCGATTCTTTTCATTCACTCCCGCGACGACGAAGTGATTCCGTTTCGCCACGCGGAACTTTTGCGGCAAGCCGCGGCCGGCAATCCGCGGGCCGAATTTTGGTTTCGGGAAAGCCTGGGGCATGGTTATTTGGGTAGCGAAGAATACCAGAGGCGGGTTAGAGATTTTTTTCAAAAACATTTATAGTATGGATATGCTCGATAGACTGGCGATCGCCATCCCCACTTACAATGAGTAATGTAAGCTCAAATCGGCCGTATACAAATCATGATATAATTGAGTTAACATGGTTATAGACCACCTTCAATCTTTTCAGGAAAGGTGTAAATTAAAAATCGCTCTGTGGAGGAAAAAAAGCAAGGTGGTTTTCAAGCAGAGTGATATCTGGTGGTGTAGTTTAGGGATGAACTTGGGCGAGGAAATTTTCGGCAACAGAATCGGCACCTTGGATGATGCCGACTTTAAAAAAGCAAAGAAAAGTTTTTTGGAGTTTTATAGTACTTGAAAATTAGTCACCTCGCCTTTTTAGGGGCGAGGATCAGTGGGTAAATCCCAAATTCTATTTACATTATATAGCATTATAAATTTTTGTCAAGTAGTATGAAGTTAAAATTTTTTTCCAACCAAGAAATCGCCAAGATCCTCTCCGAGATGGCGAGGTTTTATGAGATGCAGGATGCGGCTTCAAGCCTTTTAGTGTATTTATGGTTTGGTAATGATATTATAGCTATAGAGTGACGCATAAAGAAAATAATTTTGCTTATATTGACGGAGCAAATCTGCACCGAGGTGTCGCAAGTTTAGGCTGGTCACTGGACTATGAAAGGTTTAGAGTTTGGCTGACTGAAAAATACAGCATAAAGACAGCCTATATTTTTATCGGTCTTATACCGAAATACAAAGAACTGTACAAATACCTACAGGAATCAGGCTTTACTCTGGTATTCAAGGAAATCGTATACGACGGAATAGGTAAAGCAAAAGGCAACTGCGACGCGGATTTGGTGCTGCAAGCGACGCGTGACGCTTACGAAAGCAAATTTAGCAGGGCTCTGATTGTTGCGAGCGACGGCGATTACGCTGGTCTGGTGAAGTTTTTGTTGGAAAAAGGAAAATTATCAGTAATTTTATCCCCGAGTGAGGAAAAAAAATGCTCAATTTTGCTTAAAAGGACTAGAGCAAAAATTTCTTACATTAATGATCAGCGGGCCATTTTGATGGCTAAAAATGAAAAAGCCCCCGGCGGGGACAAAACCCCGCAAGGGTCTTTTTCGTAGTGATACGTATATCCTAGCAAATATTAAAGCGCATGTCAAGTTCGTGGACTTGAACAGTTCAGTATGAAGCTTAAAAATTTTTCCAACCAAGAGATTGCGAAAATTTTATTTGAGATGGCTGCCTTCTACGAGATGCAGGGCGTGCCATTCAAGCCCCGCGCTTATGAAAAGGCGGCCCAAGCTATTGAAGCCTTGGATACCCAAGTTGCCGATATCTATAAACAGCGAGGCCGTCAAGGATTTTTTTTGATTCCGGGAATTGGCCAAGGCATTGCCGATCATCTCGAAGAACTTTTAAAAAGAGGCAGACTTAAAAAATACGAAGAGCTTAAAAAGAAAATCCCGGTGAATTTGAGCGAACTTACAAGCATCGAAGGAGTAGGACCAAAGACAGTGAAGGCGCTTTACGAAAAATTAAAAGTTCGCAATCTTCGCGATCTGGAAAAAGCCGCCAAAGCCGGCAAGATTGCCAAGCTTGCTCATTTTGGCAAAAAATCTCAAGAGAAAATTTTAGCCGGCCTCGCCTTTCACAAAAAAAGTGGCGGCCGGTTTGTTTTAGGATTTATTGAACCAGTGGTTGAGGGTTTAGTAGCCAAACTCAAAGCCTCTGGGTTTTTTCAGAAAATCGAAGTTGGAGGATCCTATCGGAGGCGCCAGGAGACAGTCGGGGATATTGACA
>CAYPVQ010000005.1:0-13037 GCA_964414215.1 uncultured Candidatus Saccharibacteria bacterium | reverse complement strand
CCAAAAAACCGCAAATGGCTATGGATTTTTTTGTTGATCTTCCGGGCGTGGCAAGAGTTTTAGCGCACGGCCCAACCAAATCCGAGATTCGCTTGCACGATGGCTTGCAAGTTGATTTGCGCCTTGTGCCAAAAGAATCTTGGGGAGCGGCCTTGCAGTATTTTACCGGGGATAAGGCGCATAATATCAAACTTCGCAAGATTGCGATTGAGAAAGGATTAAAGCTTTCAGAATACGGGCTTCTACCCCCCCTCCCTCCCCCCCTTATCAAGGGGGGGAAAAGAGGAGGGGTCAAAACTGAAACTGAACAACAGGTGTATAACGCCCTTGGCATGGACTTCGTGCCGCCCGAGCTTCGCACTGATACCGGGGAGATTGAAGCGGCTCTTGCTCACAAATTACCAAAGTTAATCGAGTATGGATCAGTTCGTGGGGACTTGCAAGTCCAAACGAACTGGACTGATGGGCAAAATACGATTGAGGAATTTGCCAGAGCCGCCCAAGCTTTGGACAGGGAATATATCTGCATTACTGATCACACGAAAACTTTGTATATGACAGGCGGGCTGGATGAGAAGAAACTCCTGCGGCAGATGAAAGAAATAGACAAGATAAATTCAAAATTCAAGAACTCCCCCCCTGCCCCCTCTTTGATTAAAGAGGGGGTGAGGGGGAGTTCCAGGCAAGGGGCGTTTCGAATCCTCAAAGGTGCCGAAGTCAATATCTTAAAAGACGGCAGTCTGGACATTGCCGACGAGGTTTTAGCAAAACTTGATATAGTCGGTGTGGCTGTCCATTCGAATTTTAAAATGTCAAGCCAGGAGATGACAAAGCGTTTAGTGCGGGCGCTTTCTAACCCTCATGTTGATATTTTGTTTCATCCGACCACCAGGATTATCAACCGCCGTCTCGGGATTGAGTTTGACTTTGATGAAATTCTAAAAGTCGCGAAAAACAATCGCGTGGCACTCGAGATTGACGCCCATCCTTCACGCCTTGATCTCCATGACACTTTGATTCGCAAAGCCGTCGAGGCCGGAGTCAAGCTCGTCATTGACACAGACGCGCATAACATTCACGAACTTGATTTTCTCAAATACGGCGAAGCCCAAGCCCGCCGCGGTTGGGCGGTAAAGGATGACATTCTGAATACTAGACCAGTCGAGGAGGTATTAGAGTATTTTAGTAAGAAGAAATAACTCTTCCCCACCTCACGGGGTGCGGTGCGCGAAGCGGGGTTTACTTTTCCAAGTCGTCAGGCTATAATTATTTCATGAGGAAAAACATACTCTTCAGCCAAAAAATTAGAAAGTATCAAGGCCGGTATGTGGCAGTGGTTGGAGACAAAATTGTTGTTTCTGGCAAAAATGCCAATGAAACCTTTCAGATGGCGAAGCGAATTTTGGGCCGGAAAAAAGTCGAGGGTATTTATTATGTGCCGCGCAAGAAAGACCTCCTTACCGCCTTATGCGTTTTCCTTATTTCCAATTAGAACCAAACTCGTTTGCGCCGATTATTACCTTGAAAATTTTTGGGAAAACCGGCGCTTTTAATTTTGAAGCTTATATTGATTCCGGGGCCAGTATTAGCATTTTTAATACTGATCGGGCGGAAATCTTGGGGATTGATTACACTAAGGGTCGCAAGATTCACCTGACAGTGGGTGACGGAGGCCTGATTGAAGTGTTCGTCCATAAATTGACAGTCGAGCTTGGGGAATATAAATTTGCCGCCGAGATCGGGTTTTCGAAACAATTAGGAGTAGGATTTAACCTTTTGGGAAGGCAGGGCTTTTTTGATCGGTTTCGGATTTGCTTTGACGACAAACATCGCTTTGTGGAATTGCATCCTATTTAGGCAAGGTAAGGCAGACTGGTAACCAAAAGGGAAGCCACTACGAACCTGTTAAATAGTTTCCTCTCTTAAGGCCTGCCCTGACCATTTTGGACTTTGCCGGCGAAGTCCAGACGGGGTGGAAATGAGCCGTAACTTGACGCAGCCTTAGCGTTTTTGATAATCTGAAGTTATGAAAAATAAAGCACTTGCTTTTTCCGTGATCTATGAATCCGCCCCAGAAGGCGGCTATGTTGCCTATGTTCCTGAACTTCCCGGATGCCACACCCAAGGCGAGACTCTTGAAGAAGCAGAAAACAATATCAAAGAAGCCATTGAGCTATATTTAGAAAGTCTTGAGGCACATAAAGAACTATTGCCAAAGAAAACCCGAATCCTGCAGGGTATCGACTTCCTGCTCTCAAGGATGCCGGAATTTCAGTTGAAGAATTTTTGAAATATATATAGAGACCATGCAAGACGAAAATCAAACTCAACCCGAGAGTCCTCCGCAAGAACCTGCTGCCTCTGAATCAGCACCACTCCCACCAGAGCCGGTAACCGAGTCAGAAACGATAAGCCCTGATTTACCGGCAAAGGAAACCGGGGTGCCGGTGGAAACCTCGACTGTTGCCGAACCAGCGCAACCCGAGGCCCCTGGCTGGCAACCAACTGAACCCCCGCCGCCGGCGCCAGTGTCTACTGCCCGCAGTATTAGGGAACGACAACCAGATGCTTTGGCTAAGCGAAGGCAGAAGCGTCAACAAAAGCTGGACAGAATTGTAGAATTAGCTCATGAGCGCAAGCGGCTTGCTAATGACCAGGTAGAAAAAGCCTTGCGCATATCAGACGCGACTGCCAGCCGATATCTCGCCGAGCTAGTCAGAGAAGGCAGGCTCAAGCGCGTAGGCAGTCCGGAACACGCCTATTACGAGCCAATAATGTAGCCTGCGGCTCACGTTTTTGGCCTGCGGCTCATTTCGCCCGATTTGAGCCGCAGTTTTTAATGTTGCGGCGCGGGAATTGACAGGACAGGTTAGAATAGTATACTCTGTAGTGTCGTTTCTCGTATAGAGAAACGGGTGTTCTTTTCGCAAAAATACTGCTTTTGATAGGAGGAAAAAGTGAAAAAGGAAAAAGGGTACAACCCAGAAAACGATGTGAAGTGGTTACTCAACGAAAGTCGCCCGCAAAAAGCAGAAAAGCTTGAAAGGAGACTGGTAGAATACATCCTTGCTGGAAAAAATGCTGTCGAGAAAGAGGAACGAGTGATGGAGATTATGACAGTTTCTCATTCCTTAGTAGAGCATCTCTTGGCCGATAATAATACTGACGAGGATGAGAAAGAGGAACGAGTGAGAGAGATCGTTCGATTTTTTGATTCGTTGCGTCAAAAATTTGTTGCGGCCTTTTTCGATAGGCAGCAACTCGACGTACTTCTGCAAGCATACGGTCACGCCATTGAACACATGGTGAGGGAAATAGAAAAAGGTGTTGTGGCCGCTGGAGAGAAATGGGGTAAAGAGCCTAGGCACATGATTCCAGAAAAACTTCGGTCGCAAGAGAGATGGTGGTTTTGTTTAGATTTTCTTCAATATGCCGGGGAGTCTTTGGATAGGTCAATGACCTTGGCCTTGTTCCTACTTGAGAAATTTCGACGACCATTTCAGCAATGGGCGACGAATATCTCCGGTAACCCCCAAGAGATTGACCTAAAAGCACATGGGGAAATGGCGAATGCCTATACACTAATGTGGCGGGCTTGTGCCGAGGTACATGACGACCAGGAAGCCGAGAAGTTTACCTGGTGGTTTAAGAAATTGCTTTCTCACGTTGAGGATAACCCAAACGTAGAGGAGGTTCTTAGTGCCGTCGTTGATACGCTGACTAGCGCTTCCGAAAAGGACGAAGCAATTCGGGAAGCGATTAGCGAAGCCGGGCAAAACCCCTCTGTGCAAGAGACAAATCCCAAAGATCGGCCAATATCCTTTCTTGCCTTGTTACGTGTGGGTGTAACCCCCGATCCTCAACAGCAATTCACGCCTGGTATTTCGCTTCGTTCAGAAGCAAGGAAGCTTTTTGAGCGATGGCAAGAAAACAGGGTGGAAGAGCGAGGACAAAGAACTATCAAAGGTGAACGGATCCTTAACTGGTTTTCGCGTGATCCCGAGTTTACCGAACGGATCTTAGACGAGAGACGTTCTGATATCTTGGATAATGCGAAAAGAGGTCTGCGGACGGACGGAATCGACCATTTTGACGTCAATGTGGCACCTTTGCGTAATGCTGGAGTGAGGTCGATTATTTTCCATCCTGAGAAATACAGTGATCCGGACTTGATCGAGGTAAAAGTTGTGGTGAAGAAGGAAACGCCTCACTGCTTGATTTTCTTTGGCAAGCTCGACCACCTGCATCTAGAGCTCACACCCTCTGCTCTGGATCTCGGGCAACACTCAGACATAGATCTCCTGCACGAGCTCTTGGAGTTCATAGTCATCGACATCCTTCACCGGATTATGGTTCAGGAGAGGGAGCTTCGGCCTACAACCCCCAAGACCAGAGGGACAACTAACCTTCCAAAAACCATACCTGTGCGGCCCATGGTCCGCAGGCTTCCGGCCGGATACAAGCCAAGCTTAGACGCCATTTTCCGCGCACAAGAAGCGAGGGTAGCCGTACCGAGCGGCTACACTTTTGTCAGGGCTTACTGGCGCAGTGGTGCTTTGGCTTATGACCTTCCGACCGAGCCCATCGGCGTGTACTCTGATGACGACCTATTTGAGGCAGGGGGTGGTCAATGATCATCACCCTTGACAAGTTGTGGATGGCTCACGCGGAGTGGCTTGGGAAACGTTCAACTCTCACTGGTCCGGAGAAGCGATATTTCCACCGGTGGGTATTGAGCTCTTATCCTGAGTTTCAAAGGGCGGCACGGACGGAGCCGGCGCTCTTCCGCCAGGAGTGTCTCCAGGTCCAGCGTGGCTTTGCTTTTCCAAAACAGCGCGGGATTGGTAAAGCGACACTTGAGCGCTACGCTAGGCCTCTCCTTGACCGCTATCTCCTAGAACGAGAGATTCAGAAAGTAAAATTTACTGAATTTCTCGAACGGGTGTTGGCGGAATGTAAGACAGAGAGGGCCTTGCGGCGCTATCTAAACCAACCGAGAAAATGAGCTGGTCTTTAAGTCTTCACATGAGGACTTGGGACCAGCTTTTATTATGTTGACAAGTAGCCCAGCCCTTGCTACGATTTGCTGTTGTTCTTTTCACGCAACCCGTATAGGGAGGAAAGCATGAACAAGATGTTAAAGAAAGATTGGCTACCCATGCTCTTGACGCTCCCTGTGGGGGAGCGAGAGAAATACATCGCCCAGCTCCTTGGAGATGGGTCGATTACAGAGGAAGACATCGCAGTATTGGTTATTGAGGATATCAGACTAAATTTCCAGCAGTATGCTGATAAGTTTAAGTCTGATGAACTCCTTCGATTCTTGTGGAATCGGTTCAAGGACCACCCTCAATATCTTGCCAGAGCACTGGTTCGCGTGCTACCCGAGGTTTTCTATGCGTACGGATTTGCCTTCCGTCTGGTGATGAAGTTAAAGGCAAATTTAGGCCCTGTCGTCATTCCGCCCGTTCGTCCTTCCGATGATTTTGAGAGTTCACTTTTTGTTGAACGGCTGCCGGAGATGGTCCAAAAAGACCTGCTTTCTTTGGATCAGGAGCGCCGTTTCCGAGAATGCCTGTGGTGGTTCAGCCGTGACCCGCAGGTTGGCTTTGAGGAACTCGAGGAATCAGTACAAAAGGAGACGAACGAATATGACCGGCGGGTCCTAGAAGGCATCCGTGTCTACTGTCTTAAGTTGCTGAATATCTCATTTCCCGACTTTGTCAGTGATATTGATGGGTCGCTGTTTCCCTCATTTCACGTGCGCTGGTGGATTGACCGATTGCAAGGTGTATCTAGAGTCCTCAACATTGGAGACACAGGTACCCAGAAAACGGCCTTTGCCACTGTCGCAATGCATCACTATGGTTGCCGGAAGGTCCTGGTCTTGTGCCCTAGCCATGCTCGCCTTCAGTGGGCGCGTGAAATAAGGGCATACTTCAAAGACCCCAAAGGACGCGTATTCTTGGTGGGGAATACCCAGACTGTTCCTCGCGCTATTGGCAGTGAAGCGCAGTATATAGTTGTCGGTTACTCCACGTTGATCCGAAATGGCGTTGTAGACCAGCTCAAAACGGTTCCTTTTGATGGGCTGATTTGGGACGAGTGTCACTATGCCAATAATGTCACCGGCGCAAGTGCGGCAAAGAGGGCCCTGGCTTGTGTGGAGCTTATTCTCGAGCTTCCATTCAAGTACATAACTGCCCTGTCGGCTACTCCTTGGGAAAACCATCCTAGGGAGCTTGGCGTTGTGGCTTCAGTCTTGAATCCCGAAGCGTTTCCGTCCGCCGAGGCATTTCGCCAGGCTAGACCGGAAGATCCCCGTTTCTTGCGGGAATTTTTCTCTTCCAACCTTCTCGAAGTTGAACTTCGGGAAATTGTGGACCTTCCAGAGATCAATCCTAGACCTTGGGAGGACCTGTTTGGGGCAGAATTCATAGACCCCAGTCCAGCACATAGAAAAACCTACGAGTTTATTCGCGAGCACGAACATACCGAGCTTCGCGCTTCTCAAAAAGTGCAACAGCTCTTGTTGACCACCATTCACCCACATAAGATGGAAAAGCTCTATTCTTGGCCGCCTGAATTTGATGTCCAATTTAAGAAACCCGACCTTTCCACGAAGCTGAAGTGGCTCAAGAGACGCATCGCTCAAGAGTTGGAAGAAGGAGCAAAGGTGGTTGTGGCCACTGGCATTTATGTCACGGGAATTACTAAGCCCGAGGACGAAGATGACCAGCGTTGGGTTGGGCATTATTTACGGGAGTGGTTCGGCAGGGATCGAGTTTTGGTTCTGGATCAACAAGTTTCGCAACGAATAGATAAGAACGGTTCTAGCGAACGCGATCGTCTGATTCAGAAATGGCAAAGTGATCCAACTGCCCGAATACTTTTGGTGTCCATGAGAACTTGTCCTGACTCCGTGAACCTTAGCGTGCCAAAGCAGCCGGGCATAAAAAAGCTCTTCCTTACCACCTTGTCTTATCCCTGGGTACCTTGGAAGCAATTTCAAGGACGTTTCTGGAGAAAAGGTTTAGGTGTACCGATGGAGTATGCCGTACCAGTTCTCCGGGGAACGATTGATGAAAATCTACTCGGACTCGTGAGACAGAAGTGGGAGGTGCAAAGGCTTTTCCGAGCCCAAGTTCCTCTCACCGAGCAAGAGCTTTCAATGTTGAGCCGTCGGATCAATGTTCGACGTTTGGCGGAAGAGAGCCGGTCGGATATGCAGAAGGTGAACATCATTGGCTCTATGGTGCGCGGCCGCGGGGAAAGAGGCGCCCAGCAAGTACTAGCCGACACTTATGGCACTTCGACGAACGCGGAAGTATTTGCCCGCTCCTTTATTGCAACCCAAGAGTACATGGCCTCGGGTCATATCTCTAGGTTTATGCGCGAAGCGATTGTCCAGCTTGAAGAACAGGGAATGGTCCAGTCCGAAGGCATCTTGGATGCCGGTTGCGGCCCCCTGACTTTAGAAAGGAGACTCGGTCAGCCAGTCTACGGGGTAGATATGAACCCTGCCGCAATAGAGCTGGCAAGGAGGATATCTCCCTTTCACGGCAGAAACGCTCGAGTCGGTTTCCTTTCTGCACTTCCACAAGAATGGTCCAAACGGTTTGAGCTGACAGTTTGCTCTCTTGTAATCGATTGGACATCAATAAAGGACCGGGTGGGGGAAATGACCGAACGATTAGCTGTTCTTAGCGAACTCGTGCGTGTAACCCATCCGTATGGCCGTATCTGGATTGCTACAACTCACCAGTCCATGAGTGAAAGCATTCTCAAAACCTGGTGTGAGGGTCTGACAGCTTTGAGGTTTGTGATAGTTGAAAAGCTTACTGGTTTGGTTCAGGCAACCGATGGCGTTTCGGCCAAACAGGCTTTTTCCTTTTGGTCTCTGTGTTTTTCACCAAACGGTAAGGCCTTTGTTTCAACCAATCCGAAGTTTTACCGTTTTGCTTTCGAACTCGAACGCAAAAAGGTAAGGCGAGGAGGTGGAGTGAAGTCGGAGCCTAAGGATCAGAGTAAGTTTGAGCATCACAATTTTGAAGTCATTCGACTCTCTGGTGAAAGAGCGCCAATGTCCATAGCGGTGGCTGAAACTGTCAACCAAGAGGTAATCCGATTAGCGAGTGTTCCCAACCTGCAGGGTTGGCGATTCCACCGCAAACCGCAGTTGCCCTGGCGTGTATATCAGAAACTGTATGAACGTGGGGCGTTGGATGAACTCAAAGCCCGCGGTCTAATTTGAAACCAATGGGGAGGCGACAAAGGCTGGGAATGTCTTGGTTGCCTCTCCTGCTTCTTTTCCTCACATCCTCACAAAATCTCCAAGGAGTGGACATGAAAAAGGAAATTTGGAAGAAAGGTCCTAAGACTGTTGCCCGTGAAATCCTCGGTTGGCGATTAGTCTTTGGATCGATTGACGCGACAATCCTGGAAGTAGAGGGGTATTCTCGAAAGCAGAATTCCTCCGGCATTTACACCCCCCTTCTAAACATGGCCCCTGGCCAAGTGTATTGTCCGCGCAGACGCAATTCCATATTGTGTCTCATTGTGACTAACGATGGGGATCTTTCTGGGGGCTGTGTCTTGATCAGGTCAATTGAAGTTAACGGTGTGATTTACCATGGTCCCGGAAAAGTCACTTCGGCTTTGGGAATTACTGACGCTCGTGCCCTTGGTCACGCAGAATTGACTGATGATGAGGGTGTCATACTTCATATTGGTTCTCTGTTGAAGACAGAGTCAAGACAAAGAACGCCTCCAGAATGGGCTCCGGCCGGCAATCGCATAGGCAAAAAGGCGCTAACCCGTCTCATGCCAAGGATAATTGCCAAATACATGAAAGACAGGCCGGGAGTGAAGTTTGGAGAGTTTTTGAATCGTCTCCTCGAAACATCTCAAAACGAGGCAGACTTCAGGAGGAAGATTTTCCAGTAGTCGCCTTTATGATAAAGCCAGGTCCGGCTTACAAAAGGACCTGCTTTATTTGGGGTGATTCTTGGATTCTGTCTCAGTTACCAAAAAAGCGGGTTAGGAGATCTGATCTAGATCGGGTCGTGAATAACTTGCCCGCTATGCCCCCACACTCATCTGCCAAGGCAGATTGCGGTGTGGGGGTGATTTTTTTGTTGGGCGTTGGCTCATTTCGCCCGATTTGAGCCGCAAGCCTACAAATTGAGCCGCACCGTGCCACAAAATTCGTGATCACTAAATCTGTGGTCTTTTTCTTTTGCCTGGGAAATTGACCAAAAGGGCAAGGGTTTGATTACTTGGGGGATGGCGAAGTTAAAGGCTTGCCGCGGCTTTTCGCGACCGAGGAGTCAGGGCGGTTCCACTGTATAACGATCGTTATATAGCGAACCAGATGGGACCGGCATGTTTGTTGCCAGCTTTTTTTGTTGGCATAACTCTTTGCTTGTTGTTGAATTTTTCAACAAATTGCTTATGAGCTAGCGGATTGGAAAATCAGAGAAAAGAGCAAGCCCAAGGCAGCTAGACAGCCGGAAGTGAAAATCCTGCGAACTTGCCAGATACTTTATCCCTGCCCTTCCAGCTCCGGTATTGACTAGCAACCAGCGGGGTATTCTCTGGCTTCGCCAGATCTTTACGATGGGAAGGTGTGGAATTCGGGCGGAAATTAGTCACTGCCCGCTTTTTGTTTTGTCCAAAAATTGACGCTTGGGGCGGGGTCTGGTATTTTTATATTGCTAGTTTGACCTCTCCTGGTCCGCCGCAGGCGGACCATCCTCTCCTCGTCAGGAGAGGGGAAAATGAAGATACTTATGAGACAAACCAAAAAACCCAAAGATACCATGCACGGGCGCGTACCGCCGCTTTCCGACCATAACCACGACGGGGCAGGGGACTACGCGGCCGGATCGTTTGATTACCAGCACAACCCCTCGTGGCGCATCTTTCGGATCATGGCCGAGTTTGTGGATGGGTTTAATTTTATCAGCCAATTTGAGAAAAGCGTCACGTTTTTTGGCTCCTCGAGATTTACTGAAAAAAACAAGCATTACCGCGCGGCCCAGAAACTGGCGCACATGCTCGCCAAGGAAGGATATACAATCATCAGCGGCGGGGGCCCGGGAATTATGGAGGCGGCGAACAAAGGTGCCCTGGAAGGCGGCGGAGAGTCAGTGGGCCTAAATATTCAACTGCCTTTCGAACAGCGCATCAATCCTTATGTCAAAAAAGCTCTGGCCTTTAATTTCTTTTTTACCCGCAAAGTCATGCTGGCCTTTTCCGCCCGCGCCTATGTGTTTTTCCCGGGCGGCTATGGCACCCTGGATGAAGCCTTTGAGATAATCACCCTGCGCCAGACTCACAAAATTCACCCGCGAATCCCCATCATCCTCGTGGGCAAGGATTACTGGGGACCTTTGTGTAAATGGCTTGCAGAAAATGCCATGAAAAAACACGGCACGATTGACCGGCAAGAGATCAAACTTTTTGATTTAGTTGATACGGCAGAAGAGGCCTTTGCGATAATAAAAAAATTGCGGGTTAACAGGTAGAAGACGACCCCTCACCCGCCCTCGACTTCGCTCGGGCACCCTCTCCCCGCCGCAGCGGGGAGAGGGAAAAAGGGAAAGGACTAAAGCCAGCGTTTCTTGATAAAAAAACCCAGCATGACCAGTATTAGCCCAATCATGCCGAGGTTGATATAAGTCAAAATCCGGGGATCATTTTGAAAGGGAAGGGCAATGTTCATCCCA
Organism: uncultured Candidatus Saccharibacteria bacterium; assembly: GCA_964414215.1. GTDB lineage: Bacteria > Patescibacteriota > Doudnabacteria > UBA920 > 2-01-FULL-46-14 > CAYPVQ01. The sequence continues at coordinate 2,307 of CAYPVQ010000005.1, read as the reverse complement.
TAGTAACCGGTAATCAAGGTTAGCGGCAGAATAATGACCGTAAAAATTGTGAGCAGGCGAATGACGCGGTTGGTGTTGCGGGTAATAATTGACTCATTCGCCTCATCGAGGACTTCGACATACGCGAGTGCGGTATCGAGCTGGTTGATGATTTTATCTTTTTTGTCGAGAATATCGTCAAAGTAAATCGTCAGTTCCGGCGGGATAAATTTCGGATATTTATTCTGCAGCTCCGAGAGTACCAAGCGCTGAGGAGCCAAAATCCGCCGAATATTGATGATGTTCCTCTTTAAAATCATGATTTCCTGAATCATATCTTTAAGTTCCGGGGTTTCGAAAATTTCCACTTCGAGTCCAAAAATCAACTCATTTTTTTGTTTGATGCCTGGGAACATGCTGTCAAACAGGGCGTCCACAATTTCGTAGAGCAAGAGGGGAATGCCCCGGCCCATAAATTTCTCTCGGGCCAGCTCGTCCACCCGACAAGTCTCAAAGAAATTTTGCAGCTGCTGCAGGCGACCGCTATTGATGGTGATGAGATAGTCGTGTCCTAAAAAGATATCAAGTTCCGTGCGTTTATAAATCCGCCGTTCGTTTTCGTAGACCGGAAATTGCAGGATGATAAACAAATAGTCTTGGTAAGCATCAACTTTTGGGTACTGAACCTTGGAGAGTACATCTTCGAGATCAAGGGGGTGGAAGTGAAAATGTTCCCTTAAGAAGTTTACCATTTCCTGGTCAGGTTCAGTAATGTTGAGCCAGCTGAAGCCTTGGTGAGCAATTTCCGATAAAATCATAAATATTTTTCTACGCGTTTGCGGATTTCGCTTTTGGGAATAGCGCCGACCATCTCACCGACAATTTTTGCGTTTTTAAAAATTTTGAGATTGGGAATACTGTGGATGTAGTAGGCACTGGCGATCTCGGGATTTTCATCGACATTAAGTTTGCCAACTTTAAGCCGGCCGGCATGAGTGACAGCGAGTTCTGCTATTGCTGGCGCAATGGCGTGACAAGGCATACACCACTGGGCCCAAAAGTCCACCAAAACTGGCACCGGGGATTTCAGGACCTCGGCCTCAAAGTTTGCTTCTGTGAGGATAACTTCCATAGGCACTTTTTTAGTATATTTGCTCCAAGGCTGATTTGTCAATTGGTGGGCAAATCTGCTATATTCGGATTATAAGGAGGGATGAACATAAAAGTAAGCGGGATAAAATTCTCCTAGTTATGCCTGGAAACAAAACCTTCTTTTTAATTATCCTTAGTGCGGTCCTGGTCGGGAGTATAACCTTCTGGAGCGGAGGGAAATTGCGGACTGCCCAGGTTGGGGGAGCGTACTTTGAAGGAACCACCCAACTGCCTTTAGCACCCGATCAACCCCAGCTTTCCCCGCTTGATTTGAGGGCTAGGTCTGCACTGATTATGGAACGAAACTCTGGGATCCCCCTCTTTGAAAAAAATCCGGAAATTCCTTTACCGATGGCCAGTCTTACCAAACTCATGACTGCTCTTGTCGCACTTGATCATGCCGCATCTCAAGATGTAGTCGAGATTACCGCCGAAGATATCAACACTACCCCTTACAAGGCCAAGGTCGTGGTGGGGGAGCGCTACTTCCTGGCAGATCTTTTGAAGGCTATGTTGATTGCCTCAGCTAATGACGCGACTTTGGCGCTGGCGAGAGGAACTTTGGGATCAGTTGAGGAGTTTGTTAGAGCCATGAATGAAGAGGCCCGAACTCTCGGCATGCAAAATACCAATTTTACTAATCCGGTGGGTTTTGATGATCCGCAGCATTATACCTCCGCCGCTGATCTTTCCCTACTCACCAGGGCCCTTCTTAATTATCCGAAGCTTCTGCAGATTGTTGGTACCCGTCAAGACGTGATTACTTCAGTGTCTGGGAAATTTACGCATGAGCTTCGCACGACCAATAAACTGATGTTGACTTATGAGGAAATCAAGGGACTCAAGACTGGTTATACTTCCGAGGCTTTGGGTAATTTGATTATTCTCACTGATCACTACTATTCAATTCTTTTAGGAAGCCCCCAGCGCGAGGAGGAAGGCGAAAAAATTATGGGCTGGGTGAAGGAGAACTGGTCATGGAATTAACCACCGCTAATCTGGCGCGGGTTTTTTCTTTGACCGCAATTTCGTTTGTCATCGCAATTTTGTGGACCCCGCTGTTGAGTCACTTTTTGTACAAATATAAAATTGTCAAGCAGCTGCGGCAGACCACCTGGGACAATGAGCCAGCCAAAATTTTTCGCAAATTGCATGAGGGGAAACGCGGCATCCCTA
>CAYPVQ010000004.1:0-24808 GCA_964414215.1 uncultured Candidatus Saccharibacteria bacterium | reverse complement strand
AACCGTTTCCCCCTCATCCGACCTTCGGTCACCTTCTCCCGCAAGGGGAGAAGGGAAAAATGAAGAATCTATTGCAGGCGGAAGAAAGGAGAGGGGGTGAAATTTGACGGATTGGCCTAATTTATGCTATAATAGAGGAGCAAAATTGAGGATCAAGACACAAAAAATAAAACCAAATTAAAACTGCATAACAAAGCCAAAAATGGCGGTTTTGACCAGTGATTTTCTCGAGAATCGGAGAAAAAGTATCCGATATAAGAAGTTTGTTTTACCTGTCGGAATTTTTTTAGTAGTGGCCGGCATTACGGCTGCCGGCTTTTATCTATATGAAAAATCCGAGTCAAAGAATTCTCCAGCGGTCGCGGGAGCCACGGAGGCCGTGTCCGGCCTTTTGCCCCGAGAATGGCTCCTCAAGTATTTTGGGACCGAAGACGAGAATGACCCGCGAGTCGGTGGTCTAGATGGCGACCTGGACGAGGACATTTTGACCAATGAACAGGAATTCTTTTTTGGCACTGATCCGACAAATCCTGACACTGACGGCGACGGGCAGTATGACGGCGCGGAAGTGGCGGTAAATTCTAATCCGCTTGGCGAGGGAGAGCTTTACTCGACAGAGTATGCCAAGCAGACAGTCGAGAATTTTTTGGAAACTAATGATCTGCAGGAGTTTAAAAAAGAGAATATTGAAAAGCAAGTTTTGGCCATTTTGAATCCTCCGAATCTCGCGGATGTGGAGATAAATTTGCCGGATCCAAAAACTTTGAAAATCATTAATGATTCCTCCAGCGGAGCAGTAGACAGATATCTTCAACAAGCCAACGACGCGGTCAGAGATCTGGGTCTGCCGGATGATTTGATTTTGCAGGGACTGGATAATCCTGAAGCGGCGAACAATCTCGTCAATCCGGCGCTTACATATCAGGCGGTGAATAATTTGCGGCAATTCCCAGTTCCTAAGGAACTTTTGTATTTCCATCAACTCCATATCGCGGCTTTGTTCGCGGCGGCAAATATCATGGAAATTCAAAAAACCATTGGTCCAAATGCAGATCCAGAGCAAGAGAAGGGAAAATATCAGGAGCAGTACTATCAGGTCACAGTCATTCAGAAGATAGAAATGGAACTTCAGCAAGAAGTGAATAATCTTCGGCAAAAATATCCGGATCTAATAAAAAAATATGAATCCGCAAGCTAGTTCGGAAATCGCCAATTCTTTGTTTACGCGAGGAACCACCCTGGCGATTTTAGTGATGTTTGGATTTGTGGTTTTTCTGGGATTCTCGATGTTCATTGACCTTCGTCCGGCCAAAGCGTTTGTGATTGATATTCCCCGATGGGTGAAGTTCGCTTTGGAAAAGGCGTGGGATTTTATCAAAGGAGTAGCCAAAGCATTCATGCTGAAATTTATTTCGAATATGGTTACGAAGCTGGTGCAAAAGTTGGAAGAAGTTCACGTCATCCGCAACTTTTTGCAGTATTCTGATGCTTTGCAATTTGATAAATATATCGGCTCGAGTTTAAATAAATGGATTGTCCAGCCCCTAAGCAAAGACGAGGCAGACCAGCAGTCGGAAAGTTTGGATAAAATCGGCGCAGAGGCGCTCAAAACTGCCCAGCTTACCGGTCCGCAAATGGAGGCGCTGGCTTATCTTAAGGCTGGCAGCCCGGCCACGGCGAGAATTGTTTTTAGCGCGGCAAAACAAACGGCTACGGCCGGTGAGTCAGTAGCTTTGAATTGGGTGATATCCGGGCAGGGCCTGGGCTCTGCTTATCTTTGCGAGGATAAAGTTAATCTGGCTGGGGCACAAGCGGTCAGACCCACCCAAACCACGGTCTATGTCCTGCAGGCGCGCGACGCAAAAAACAAGATTGTGGACAAGAAAATAGTCAGAATAGCGGTCGCGGGAACCCAGGAGAAGAAATGTGCAGAAGCCGGCGGCGGGGTTTTGCCCGGCCTTTCCGCATCGCAGGAAAAACAGATGCTCAAGGGCGGGGTCGCGCTTTTGACCCCCCAGCTTGCCTGCGGCGGCGGATTTGACGCTTCCCGGGTAGTGCAGAATGTGGCAATTTATCAAGCCGCACAAGCGCGAGGTTTTGATCCGCGCAAACTAAGCCCTTCAGATCCGGCTTTTTACCAGCAGATGGCAAACTATGGCAATCCCATGGCCTCGCGAGAATTTCGAGTGTTAAATATGCGCGATATGGCCAACAGCATTGAAGCACAGGCAAGCACTGCGGTCAATCAGGAGTTGAGCTCCACGGGTCTCAAAGCTTTGCGCGCGGAGCGAAACAACATCAGCCGAAGTGGTCAAACCATTGCCGATACGATTCAGCAGGGAATTGGTCAGTTATTCCGAAATGCCGGGATAAGCTCTGATGTAGGTTTTGCTTCCAGCGTTGGGTCGTTTTTGGCAGATACAGTGACCAATATTATTTTTAAATCCAAAGGTACAATTTTGACCGAGAACCCGCTGTGCGGACTGGGACTTATCGCGGCAGGGGGAATTTACGGAGAGGGAATTGACAAAGGTGAGATTGGTAGCGCCTCTATTACTGTAAACGGCAGCGATTCTGCACTGGTTGTGACAGGAGAGACAGTAACTCTGGCTTGGAACGCTGAACCTCCCAAAGATGCCGAAGGTAAGCTTGTGCCCGGCGATGTGCGGATAACCAATCTCCCTGCTGGTTGTGACAACCCTCCCGGTTTTAGGGGGGATTGCAGCTTTGCCGCGCCTGCCGGACAAACTACTTTTGAAATGCAGTTTCTTAGCAAGGAGAGGACTGATACTTTGGGAATAGCGACCTTGTCCGCACTTAACATAACCGTTTCGTTTACCGCCGAGCCAAATCCCAGTCCGGCTCCGGGAAGTACGGTGGAGTTGAAATGGAATGCTGGAGATCCGGAGTTGCAGGTTAAGATTAGCGGCGTGGGGGACGGCCTTCCCGCTTACGGTACAGCCACAGTAAACAAGAATCGAACAACAGTTTATACCCTAGTAATTATCAATCATGCGGATGGCCGCCAGCTAAGCAAAAAAGATTTGCAGGTTGAAGTGACTGGAGGAGTAGAAGGAGCTTCAAACCCCGGCTTCCTTTCCCCGGGTTTTCAGGTGAGGGAATGAGGGGTTGAATATGGAAGGTAGGATACAGAATGTGGAATAGAGAATACAAATGACCCGCAATGAATTTCCAACAATGTCCACTCCATGTTCTTTTCACCCCCTCCCGGAGGGAAGGGGGAGAGTAAGAGGGGGTAGTTTCAACAAATTTCTAGTATCTATAATTCCGGCGGTTTTGGCGGCGAGGCCTGCTTTTGGAAAGAGTAACATTTAGCTATAATAAACCTATGCCAGATGATATAAAATACATTGAGAAAAAGATTATTCCGATTCTGAAGCGCAATGACGTGGAATTTGCGGCGATTTTCGGGTCGCGCGCGAGGGGGGAGGCAGGGTCAGACAGCGATTTGGATGTTCTAGTGAGATTTTCAGTTCCAATAGGACTCTATGATTTTATTGGCTTAGAACAGGATTTGTCAGAAGTTCTTAAAGCGAAGGTCGATTTAGTGAGTGAAGAATCAGTCCATCCTTACATTAAAGAAAACGTGGCAAAAGATTTAAAAATCCTCTATGGAAAAAGACAGTACTTATAGAAAGCATATTTTGGACTCGATCGCAGACATCAAAAACTTTTTAGAAGGCATATCTTCTTATGAAGAATTTGTCAAAAACAAACTTGTCTGCGACGCGGTGATTCGGAAGCTGGAAATCATAGGAGAAGCGGCAAAAAGGATCTCTCCCGAATACAAAAATCATGCTCCTCAAATTCCTTGGAAAAAAATAGCCGGCACCCGTGATAAACTGATTCACGATTATATGAGCGTAAATTTAAAAATCGTCTGGAAGATTCTTCACGATGATATTCCTCAATTTGAAAACGTTCTGCAAAAAGATATGAAAGCATAAGCTGTTGTTTGAAACAAAAACTCGAATCCAGTTAAGTTTCATTTCAACAGTGGAAACAAAAACAAATCCTCAAATGAAATATTCTGATCAAAAGGGCAACAAAAAACCCGCTATTTTGGCGGATTCTTTGGAATCTCGGGATAGAACCGAGGAGATCTCCCTTGTCAAGTAATTGTAGTATAAACAGAACAAAATATTTTGTCAAGGCCCTGGACCCGCGGGGACTTGTCCCGAAAATCTCCGATAGGCGAAGCCTGAGGTTAGATTTTCGAGGATCCCGTTTGTCTGCTATGATAATCCTATTTCAAAATATGATTTCGGAGATAACGGGATCGCGCCAACTGTATCCGCTCGTTTCACTCGCGGACAGTTGCGGGACACCCCGGAGATTCTTCTTGACAAGGAAGATCTCGGACTATCCCAGGCCCAGGGCAGAGTTATTATATCATGACCCTTAATACTTCCCGCAAAATCCGATATTCCAAATTCCTTCTAGCGACGGCCCTGCTGGCGGTTTTGGTGATGGGGCTCGGCGCAATCCTGATATATGAATAATTCTAAAGCAAAAGTATTTATTGATGGTTCGAATATATTCCACGCTCAAAAGAAGCTCGGCTGGTTTGTGGATTGGACTAAAGTCAGGGAACATCTGGAAAGTGATTACCAAATCCTTGAGTGGCGGTATTATATCGGGGTAAAAGATCAAGACCCGGGAATGGTTGGGTTTTTAAAATACCTCAATGCCATTGACGTAAAAGCAATTACCAAGCCATTGAAAAAGATTGTTTTGGATCACGCAGATTTTCATGTTAGGATTGCCGAACAGAAATATGTTTACAAGGCGAATTTTGATGTTGAAATCACATCGGATATTCTTTTGGATTCGAGCCAAGCCGACCAAATTATTCTTTTCAGTGGGGACAGCGATTTTGTATATCTCGTCAAACGATTGAGAGATTTAGGGAAGAAGGTCGCCGTCTACTCATCGCGTAAAACGATTGCTTGGGAGTTGAAACTCGAAGCGGCAAAGGTAATATTTATTGAAGATATTAAAGAAAAAATACAGAGGTGATAAAAAACCTTCGGCCCCCTTGCGGGAGCCGAAGTTCTGTAAACTATAATTATACTATATTATTCCATACATTTTGTCAAGCAGAATGCCAAAAACGAAGAAATAAAGCCGAAAAATGCAAAATAAAAGCTCAAAACAAAAAACTGTGAAAAAATTCCTTCTGGCGGCGGCCCTGCTGGCGGTTTTGGGGGTGGCTTATGAATCTCTTATCTCGAAACCCTTATTTAGCACCTCGATAAGTTTACCGCCGCAATCCTGGTCAGAAATTTTCGGCAATAGCATTTCGAGGCTTATTTTCTGGTTAGCAAGTGTTGGGGGAAAGATTCGTAAAACAATCCTTCCCGGAGTATTTACAAGTGGATATAGGGCAGTGTTAAGAAAATCCGTATCATTAGTGAGCAAAATTCTTTTCTCGGTATTGGCCAGATTAAAAAGATGGGAGTTTTTTACTCCCTTGGGACTCATAATTACATCGTGGCTTGAGTCTTCAAGCCAACGAATCAATCGCAGTTTGACGTTTTCGTCAGCCAACAACCTCACGTTCAAAGGGAATGAATTTTTCTCCTTGGGTAAGCTGAGCGGCATGCCGCAGGGCGGCCGCGATATGTGTGCGAGTGAGGGAGGGAAAGTCCGCGAGGATCTCCTCTACCGTTTCGCCAGCCGCCAGCATTTCCAAAACCTGCCAAACCATAACTCTGCTACCCTTGAAAGTCGGTTTGCCATGGCAAATTTCTGGATCAGCAACGATATATTGATTAATTTCTATTATTTTCCCCATGCTATTTAGACTATATCCCAAATTTCTAAAAATTTCAACCTCTACTTCTTTTGAGGCTGTCCGAAAACTGTCATTGCGAGGAGCTTGCGACGAAGCAATCCCATATTTAAGCCAAAAAGATTGCTTCGTCCGCCCGAGGCGGACTCGCAATGACAAAAAAGGGCATTCTCGGACAGTCTCAGTAAGAGGGGGTAGTTTCAAGAAATTTCTAGTTCCTCTCCTGCTGGCGGTTTTGGGGTTGGGGTTGGCGCCGCTTCCTGCAAGAGCTGCCTTGGGTATTAATTTTGACATCAATCCAAAAGAGGTGGGTTCTGGTACCAGACCAGCTTTGAATTTCAATGTAAGACTTTCTGGCATAGATTCTGCGGCTTGTCCCAATCCATCGGTCAACAAGTTTTACCTGGCCATTAGCAAAAGCGAAGGGACAACGCCGCCTCCTACGGATCGTGCTTATCTTTTCAAGCAAATTGACTTAAGCCAAGGGACTGTCACTTGGAACCCTGTCACGGCCGAGGACTTTGGTGCAAATACAGTTTTAAATTTCAGAGGGTTTGCAGTTTGTACCGCCGTTTCTCTTTCCAGTACTTTTATCCCAGCAAGTGACGTCAAAATCCAATCAGAACCAGTAAGCGTGAAATCGAAAGGATTTGACCCTAATTCGGATAAATTCAAAGCAACCCTTACCTTCCAGCCTGTCGAGGTGCAATTTGGCGGTACCATCAAGTTCACCTTAACTGTAAAAGACCAAACATCAACTTTTGGAAACGGTACCGGGGAGCTGTCAGTATGTGATTCCGAGTTGAAAAACTGTGCAGACAGCTTTGTTAAAGTAAATGGCAAAGGACGATCTATTTCTGGCTCTTTTGTAGTGGACTCCGCCAAAGGATTTAAAGTAGGAGACAATACAATATTTGGAAGGATGACTTATATTGAGGTTACGAGTGTTGGTTCTACTACCTATAAATACGATGCTGTCGCTACTCTCAAGGTTACAAAAAGCGACCAGAAAACTCCGTCAGTGACGGCTTCGGAAAAAAGTACTGCTGGTGCGCCTGGGGGAGCAGTATTCAAAGTATTTTCTATTACTTACCTAGATGGCGGTACTGGCAAGAGACCCAGTTCTTATAAAATTGATTGCGGCCAAGGAGGGCAACTGAAAAAGCAATCTTTGACAGAATTTGAATGTCAGTATCCATTAAACCCGGCAAAAAAATATGAAGGCAAAATACAAGCACTGGATCAAGCAGGAAAAGAAATAGTCGCGGGGGCCTTTACCGTTGACATTACTGGACAAGAGGATAGAGGTGGGGCGCCGTCTTTAAATGAACAAGGAACTGTAGGCGGGCTTGTCTCTTTGGTAAACCTTATTCTTGGAGCAATTGTCGCGATTTTGCGATGGATAATTTGGGGATTAGGTACGATTATTTTCGTTCCCTTGCTGGAAACCACCTTGAGCATAGAAGCCTCCAATATCACGGCGCCGATTGTTGCAGGCTGGACTATTGTGCGCGACGTGGTCAATATGTTTTTTATCCTGATTTTGATTGTGATCGGGTTTGGTACCATGCTACGGATCGAGTCTTACAATTACAAAAAGCTTTTGGTGAATTTGATTGTGATGGCGCTGCTGGTGAACTTCAGCCTGCTCATCGGCCGGATCATTATCCAGATCGCAGATACAGCCCAGTTTAGTTTTCTGTCTGCTGACGAGGGAGTAAATTCAGTTAAAAATCTCTTTGTCAAATTGACCACAAGTCAAATACCATTTGTTACAAAGGGATTTTTTCAATCTTCAGGTTCAGGGGCCCTGGCTGTTACTTTTAGCATCATCTTCCAGTTTATCCTGGAGCTTGGCGTGATTATCACCTTCGCGGCTTTGGCGATTTTTATGCTTATCCGAACGATTGCGCTATACATACTCCTTATCATTTCCCCCCTTGCCTATGCCTTGCACATCTTGCCCGCAACTTCTGCCCTGGCAAAAAAATGGTGGTCTAGCTTTATCAAATACGCATTGTTTGCTCCAGTCATTGCCTTCTTTTTAATGCTGGCGGACATGCTTTACTCAAGCGCGTTCCAAATCTTGCCGGTAACCAAAAACTTTGAAGCAGTCGATGTCAAAATTTCCGCAGATTTCAGCACCTACCTAAGCCAGCTTGGCGCAACTACTGGGGTAATTCAGCTTAAAGACAGTCTGCAGCTTGGGATTATATATGTTGTGATTCTCGCCTTCCTCTGGGCGGGGATGATTGTGACGAAAAACATGGGCATCTTTGGCGCGGCGGCGATTGTGGGTTTGGCCGAGCGGGGAATGAAAGCGCCGTTGGCTATTCCGAGACTTGCTGGGAAGGGGTTATGGGCGGGGACCAAGGCTTTGGCAAATCTTGGCGCAGAGAAAATATTGGAAAAATATCACAAAGAAATCAGACCCAAAAAATGGATCGAGGGGTGGAAAGAGTCTCGAGAAGCCAATCGCTTAGCTCGCGAAGAAGCGGGTTTAGCAGGTGCGGCCGGCAAAAGCGTCCTTGCCAATCCGACTTCATTTTTCCAGCGATATTGGAATAAAAAAGGAATTACGAAAGCAATGACACGCGCCAATAAAAGAGGCCAGCAAATGCTTGAAGAAGCAACTGCGGATGATAAAAAAGCTGCTGAACTTGAAATGCAGGCAAAGATATTTGAGGAGCAGGGTAACCAGGCTGAAGCAGATAAGGCGGGCCAGCAGGCGAAGGAGCTTCGCAGGCAAGCCAGTGAGAAAGCCCAGGAAGCCAAACACCTGGTCCATGATCCTGATTACTTCACCCAGCGCAAATTGCGGGAAGCCACCAACAATGAAAAAGCCAAAATCACTGGAGAAACCTGGCAGGAATTGACTGACTATAGTCACGGTGCCATCGAAGAGAAGCACATTGCGCGGTTTAGGGCGCTGTTTGAAAAATTGGCTGATACTTATAATGAAAATGAATTAATTACTCATACGCGTTATGGTCGTGATCAGATGGCGCATGAATCCGGCGAGTGGCAGGACCTTAAAACTCGTAATATGGTAATCGCCCGGGCAATCAAAGGAGGGATGGATGCCACAAAAGCTGGAAACGGTGATTTTGTAATGCATACAGCAGATGAGTTCTTTTCCGAGGATAGCGATGGCATAGAAAATTTTCGCAAGCTGATTTTGGAAGAAAAACTGGGGATGAACGAAACGGAATCTATGCGGCATGTGGCTGACATCGGGGACATTGCGTCCAAGCGCGGTCATTACGGGATTTGGCGTCTTTACAACACCAAAAACGGACGCTGGCAGAGAAATCCCAAAGATGATTGGGATGCGGAAATTCGGATCGAAAAAGGCAAAATGGCCCCTTCAGAGTTTACCAACACCAACAGGCTTTCTGGACACGACGAATATGTCTCGCTCAATTATGACCGGGATGGCGTAAGAATAGCCTTGACCCAGAAAAATGAAATCGATGAAACCATCAATAGAATCGATAACCTCGGTTTTACGCTTGGTCGAGGCACCTTTGACCTCAGCAAAGCAAGAGCTCTGGCGTTTGCGCCAAACATCGCGAGGCTTAGGAAGGAAGCACTGCGTTTAGACGATACCGTTGCAATTAAGGCTGTCGATTTGAAGAGACAAGACTTTAGATCTAATATTACATATTATGATCCTAACACTCGAAGGGAAATAACACTTCCGGATAACAGGACTTGGACTAGACAAAAAGAAGCGCTGTGGACACTTAGCCAGCTGGAAAAAATCGGCTTGGAACAGTTTAAGCCGGAAGAGTTAAAGGAGCATAACAGAGTGCTTGAGGAGTTGATTAAAGCAAATAAAATTTCCGAGCGCCATCGCCAGTCTATGAGAGAGGCTGGGATGACTAGAGTTGGCTCGACAGAAGTATAAACTAATTAAAATATGCCTGAACTTGATCAAAGTTTAATCAAAAAACTGTTCCATCTCGGAGAGCGCACAGCCGTGGACTTGGAAAATCCGGTGCCGGCTTTGGGTGAACCTGCTCAGCTGGCTGATCTGGCGATCTTGCAGAAGTTTGAAACACTGGTCCAGAAAATTATTGAGAAGGATGATGGGGAATTGGCGCTGCTGGGCAGGCGCGTTCTGGAGGATATTCTCCTGCCAGAGTACCCGCAACTAAAACAGGAACAGCCTGAGATTTATGAGCGCTATGAACGCCTGATTGTCTTGCTCAAATTTATCAACCTAGTTACAAGAGGGATTCCCCAGATCAGCGAACTTATCGAGCAGCATATTATTGACGCATTACAAGCTGGAATTCCAGTCAAAAACAAATTCGAGGAGGTACTCGAAGATTATGATGATATGCTTCTGGGCGGGACCATTGCCCAAGCACTGGCCAATGCTTTGTCAAAGTCAACTCAACCATTGGGTCAAGCGCCAATTGCGTTGAAAGGTGAGAACCGGCCTGTTAGACCAACAGTGGCTAATTTCTTGACAGATTACTTTCAAGCAACTTTGCCTCCTCCCGGACGTATGCAAAGAGTGGGTGCGGTAGAGCGAATTACTTACCTCAATCAAAGCCCCAATGTCCGGAGTTTGTCAAAAGATAACAAGGATGTGTTACTGCGGGTCCTCGAGCTTTATGATTGGTTGCGGTTTGGATCAGTCGAATACGCCGAAGCTCGAGCGTCAGTTGGAGTACCCGGGGGTTCTACGTACACCAGAGGAGAGAGTTTGGCAATTCCTAAGCAAGCAAGAAGTCTTCCTCCTCCGCCGCGGCCAGTGAGACCAAGTGTCGAGACCAGAGTTGTTCCTCCTCCGAAGCCTGCGGCGCAGGCAGGAATAACCAGGGAGACCGTCCCCTCTCAATCTCCCCCTTCCCTTTCTCCCTTCGGGAGATCTTTACGACGGGAGGGGGAGAAAGCAGGGGGGGAGAGAGTTCCGCGAACTACGGCGCTCAATGAAGATTTGTATCGCGAAACTTTGGCAGAGCTGGCCAGGCAGAGAGCGGAAGCGCAAAAAACACCGGAAAGGGCTAGGGAGATTTCGGTTAACGAAGCGCTCATTCGCGCGGGACAGAAAGAGATTCCTTCTGACCACGGGCAGGTGACTGCTGGTGAAAAAGATGTGGAGGAGAAGCTCCGGAAGCTGGAAGATAAGCTTAAGTAGCGATTCCAATCTACGAATAACATTCCAATGATTCCAATAAATGAACTGGTTGAGAAAGACTTATCATATAAAATTACCGGAATTTGTTTCAAAGTTCATAATGAGCACGGAAGATTTTTGACAGAAAAGCAATATTGCGACGCATTGGCAAATGAATTATTAAATAGTGGAATCCTTTTTGTTCGCGAGCCTAGCTTGGATACTTCTGATCGCGTAATAAAGATTGGGCGCCCCGATTTTGTAATCGAGGAAAAAATTATTCTTGATGCCAAAGCCAAAAAGTTCGTTACCAAAGAAGATTACGAACAGATGATGAAGTATTTAACCCTCACCAAAAAGAGGCTGGGTTTAATAGTAAATTTTCATAATACTTATCTTCGACCGAAAAGAGTGCTGAATTATAAATTACCTCATTCGAAACATTGGAATGGAAATTAGAATTATTGGAATCGCTTAAACAATGTCGCCAACGGATTTTACCATCATCAAAAACAAAATCGAGACCTCGCCGATGCTCAATGAACAAGAAAAAAAAGAGTGGTTGTTTTTGCTGCCGCGCATGAGCGCGGAGCAGATGAAGGAACTTGACCGGATTTTGTCTATCAAGCTCCCGAGTTCAATTAAGCCCGCTGTGACCCCCCTTACATCCCCCCCTAGCACCCCGACGGTACCGTCGGGGCAGGTGAGGGAGGAAAGAGTAGGGGTTATTGCTAAACCCGTGGATTTAAGACCGAAGACCATATCAGCTCCTGGGCCCTTTACGCAAAGACCGACCCTGCCTCCGGGTTTAGAAAGTTTCAAATCCCTCACGGTAGAGGATCTGCGGCAAGCGCCTTCAATTTATGATTTTTTAGAAAAATTAACCCTGAAGATTGAAGAGTTGCCTAAAGCTCATGCGGCTACTGCAGCGCAAATTATGGCCGCTTTGGAACAAAGTCCGTTTTATAAAGCCTATGTCGAGTCAGGCTTGAAGTTCATGGCCGGCGAGGAAAAAGCCGATCTCAACCACGACGAATTGGAAGCTTTTACTGACTTTCGAGCGAATTTAAGAAAAATCTTGAAGTAAAAATCGAGGAAATGGAGGGAATTTTGTGTTTTTGGGGAAAATTATGCTATGATTTACCTTGGGTTATTACGTTTTTAGCGAAACAAAATGCACTATTCTGTTCCCCAATTTATCGAGATAGAGGACAAAATCATTGGTCCTTTCACGCTCAAGCAATTTTTGATCCTGGTTGCGGGCGGGTTGATCATTCTGTTTTTTTACAGTCTTTTCGAGCTGGGCTTTATCTTTCTTTTGCTCACACTGCCCACCGCCGGGGTTTTTGCCATGCTGGCGTTCGGCAAATTTAACGGTCGGCCGGCCCTGGTTTCTGTTCCGGCAGTTTTGCAGTTTCTGCTAACCCCGAAGATTAGAATTCTTCAGCGCACCGGCAGGGACAAGGCTTTGAGTCTTATCAAGAAAATCCCTTTTACCAAGCCGGGAGGACAAGGAGGAACTTCGGAAGAAGATCAAACTATGACACCGACGAGCCGGCTGCAGCGCCTGGCCTATTTTCTCGACCAAAAAGCGGCAGAAGAGGAGAGACTCATCCACAGCGGCAAACTGTAGGATCGAAACTTATGGAGATGGAGTATCCAAAAACACCCGGGGGCAAAGCGGTTGAGTCAACTCAAAAGTATTTAGATATCCAAGAGATCAAAGAAAATGTCATTGTGCTCAAAAACGGAAGTTTGCGGGCCGTCGTGGTGG
This sequence comes from uncultured Candidatus Saccharibacteria bacterium, assembly GCA_964414215.1. GTDB lineage: Bacteria > Patescibacteriota > Doudnabacteria > UBA920 > 2-01-FULL-46-14 > CAYPVQ01. The sequence continues at coordinate 12,088 of CAYPVQ010000004.1, read as the reverse complement.
TTTCCTCCACCAATTTTTCCCTCAAATCCGAAGACGAGCAGAATGCTTCAGTGGCGGCTTATCAAAACTTTATTAATTCCCTTGACTTTCCCGTACAGATCTTGATTCACTCGCGAGTGTTGGACATAAACTCATATCTCGAGAAGCTGCGGGGTTTAGCCCAAGCTCAAATCAACGAGCTGTTGCGCATTCAAATTACCGAGTATATTGAGTATGTAGCGAGCCTGGTGCAATACGCCAGCATTATGAATAAAACCTTTTATGTCGTAGTGCCCTATTCAGCCACCGCGGGAAAGGAGTCGCTGCGGGGCCGGTTGGCCAAGTTTCTAAATCCGGCGGCAAAAGTCGCCTCGTCGCAGGAAGATTTTGAACGAGCGAAGGTCAAACTCGAAGAGAGGGTCAATCACGTTATTTCCGGGTTGGGGGGGATCGGGCTGCGGAGCATTGTCCTCAATACGCAGGAGTTGATAGAGCTTTTGTATTCCTCCTACAACTTTGAATCCGCCTCACCGCTTAGAGCCGAAGAAATCGAGGGCATTGAAATTAGCTCTAATTCCTCTCCCCAGGAGACCCGCCTGCCGGACGGGCAGGTGGGGAGAGGTTAGGAGAGAGGTTGACATGTTATTTGGTTCAAAAAATCAGCCAAAAACCGTGGCGCGCGAACTTCTGGAGGCCGAACAAGCTTTTCGCAAGGGAGTGACTTCACTCAAGGATTTGATCGCGCCCTCGGCCATGAAGATTGAGAGCAGTTATCTTCAAGTTTCGGGCAAATATGCCCGGACATTTTTCGTCTTGACTTATCCGCGGTATCTGTCTTCCAACTGGCTGTCGCCGATGATCAATCTGGATGTGCCCATGGATATCTCGATGTTTATTTATCCCATGGAAACTGACGTCATCATGAAAAAACTCCGGGACAAAGTAGGACAGCTGCAGGCCTCGATGGCCATGAACCAGGAAAAGGGCGAAGTTCGCGATCCGATGCTCGAGACGGCTTATCATGATGTCGAAGAATTGCGCGATCAGCTCCAGCAGGGCACCGAACGCTATTTCCGCTTTGCCCTGTATTTTACGCTTTACGCCGACGACCTCAAAAGCTTAGACAAAATTTCCGCGAATCTGCAGTCGATGTTGGCTTCCAAATTGGTCGTAGTCAAAAGCGCGATCCTGCAGAGCGAGGCCGGATTCAACTCCACCCTGCCTTTAGGCGAGGATGAATTAACCGTGGCCGCGAATATGAACACCGGGCCCTTATCTACGACGTTTCCTTTTGTGAGCTCGGAGCTCACGAGCAATGACGGAATTTTGTACGGGATTAATCGGCACAATAACAGCTTGATTCTGTTTGACCGTTTTCAAATGGAAAATGCCAATTCCGTGGTGTTTGCCAAATCGGGCGCGGGAAAATCCTACGCCGTGAAACTCGAAATTCTGCGCTCCATGATGCTCGGCACCGATGTGATCGTCATTGACCCCGAGAATGAATACAAGCATCTCTCCGAGGCCGTGGGCGGCAGTTATCTCAACGTTTCGCTTAATTCCACCTCCAGAATTAATCCTTTTGACCTCCCAAAAGCATATGAGGGCGAAAGTCCGGAAGATGTCCTGCGCTCGGCGGTGATCAATCTTTTGGGGTTGATGGGCCTGGCTTTGGGCAAATTAACTCCGACCGAGGAAGCAATTATGGACCGGGCGATTTGGGAGACTTATGCCACCAGAGATATTACTCCTAACTCGGATTTTGCCAATAAGGAAGTGCCTATCATGAGTGATTTGGTCAATGTTCTAGCCGGCATTGAAGGCGGGGAGAGTTTGGCCCAGCGCTTGACGAAATACACCGAAGGGACTTTTTCAGGCATCTTTAACCAGCTCACTAATATTAATATGGATAACCAGCTCGTGGTTTTTTCGGTGCGGGATTTGGAAGACAGTCTACGGCCGATCGCCATTTACATTATTTTGGGGTTTATCTGGAACGAGGTGCGAGCAGTTTTGAAGAAGCGGATCTTGGTGATTGACGAGGCGTGGTGGATGATGCAGCACGAAGATTCGGCGAGATTTCTCTTTGGCTTGGTCAAGCGGGCGCGCAAATATTACCTCGGGGTGACGACCATCACCCAGGACGTCCAGGATTTTTTGCAAAGCTCTTATGGCAAGCCGGTGGTGACCAACTCTTCCATTCAGCTTCTTTTGAAGCAGTCGCCAGCGGCCATGGATTTGATTACCGAGACGTTTTTTTTGACCGAGGGCGAGAAGTACCTGCTGCTGGAGTCGGAAGTGGGCGAGGGGATTTTCTTTGCCGGCTTAAAACACGTGGCGATTCGGATCGTGGCCTCCTATACCGAAGACCAGATTATTACGACTGACCCGCGGCAGCGCCTCGAGATCGCCCGAGCGAAAGAGGAGATAGAGGGGCGGTAGCTACTTGGTGTCATTGCGAGGAATGAAATGACGAAGCAATCCCATGTCAGAAAAACAGTATTTCGTTTACATAATGACCAACAAAAACAATACCACTTTATATACAGGAGTTACGGGTAAAGTATTAAAACAGAGAATTTGGGAACACAAGCAGAAATTAGTTCCAGGTTTTACAAAAAAATACAATATTGACAAGCTGGTTTACTACGAAGTGTTTGATGATCCTTACAGCGCTATAAGTCGAGAGAAGCAGATCAAGGGCGGTTCAAGACAAAAGAAAATCAATCTAATAGAAGGCATGAATAAGGATTGGCGAGATTTGTATGATGAACTTTGAGATTGCTTCTCCGTCCGCCGAGGCGGACGGATCGCAATGACATAAAAATGAATTTTCGGACAGTCTGTTGCAATGACAGCATTGTTAACCCTTAATTCCTTACCCTTACCTTATGGCTGACCTCGATGAAGAATTAGAAGCGCAAGCAGAACTGCATCGGCAACAAGAGGAGGAGAGGCAGAAACGACAGCAAGCCGCGGGGATCGCCAGACAATATGCCGCGAGGCAGATTAAAGCCCGGGGCGCGCAACTTGCCGGGCGCGCGGGTCGGGCCGGAGCAAGGCTGGCGGCCACGGGCGCGCGGGCGGCGGCGGTGGCAATTGGCGATGCGCTCGTTGCGGCCGCGCCAGTGATTGGCATAATTTTACTGATTTTAGGAATTGTTTTTTTTGTTTTGATTGTTCTGACTGCGCTTTGCAATTCTTCCGGATGGCAGGGAAGTCTGGCGAGAGGGGGCTCAACTTTTGTTTCGCCAATCATTGGGCAGGATTACTGCAAGGTTTTGCAAGGCGGTTTGGGGGGAGTAGTGAATTTCATTGACCAGGGCCGAGTTCCTTCGATCCCTAATCGATTTGCTGACGTTTCGCAGTGGGACGCTCTCATCCGTGAGGCGGCTGCTGCCAATAACCTTCCCTATTGCTATGTCAGGTCTTTTGTGGAAAAAGAATCAGGAGGGAATGCCAAGGCCATTGGCCACGATCACACCGCCCCGCCACCCCCGATCAGCCGTTGGCAAAGCGTCTCTGATGGGCGAAAAGCGAGTGAGCCCAATAATACCCATGATCCTTTCAACCTTGGTAGTCCCCCAAAACATACGCTTGATTGGGAGTTTTCGCACGGTATCGGGCTCATGCAAATTACGATTTTCCCTCGCACCCATCAGTTAGGCCGTGCGGGCTGGGTAGATGACAATACCCCGGCGAGGGAGATGCCGCCTGGCAGCGGCAAAAAATTAAAAGTCCTGGACCTCCTCGACCCAAAGGTTTCGATAGACGCCGCAACCAAATATCTTGCCCAGTTAGTCAAAGAGTATAACGGTGACTACCAAGCAGCCGCCGCGGCTTATAACGGGTCAGGAGCAGTTGCCCGCGTTTACGGGGACCAAATTATCGATAGAACTAATCTGTGTTTAAGAGCATAAGGAATGATTTCGAGAAAACTAATAATTATTGCAATCATCTTGCTGGTCGCCGCGGGCCTTGGCCTGGTCTTGCTGTTGTTCAAAAAATCGCAACCGCCCCCTCCCCCTCCTGCGCTACCGCCGACTGCCGAGATTCCGCCATATACTCCTCCAGATTTGAATGAAGACGAGATAGTTGCGCTAACTGGTAAAATTGTGGTGGAGAGCGTCGGTACGTTTGACACAGAGGATTACCAGTTTCGCAATTTGCGGTCGGTGGAGTCCTATGTAACCGAAGATCTTGGGCGAAAGCTGGAAGAGATTATCAGACGGGGAGTTGCGCCGGATCATGAGCCTTTTGAGCGTCGAACCAAAGTGGTGGCAGAAAAATTTGTGAGCAAAACAGACAGCTCGGCAACAGTGGTCTATAGCGTGGAGGTTTGGCAATCGAATAGACCCCAAACTTCTACTGAAGTCGTGACCGTGGAACTGGAGAAAATTCTGGGGCGCTGGTATGTGGCCGGCACTTCGCAAATTCAATAGTAAAATTTTCCGCCAATGAATGTGAAAACTAAAACTTTTGTAATTTTGTTGGTTGCCATTCCGCTCCTGCTCATCGCCGGCGGGGTGTATTATTTTTACAAAAACTCCCAATCCTCCTCACCTCTTCCCTCTCCTTTGGGAGGAGAGGGAGCAGAGGGTGAGGAGAAAGTAAAATTATTCGTCGGAGAGCAAGTGATTTCGCCGATTCTGTCTTTTAGCGGTGAGCATATTTGGTATATGACCAAAGAAGGAAAAATGTTCCGTAAGGCACTTACCCCCTCTCAAGAGGGGGCCGAAGAATACCTCTTGCCCGAATCCATTCAAGGCGCCCAGGGCGTGATTTGGCAGAAAGACGGCAGTGACTTTATTGTGGAGCAAAACCTCGACGGCCACACGCGTTATAAATTTTTCGATGCCGACGCCCGGATATTTACTGATTATCCTAGTCAAATGCGCAGTCCCCGATTTTTGGCCGGAGACCAAAAGATTATCTATGATTGGGTGAGGACTGATGGGGGGCACGAGCTTAAAAAAGCTAATCTTGACGGCCGCAGCTTTGAAAAAGTTGCCGATCTTTATGAGCCGCTTTATCAGATTGTTGTTTCTCCGGTAAACCAAGAGGTGATGTTATTTGCAAATAAAATTTTTCTCGTTAGTCTTTTTAATGGGCAGTTTCGCGAGATTGCCTCGGTGGGAGAGTACGAGGGCTTAAGTTTTTCTCCGGATGGAGCAAAAATTTTAGTTTCCGCCGGAAGTGGATTGCGGGTTTATGATTTGGCAACTTTCGAGCGAGTAGATATGAGAATTATGGTTAATATTGAAGCAACCACTTGGAGCAAAGATAGTCAGGCGGTAATCGTCGGCAGTACCGGAGGTTTCGTGAAGTATAAGCTTGGGGGCGGAGAGGAGGAGACTTATAAATTTGGCAGTCAAGAGGATTTTAATCCTGCGGATTTGATGTTGCATCCCGACAAACCTTTGCTGTTTTTTCGAGATGAAAAGACTGGATACTTGTATCGGGTGGAGTTGAAATAAATTTAAAGGCGCGAGTCGAGGATCAAGTAGGTTGAAGTGCAGCCTACCATCTTTTTTTGACTCGCGCCTTCTCCGTCAGGTTTGGCGTGGGCTTATGCTTTACCGACACGCCAGACTTACGGAAGGCGGAAGTATCCTAAGACCAAGCCGCATAAGCTATGTAGCGGTAGCTTGGACTGCGGACACCTTCGAATGAACTGGCTCTGCTCTCGAAGCGAGGCATTTGAGATAAGCCAGGTTTTCTTCGGAAAGGCGGATGTCGTTCAGCTTAATCGCGCAGACAATTGTTCGACGCGTGTCTGTTGGATCGGCTAACGCGACCATAGATTGGCGTCCTTTATTGTGGACGCCTTTCACTATAGCCTTGCCTTTCGAGCCACGAAAGAGCGGACCGATCATTTGAGGGTCAATCGCGCCTTCTACCTTGCGGTTTACTGGCGTGAACTTTATACCGCCGTATTCGAATTCAGTCTTCATTTTTTTTCCGAGTTCCAGGGAAGAGGAAGTTTTCAACTTGAACACGAGCCAAGCGCGACAGTCGTGAATACTAAGACGAATTGATTTTCATCTCACCTCCTTCATGCCGTCTATTGTCCTCAACCAAACCATGCCCTCGTATGGATGGATTTGGCAAAGGACGGAAAATTGGTGGGTTGTGGTGCAGGTCGTTTGAAAGTGACGGCTTGTCTAGTTTCAAATTAACCCTGTTTTATTTTTCTGTCAAGGGAACGAAAAAAATTCTACCCCCTCTTAATCTCCCCAAATAGACTCTACCCTACCACCCTCCCGAGGCGTGGGGAGGGTGGTCCGTCCGCCGCGGCGGACGGACCAGGAGAGGTCGAACCAGTTTCCCCCTCATCCGACCTTCGCCCCCCCTCACCCCGCCGCAGTAGCGGCGCGCCCTCTCCCGCGAGGGGAGAGGGGTATAATGAAGAATCTATTGCAAGGGGGAGAAAAATAAGTACTTATTCCAAATGCGCCTTAGTTTATTCATTGTAGCTCCCTCCCCTGGCGAGGGGAGGGAGGCTGAAGGCGGGGAGAGGTTGTAGACTCATTCTAAATGTGCATCCTTGGCGATCGCCTCGACCTTTTGTTTCAAGACGGGGGATTGGGCTAGTTGGGGATCTTTTTGCAGGAGCCCTTGGGCTTCTTCTTTGGCAAGTTTAATAAGTTTGCGGTCAGAAAGTTTAGCGATTTTGAAGGGAATATAGCCTGATTGTCTCGTACCCATGACTTCGCCGGGGCCGCGAAGTTCGAGGTCCCGCTCCGCAAGCTCAAAGCCGTCAGTGGATTTGACCACTGCTTCAAGCCTGGCTCTGGTTATCTCCCCCGAATCTTCGGCAAACAACAGGCAGTAGGATTGCAGGTCAGAGCGGCCGACGCGGCCGCGGAGCTGATGGAGCTGTGAGAGGCCAAACCGTTCCGCATTTTCAATCCACATAATTGTGGCATTTCCGACATCCACCCCAACCTCGATAACTGTTGTACTCACCAAAATTTGAATCTTGTTGTCCTTGAATTCGCCCATAATTTTTTTCTTTTCCTCGCCCCGCAGGCGGCCGTGGAGGAGGGCGATGCGGAATTCGGGGAAGATTTTTTTGAGTTTTTCAGCCTCGGCCATTGCAGATCTTATCTCCTCACCCCTTTCCCTCTCCTCTGGGGGGAGAGGGAGTAAGGGTGAGGAGTCCTCTAGGTTTCCAATAAGCGGGGTCACGACATAAGCTTGCTGTCCTTCCAAGATTTTTTTGCGGACAAATTCGTAAGCTAAACCTCGTTTGTCTGGTTCGACCAGTCTGGTGATGACTTTTTTACGGCCCGTTGGGAGTTCGCGAAGTTCGGAGATATTGAGGTCGCCGTAGAAGGCCAAAGCCAAGGTGCGTGGAATTGGAGTGGCAGTCATCGTTAAAAAGTGGGGGACAACTCCGTGGGCATTTGCACTTTGGAGTTTGGCGCGTTGCTTGACTCCAAAACGGTGCTGTTCATCAACAACGAGAAGGCCGATTTTTTGAAATTTGACGTGTTCCTGGAGGAGGGCATGGGTGCCAACGATGATTTTGATGTGGCCGGAGAAAATTCGTTCCAGCAGGTCGTCATTGCGAGCGCCTGAAAGGCGCGTGGCAATCTCATGGGATTGCTTCGTCCCCCGACCTTGCGTCGGGGTCCTCGCAATGACAGAAGCCGTAGATGTTTTGTGTGACCTGGTCAAAAGTGCAATTTCTAATTTGGTATTCTGGAAGAGGTTTTTTAGGGTTTCATAATGCTGCCAGGCCAAAATTTCTGTGGGAGCCAAAAGCACAGACTGCCAGCCGGCCGAGGCGACCTCTAACATGGCAATTCCCGCCACCACGGTTTTGCCAGAGCCAACCTCGCCCTCGAGGAGCCGGTTCATGGGGTAGGGGTGTGCAAGGTCGCGAAGGATCTCCCAACTGGCTAGCCTTTGGGAAGGGGTAAGCGCAAAGGGTAGGCTAGTCACAAATTTTTTTATGAGATTAGTATTCAAGGCGACGAGCGGGGCCGGCAAGACTTTGAGTTTTTGTTTGTAGGCTTCAAGGGCCAGTTGAAACAAAAAAAGCTCTTCAAAAGCCAAACGTTGCCTGGTCTTTTGTAAAAGCTCTGTAGATGCTGGAAAATGAATATTCTGCAAGGCTGTGCGCAAATCTACCAACTGGAGTTTAGTGCGGATTGGCAGTGGTAAAGAGTCGGTAATGCTTGCGAGAGCCTCTAGGCTTTGCTTGAGCCAATAGCGCAGCTGTTTTTGCGTAATACCTTCGGTGAGCTCATAAATGGGGATGATGCCCGCCGTATGGATGGTGTCTTCTTTGGCGAGTTCAAAGCTAGGATTTTGCAATTGTAAAGTCTCATAAATTTGCGCTTTCCCAGAGAAATAATATTCTTTGCCTTCACGCAAAACATTTTTTAAAAAAGGTTGATTAAACCAAACCGCTAGAATATTTCCGGTTTGATCTTCAAGAAGGGCCTGGGTTAGATTGATGCGCCGCCTCGGGGTGCGGTATTGGGAGAGTTTCTTGAGTTTGGCTCGGATATTGAACTTTTCATTAGGGCGAATCTCCCTAATGGTTTGGATTTCGGAAAGATCCTGCCAGTCGCGAGGGAAGTAGTAGAGAAGTGCTTCGATCGTTTTGATTCCCAAATAATTCAAGGCTCCTTCAGCCTTGGGAGAGAGGAGGTGGAGTTTGGTGAGAGGATCATTTAAGGACAACACAAAATTCCTAATTCCTAATTTCTAATTCCTAAACAAACCCCAATACCCAAATCCCGTTTAGTCATTGGACATTATTTAGAAATTAGGTCAATTAGAAATTTTGCATGGTACCCCTGCGAGGAATTGAACCTCGATTTCAGCCTCCGCAGGGCTGCGCTCTATCCGTTGAGCTACAGGGGCGCGCTCGGCGCGCCTTGACCCACGCTAAGCGTGGGGGCGCGTCTGCATCCCTAAAATTTCAAAGTTCGCGAGAGCTTGTCTGCAAATTGTTCGCCGCGATTTAGGTCTTCAGGCAGATATTGTAGCAGAAATTTGCGGATTTCGACAGGATTTTCACTTGTTAGCTGCAAAGTCAAATAACGATTAAAATAGGCCGTAGTTTCAAAATTAAGAGTCTTGACATTTGGAGGATCATAGACCAGCCAAAAAGCTTTCAGTTGCTCATAGGGGATGCGGCGGTTATCAAGCTTTACGCCGCGGTGGTCAAGTTCAATGGTGAGGGTTTTGGGCTTGGCTTTGGAGAAAAACGAAATTAGAATGAAGAGTAAGGCAAAAAGGGTCGCGGTCAAAAACTCTTTCTGCCACAAAAAGTAAGTTATCAGCGCGAAGCCTGCGATGGTTAAAACCCCAAACCACCAAAGGTTTTTGGGATAGTGAATAAATTCCGGCGCTTGCCAGGTGATTTTATATTTTTTTTGTTCTGTTTCCATGCGTTTATTTTACCATATTGTTGGGGTTGGAGCGAGACGGTGTACAGTAAAGTGGTTGAATGGTAGAGACTTTTGTGATAGGATGAAAGTATGGATATTGCATGTAAGTTCTGTCGCCAAACCTTTGTGAAGAAATATAATTCGCAGAGTTTTTGCTCCCTACTCTGCTCGAACCGGTTTAACCTTAATAACAAGAATATCGTCAAGCTTCCTTCAAAATATAGTCCCGAACTTTCTGAGTTATTCGGAATACTACTAGGGGACGGCAGCGTCACAAAATATTTTGCGAAAGTATATTTGAATGCAGTTGCTGATGTTGAATATGTCCCTTTTGTAAAAATGTTAGCGCAAAAATTGTTTCCGGATGCTCCAGTAACCATTCAACAGCGACCCAATGCAGGAACCACGGAAATACAAATCTCCTCAAAGGATGTATGCGATTATCTGCGCCACATTGAATTCGATGCAAAAGAAAGATATATCCCCTCGTGGATTACAAATAATTCTATATTTACCAGAGCGACGATAAGAGGGTTATTCGACACAGAAGGATCGGTTGGGGTAAAATACTTCCGTGGCAAGAATGGAAACTATCTCTATAAACAACTTACAGTTACCAATAAAAATAAAAACATTTTAGAATTTCTGGAACAATCTTTGACAGCACTTGGCTATAAGCCAACAAAAAAATCGCAAAAAAATATATATTTGAGTAATAAACCCGACATTGATAGATACTTAGATGAAATCAGTTCTCATAATCCGAAAATTATCAGAAAAATTAGAACAGAAGAAATAAATGGCTTTTTATATGGTGGGTTGCGCCGAATGGTAAGGCACCAGTCTTGAAAACTGGGGCCCCGCAAGGGGCTTGCAGGTTCGAGTCCTGCACCCTCCGCAAAACAAGGAGTGCAACGACTATGTTTTGCGAGAGTGCTGAGCGCCAGCGAAGTACTCCGCCAGTTAGGAAAATAACCCGCAATTTGATATATACTTATAATTAGAGGCCGAGAATACGGGGCCACGCCTTGAAAAAAATATTGTTTTTCGCGCTGGCAATAACAATCTTAACCCCTTCGTCCACATTAAGCATGGATACCAAAAAACCAAACGTCATCATAATTCACGGATGCCCGCGGGATGCCGAAAAGGCAATGGGGCCAAAAGCAAGAACTTACGACAAACACTGGATTCCTTGGATTAAAAAAGAGCTTGTCAAAAAGGGTATAAAAACCGAAACTCCTTTAATGCCCGAGCCGTGGGCGCCGGACTATTCAAAATTCAAACAAGAATTTGAAAAATACGAAGTCGGCGAAAACACGATTTTGGTCGGGCATAGCTGCGGGACGGCTTTTTTGGTTAGATGGCTCGGTGAGACCAAAAGAAAAATCGTCAAGCTTGTTTTAGTCGCGCCGTGGAAAATTCCGGATAAAGACGACGAGTATAGAAAAGAGTTTTATGGATACCGGATTGACGAAGCAATTAAAGACCGGGTAAAGGAAATAATCATGTTCACTTCCGACAACGAAGAACCCGACGGCAAAAAGGGTTTGAAAATTTTTCATGAGACACTCGGCGGTAAAATTATTGAACTGAAAGGACGCGGGCACTACACCCTATACGACATGAAAACTGCCGAATTTCCGGAACTGCTTGAAGTTATTTTGAAACATTGAAAACGCGGGATTAGTGGTGTAATATTTAAACCGGAACCTGGCCGGGGAGACCAAAGCGATGAAAGGTTGTGTTTTTGCGGCAATATTGATGGCTTTACCGCCCGTTCTGGCCTTTGGCGCTGAACTTGAAATAAAAAAGGGCGACTCGGCCAAAATAGACACGATAGACATAGCCGAAGTCAAAAATCTGGATGAAATAAAAAACAAAACGAGGACTTTCGTTTATGGCGACCGATGCCATCTTTCCGGCGATGGAGCGCTTACGGTAATAGCCGCGGACGGCAACCGAGTTTTGGTAAGATACTCAACCGCCAAAGAAACCGACGGCTCTTTATGCCCCGATGGCACGATATTTTTCTACTCAAAAGAAAAATTTATTAAGACTGCCGAAGAAGAACGGCGCCGAAACCGGGAACTTAAAGAAGAAAAGGAACTCATCAAAAAATTGCTCGGAAAATAACCCGAGCTTTTTCTTTTGCGCCATTGAGTTATATTTATATTATGGAGAAAAGCGAAATTTCCTGGTCTGCCTCCGAATACGAAAACTCCGCGAAATCCGGTGAATGGTACTGGACTCTTGGCATTTTGACCGTAGCGCTTGCCGTTGCCACCCTGTTGCTCAAAAACATTCTTTTTGCTAGTTTTATTGTGCTTGCCGGATTTACAGCCGCTTTATACGGCGCGAAAAAACCGCGGATGATTCAGTTTTCAGTAAGCGCCAAGGGCGTAAAAATAGGCGACAAGATATATCCGCATGAGACGCTCAAATCTTTCTGGATTAAATACGACCCTCCGCGAAAAAAAGAGCTGGAGATAATATCAAAAAAACTTTTTATGCCGCGCCTGATTCTGCCGTTGGCCGATGCCGACCCGAACGAAATCCGCGCCATATTGATCCGCGCCTTGAAAGAAGAGGAGGTCAAGGATTCTCTTGCCGACATAATCGCCGAGCGTCTTGGTTTTTAAATAGAGTAGGCCCTCGTAGTTCAACGGACAGAATGTCCCGCCCATCATTAAAAGTCC
>CAYPVQ010000003.1:27798-30340 GCA_964414215.1 uncultured Candidatus Saccharibacteria bacterium | reverse complement strand
AAGTGGTATGATGAGTCTAGATTCTTCGGCCCCGATCCGGATCGGGGCCTCAGAATGACAATTCATTTTTATTTTATGAACATTCAACCACTCAAAGGCTTTCGGGATTTTTTGCCGCCAAGCGCAGCCGCAAGGCAGGAAGTCTTAAATAAAATTAAAGCTGTATTTGAACGATACGGGTTTTTGCCAATGGAAACGCCGGCCTTGGAATATAAAGAGATTTTAACGGGCAAATATGGCGAGGAAGGGGAGAAATTAATATATCAGTTTAAAGACCGCGGCGGACGGGAGGTGGCCATGCGCTATGATCTGACTGTGCCTTTAGCTCGGTTTTTTACCCAGTATCAAAACGAATTACCCCTGCCTTTTAAGCGCTATCAGGTGGGCTCGGTGTGGCGAGCAGAAAATCCGCAGAAAGGCCGTTTTCGGGAATTTACCCAGTGCGACATTGACACAGTTGGCACAAGTTCGATTTTTGCGGACGCCGAGGTCATTGCTTGCATTGATGCGGCACTTCGAGAGCTGGGAGTCTTGGATATCGTAATTCGCCTCAATAACCGCAAGGTTTTGGATGGCTTAATGAAAGAAGCTGGCATTCCTGCTTCAAAAACTCCTGGGGTGATTCGGCTTTTAGATAAATTAGAAAAAATTGGGGAAGAAGGAGTGCGCGGAGAACTGGCAAGTCTGGGGATTCAGACAAAAAAAGCTGATCAACTTTTTGAATTAATGAATCAAGATTTCCAGGATACACAGGATTTTGTCGCAAGATTTGAGGGAATAGCGGGAGCTGGAGAATTGACAGAATTGATAGAAACTCTTCTGGATATGGGGGTAAAAAATTACGAGGTCGATCTCACGCTGGCGCGCGGTCTTGATTATTATACTGGGTCAATTTTTGAGTTTATCCTTCCCGATGCCGCAGAATTTGGGAGTGTGGCAGGCGGTGGGCGGTATGATAATTTAATGGGGATGTTCATAACCTCCCCCAACCCCTCCTCACGAGGAGGGGAGAAAGGGAAGTTCCCGGCAGTTGGCTGTTCCATTGGCATTGATCGGTTGATGGAAGCTTTGGAAGAATTAGAATTAGTAAAATATGATGTAGTCTTTGATGTTTTGGTATGCAATCTTGATTTAAACCTCACCGAGAAGTATCTTAAACTTGTCCAAGATTTACGCGCGGCAGGCATAAAAACTGATTTCTATTTTGAGAACGCAAAACTCGACAAGCAATTAAAATATGCAGACAGGAAAAATATCAATTTTGTAGTTTTGATCGGCTTGGATGAAGACAAAAAAGGCGAAGTAACAGTGAAAAATTTAGCCACCGGGAAACAAGAGCGGGTGAAACAAAAAGATTTGATTAAGAAACTAGATGTCTTTCGGCAAATCTAAGATTTTTCTTTTGTTTTGTTTAAGTTTTATTCTTGGGGTGTTTTTGGGAACATATTTAATGCCGATAAATCGGCATACTACAATCATCGCAATATTAGCGATGATTTTTATTATCTTGGTCACCGTGTTTTGGCGGCAGAAATGGCCCATGCTCATCGGGTTTCTTGGACTGACTTTGCTTTTGGGCGCGTGGCGTCTGCAGACGAGTTTTCCATACGAAGATCCGAACTTCATTGGTAAATTTTACGGAGAAACGATCGAGCTTGAGGGAGTGGTGATGCGGGAGCCGGATGTGAGAAGCGAGCGATCTAACCTGACGGTTAGACCGGAACTAATAACTAGTGACAATAACAATGACAAAATTGTGGGAAATATCTTGCTCAATGTTGGGCGGTACCCGGAGTATCAGTACGGCGATCGATTGAAATTTTCAGGCAAGCTCGAACAGCCCTTTGAGAGCGAGGGGTTTTCTTACAAAGACTATCTCTCGCGCTATGACACTTATGCGGTAATGCGGTTTCCGAAGATTGAAAAATTGGGAGAGGGACAAGGAAATCCTGTTAGGGCCGCGCTTTTCAAAGTCAAGCGCAAATTTCAAAGTGTTTTGTCGCAAGTCCTTCCCGAGCCGCATAATGCCCTGGCCCTAGGTCTCATCTTGGGGCTCAAGCGTTCGCTTCCCGAGGACCTGAAGCAGGCCTTGATAGTCGCCGGAGTTTCACACATTGTGGTGATCTCGGGCTACAATATCTCCATCATCACCCGCAACCTGCTCAAAACCCGCTCCTGGTGGGGACGCAGAGTGGCGTTTTGGCTTTCGCTCCTCACAGTCCTCGCGTTTGTGATCCTGACCGGGGCCGAGGCCTCGGTCCTACGTGCCGCAGTCATGGGGATGCTCCTGGTTTTGGCTCTCAATGTCGAGCGAATTTATCAGCCGGTCAATGCCCTGGTGTTCGTGGGCGCGGTGATGGTCCTGGAAAACCCCAAGATTTTAAGTTTTGACGTCGGGTTTCAGTTGTCGTTTCTCGCCACCTTGGGACTAATTTATCTCTCGCCGATGTTTGAAAAATGGCTGTCCTTTATTCCCGAGTTTTATTTTTTGCAGTTTCGCTCGAATCTTTGCTCGACTTTGGCCGCGCAACTTTTTACCTTG
>CAYPVQ010000003.1:18054-27788 GCA_964414215.1 uncultured Candidatus Saccharibacteria bacterium | reverse complement strand
TCGCCTCGACGCTGGCCGCGCTGACTCTAACTATTCCTCTCCTCATTTTCTACTTTGACCGAATCTCACTCATAGCTCCCCTGGCCAACGTGGCGATCCTATGGTCTATACCTTATACCATGTTTTTTGCTTTCTTCACGGGGCTTGCGGGCATAGTTTTCCTGCCGGCGGCTCATATTTTGGCCGGGCTTCCTTGGGCGCTTTTGGAGTTTCAAATCCGCGCGGTGGAGTGGTTTGCGAGTTTGCCTTTGGCTTCGGTTTTTTCGCAGATCAACATTTTCCTTGTTGTTGCTTACTATATGTTGGTCGCGATATTGGTTATGTTTTACCGGCATAAGAAGAAGTTTTATTATTATTTGGAATATGTTGAAACTAAGATTTAGCAAATGGTGGTACGCGGTGGGCGCTTTGGCGATAGCCAACATAGCCGTGTGGGTTGCGGTTACAAAGTTTCAAAGTCCGGACTATGCGAAATTGTACTTCTTTGACGTGGGCCAAGGCGACGCGATTTATTTGCGCACGATCCAGGGCAATGATGTCTTGATTGACGGAGGGCCCGGGGACGCAGTCCTTTCCAAACTCGGCAAAGCCATGCCTTTTACGGATCGAACCATTGAATTGATGATTCTCACTCATCCTCATGCCGATCACGTAAGTGGTCTAGTCGAGGTTATAAGACGCTTTAAAGTTGAGAAACTTTTGGTCTCCGAAGTTTTTTATAATTCTGCTACGGCCAAAACTTTTGAGGATTTAGTCAGTAGGAAAGGGATTAGCGTGGTTCATCCGCATTTGGGGCAGAGAGTGTTTTTGGACGAGTCCACAGTTTTGGATATTTATTATCCGGTAGCCCCAGAACTTACCAAACCTCCAAAAGATATCAATGATGTTTCCATGGTTGCTAGATTCTCTTTTGGCAAAAACCAGGTTTTATTTATGGGTGATGCCGGCAAAGGGATTGAAAATTTTTTAGTTAAATTAGGCTTACCTTTGACTGCGGAAGTTTTAAAAGTTGGCCATCATGGTTCGCGTCATTCCACTGCTCCCGAATTTTTAAAAACTGTCGGCCCGGATTATAGTGTGATTTCCGTAGGGCAAAACCGCTACGGACACCCCCACGAGGAGGTTTTGGGACTGTTTGTCAGTCAGGAAAAGAAATTGTTGCGCACGGACGAGCAGGGGGATATTGTGTTTCTGCTCTTTCCAGATCGCGTTGCTTTGGTGGACAAGTGAGGCGAAATGTGAGAGAATAGGAACAACATGAGGTATTTGGTCGCGGCAGTTTCCATAATGTTTCTCCTAGCCATCGCGTGGGTAGTGTTTTTCTCGGGACTAATTTTGAACAAATTGAACTCCCCCTCTGCCCCCTCTTTGATCAAAGAGGGGGTTGGGAGAGTTCAATTCGTAGCTTTGGAAACAAACTTCGGTGTCATCAAGGTGGCGCTAGATAGCGAGTCAGCGCCCAAGACCGCGGCGAATTTTGTAAAACTGGCCGGCGAGGATTTTTACGATGGTCTGACTTTTCACCGCATCATTCCGGGATTCGTGATCCAGGGCGGTGATCCCGCAGGCGACGGCAGCGGCGGTCCGGGTTATACCGTGCCGGCCGAAATCAAGCTTTTGCACCGGCGCGGGGCCGTAGCCATGGCCCGGCTTTCCGATGCGGTAAATCCCGCGCGCGAGTCTTCCGGAAGCCAATTCTATATTGCGCTTCAAGATTTGCCCCAGCTCGACGGCCAGTACACGGTTTTTGGCGAGGTTATTTCCGGCATGGAGATTGTCGACAAAATCGCGGCCGTGAAAACCGATCTTAATGACAAATCTCTGGAACCTGTTATAATTAAGAAAGTGACTCTAATTAACGAATGAGACTCGAATGACTCGAATCCCCCTCATCCCCACCCTCTCCCTCGAGGGGAGAGGGAGAAAAGGAGAGGGTGAATATTCGAAACATTCGAATGTAATTAGCATCATTCGCATCGCATTACAAAATGGCAAAACATCCCCGTGAAGAACTAACTTTTTTAATGATCAAGCCGGACGGCGTGCGCCGCGGCCTCACCGGCGAAATTTTGCGGCGCATTGAGCAAGTCGGGCTGAAGGCAGTGGGACTGAAGCTGATTAGGCCGAGCTTTCGGGAGTTTGACGAGCATTATCCCAAAGATAAAAAATGGATTCACCGCTTAGGCGAGAAAACCTTGGCTACCTACGAGAAGTTCGGCTTTGACGCCAAGAAAGAATTGGGTACAGACAATCCGGCGAAAATCGGGCTAATGGTCCGCAAGTGGCTAGTGGAGTTTATGACTTCTGGCCCAGTGGTTGCCATTGCCATCAAAGGTATTCATGCAGTGCCCATGATTCGAAAACTAGCTGGGCACACCATGCCTTCCGAGGCTCCCTTAGGGACTATTCGCGGAGATTTCTCTGTGGATAGCGCGGCCGTGGCCAATCGCGACAAGCGGGCCGTGTATAATCTGGTTCACGCCTCGGAGACAGAGAACGAAGCCCGTCACGAAATCCGGCACTGGTTTGGCGCAGAAAAAATTCACGACTACCAGCGCACCGACGACGAGGTGTTTCCAAAGTGAAATTCACCGCCTAAACGCAAATCCCCCGGCCAGCGTGGGGGATTTTTTGTCATGGACGAAAGGGCCAAAATTTGCTATAGTTTATGCATGCAAAATATAGATTTGCCTCGAAAAATTGAGGATAAATTAAAAAACCTCGGGATTATGCTCGTCTACATGTTCGGTTCTGTCGCGGAGAGCATAGACCGTCCAGGCAGCGATCTTGATATTGGCGTGGTATTTGAACCGGGCGAATTGCGAACGAATCTCAATCAAGCCCATGGACAAGTCTACGATGTTTTTACTGAAATTTTTCCGGGAAGAAATCTCGATATTGTTTTTTTGCAGCGGGCGAACTTGGAACTGTGTTTTGATGTCATCTCGCACGGAAAAGTTGTTTTTCAAACTTCGGAAGCAGCGCGGCTGGATTTTGAAGAAAGAATTTCTTTACTTTATGCTGATTTTCATCCAATCATGCAGGAATTTAATCGCGCAGTTTTAGAACGTATTTGATTTATGGTGAAGCAAACGATTAAAAGTCAAGCAATTTTGCCGCGCATAGACGGCATCCAGCATGATTTGGCAAAACTGCGGGAATTATCCGCCATGGGTTTACAGAGAATGAGTGAAGAGACCAATTTTGTCCTTGCTCAATTTTACCTTCGGCGGGCTTTGGAAGGGGTATTTCATATTGGTTCCCATATTCTTGCTAGGCTTCCAGGCTGTCGTGCTGTGGAATATAAAGATATTGCCCGCAAACTCGGAGAAGCAGGGATTATAGAACAGGATATTGCCCAAAATAAATTAAAAAGCATGGCTGGATACCGGAATCGTCTGACTCATTTTTATGCCGATGTAAAACCGGAAGAAATATATGAGATTCTTAAAAATCATTTGAATGATTTTGAAAAATACCTGGAAATGATCAAAAAAGTTCTAGGGAATCTTGATAAATATAACTTGGAAATTGAATAATAATCCAATAATTCCAAAGGATAGCGAACACGGGCAGGCCTGCCTTTATCCGGAAGAATTGGCAGTTTTATAGTAACATATCCCCCGCAGAAAGCCTGGGATTTTTGGTATAATGAAAACATATGGGCAGAGAAACTGAATGGGGAGTCCCTAATAGTGAGAGGGCCTTCAGCCGTAGAGAGTTTCTTCGTCGTGCTCCGGGGTTTCTTGGGATAGCCGCTGGAATCTCAAGATTTTGGGAAACCGAGGCAGGGAGGGTATTAGCTCAAGAGGTGAAAGAGGGTGAAAATTGGGCACAGGGCTTGCGGCAGTTGCATGAGCGGGCTATACACGGCAGAGAGGAGGCCGCCGGTTTTTTTGTTGTTGACAATGCGGGAACAGGAAGCTGGAAAAATTTTGAAACCGGCAGCGAGCTAAAAGTCACATCCAATTATGCTTACGTTAGCAAGCTGGCAGAGCTGTTGGTGAGTTTGGCTGCACGAGAGAGCAGAAAAGTTATAAATGTTCACACTCATAATATCGCCGGTCTAGAGGCGGCAAAATTTATAGACCATGAGACTGCCGAGAGGCTTCGCTTAAACCCGGATGCATTGATGCCCACGGTTCCGCCGTCACTGGGTATGAAACCGAGTCAGGTTGAGGGAAGCGATTTTGGTTTTTCTTTGTGGATTGGCAAGGTTTTAAAAGACTCGCCAGGGCTTGACTATGAAGAATCAGTTGTTGACCCGCGAGGAGTGTGGTTTTACTCTCTGAATTTTTCCCATTCGTTTGTGCAGAAGAAGTTGCAGCTCATGCAGGGGGTAGGAAAATTTAATGTTGATATTTCCAAAGACCCCGCTAACGCGACAAGATTAGAACAACTCACTAAACATACTCCGCTTGAAGCATCTCTGGGGTCGTTAATGTATGACAAAAGTTTAAAACTTAGCTCGGCACAGAGAGAAGAGTTGAAATCTCTTCTGCGGGAGTCTCTGATACTCCAGCTACGCTATGAGGAACAGATGGCCGCACTTACCCGGGAACGGAGACGATTCATTGTTAATTCAATGCAGCAGCAGACTGTAAATTCTGATGAAATAGTAGAGAAATATGGCGCACTTGGGGTAAAATTGCGGTTTTTGCCGATTTCCGAAGCAGAAGGGCTTTTCAAGTAACATATTTCTTTTACCATGACCGATCGGACGGCATAGATCCCCCACGCGGGGGGATTTTTGGTATAATGGATATATGATTACCGCCGAATTGGGAACACCAGAAGCATACACCCACACTCAAGAATTGTCTCGTGAGGACGTTGAGCGATCAAAGAAATTGCTTGCCGAGGCAGAAAGGTTGATTAAAGCCAAGGCATTTCTAGAACTAAAGCAACTTGTCGAAAATTTGAGGAGTGATGATCCTCTGGTTAGAAATGGGGACTTTTTGGTTCAGCTTCATGAACTAGGCTACAAAATTACCGGTTGGCGTGAGGATGACTATTATGCTCTTGAAGAGTCCCGTGCGGCTTATGATGGATTTGCCTCACTAGTCGAGAAAATGGGTAATAACCCTGAAAATTTACCCTACCTTCAACGAATTTTCTATGAGAACCGTGTTTCTAAGGCAGTGATTTCAGACATTAATACATGGGATGGCGGTGACGATTATGATGAAGCGAATTATTTTCGTTCTGTGGTAAGAGCATTGGGAAAAATGAATTCGGATGAATCCGTAGCAGAAATTGAAAGAATGCTGATCGAGATAATTGAAAAAAATAATAAATACTATGAAGGACAATCTGGATCTATCCTCCCAGAGCAAATAATTAGAAGGGAAGTTAATGAGGATTTGGACGAGCGCGATGATTATGATGAACTGATGGGTTACCTTGATGAAGGATACAATATTGGTTCGATGTATGCCATTTCATCAGGATATACCGCCGGCGGATTCAAAGAGGAAGCAATCAAAACATTAGGAGAGTGTAAAAGAAAATCTTCCATTGATACAATCCTTAATCACATAAAAACAGATAAAGAAGACGCCCTAATTGTTTTTGATCCGATTCTCAAGGCTTTAGAAAAAATTGATATCAGTCTTGCAGCATCCAAGCTTCTCGAACTAGCCAGAATCGGTGATGCGCAGGATAAACGTTCCGCACTCTGGCTCTTGTACCGCTTGGAGTTTGGGCGCATTGGGATTAGTGAAGAGGGATTGAAATATCTTGATAAAATGTACGACCTGGGGAAATATAATAACCAGAGTTTTTTTGCCCAGAGGCTAACTGCCAACGGAGAGGTAGGAATTTTTGACCGAGCCAATGAGCGTCTGCTCAAATATCTACATCTGACAGATTTAGCGTCTGCCGAAAAACAAATCCGCGCCGAGCTATATGATTTGACTTACCGGGATTTATTTGTTGACCGTCTTGATTTGTCCGAGGAAGAACGAAAAAACCGTAAACTACTGCTCGAAGAATTTCAAGAAAAGTATTTCGCATTTGCGCAGAGCGAATTTTTTCAGGAAACCGGAGTGCGACTGAACAATTTGACTTTCCGAGAACAAGCATGGTTTCTGGAATTTACTGCTTCAGCTGACCCAGAGAAGAAAAGTAAATTAGTCGAATTTGTTAGAGCGCACCGCGAAGCAGGAATTCGCGCGTTTTTGGTCATGGAAAATGGCGGGAACGGTGACAAAGTCATCGAACTTTCAGAAAAGCTTAAACCAAAAGAAGCCAGACAAATTTTCGAAGCATACCGAGCAGTTACCCAGGAGGCAGAAATTGCCCTGCGGACGATTCGGCAAGTAACCAAAAATCTAAAGGGCGCCGAACTTTTTGACGACATTCTTTTTAACAATTTGCTGCAGCATGCCAAAAACTTGCTCAATGCCTCTCATGAGATAGCCGCCACTGGGAAATCCATATTTCCTTTCAAGGGAAAATTTCTGGACATGGATTCGCAAGATCATGTTTTGGGGGCTATGCGGCAATCCGCATCCGATTTAGCGAGATTTAATGCAGTCACTACCGATTTAGAGAGTTTCAAAAATCAAGGTATCAAAATTTTGGACCGCTATATATTTGATGCCAAAAACATGGACGCGCTAAAACAGGTCAGTTTGGATTTTCAAATTTACCGCTCTGATGAAGCTACTGTCCGGGGAGTATTTGATAGAGTTGGCAAAACTGGAGAAAAACGCGTTAGGTCAATTCGAGACCTCGGTTTTACATTACAAGAGGAGATTGATCCCGGCAGGGTCTATCTACTTTGCCTTGACAGCGCAGAAGAACTCGCAAGGTCGCACCACAGCGATTTGCAGGCGTTTTATGAGGGATATTTAGAAAAGCAACGCAGAGGGGAAGACTTGCCAATAGTTATTGTCTATTCGAGGTCCACCCTCCCGCTTTATCAAAAAGCCAGTTATCCCGGTTTTTTATTTGCGGAAGACGAAGATGAATTGATCGCAACAATCTATACAGCAAAGGATATTAAACGCACCAAGGAGCGCATCCCTGATTTCCTGAAAGCTGAACGCTTGGCCACGAGTCAGGAGAAATTCTATAACAATTCTGATTTGCGTCATTGGGAGGGAAAAACCGCGGATACTATCCAGTCACTTAAACATTTGTTAGGTGCAGTAACGGGCATAGAAGAAGAGCAAGAAAAGATTGACGTGGTAAAACAAATGCTCAAAGAACGAGGCAGGCCGGTATCGGATGCATTTAGTCCCTACCACCCAAATATCAGGTGTGTCTTGGATTTAGGAACCGGGGAGGGCAGAATCTCTATTTTGCTCGCTATGCTCGGGAAAAAAGTGATCGGCCTTGATATTTCCCAGGCTCAGTTGGACAAAGTGCCGGCGCGGCTGGAGGAAGAGGTTACAAGGTATAAGAACGGTGATCCCGATTCGGCTCTGAAAAAATTGGTTGAGCAGGGGCTAATCAAGGAAGCAGACATTATTACAGATGCCCAGCGACTGAAAGAGCATTTGTATACCATTAAGGGCAATTTTTTAGATCTGGAAAGAGATGTTTATTTTGGAATGATTGAATTGCCGGAAAAACAAGGATTTGTACCGCAAGAATTTTTTGATCAGGACAGCGGCGACGAGCACCTCTGGGATACCAGAAACAGTCGGACGTTTTTTGATGATACCGGCTTTGATGCGGTTACTTTTAACTGGCATACTTTTTGCGAAACGGGGAGTATAGAGGATCAAAAGCAGGTTCTTCAAGATGTTTTCAGGATGCTCTGGCCTGGGGGGCTAATCTACATCGAAATTCCCGACCGCACCATTGGTACCTACGCGCGAACTCTGAATGAGTATTACAAAAAACATCTTGACGAGCCTTATGGGACGATTCGGGACGAAACCTCGATAGAAGCAGGCAAAGCCAACCGCATGGGCGAGGGTGAAGATACGCCACGGTTTTTCCCGGGTCGCGACGAGCTCCGGAATCTCTTACAAGAAGTAGGGTTTGCAAACGTCAAAGTTGATACATATCTGATCACCAGTAGAGATGGCGCAGGTAATGAGTATCTGGAGGTCAAAGAATTGGTGTTTACGGCGCAGAAGCCGGCGCGCTAGGAGCAGTTCGCTCTTTAGATAATTGGATTCCTCCGGCCCGTTCCCAAGCAAGTTCAAAAATGGACCGTTCAGTCTTAGCTATGGCGTCATTGTCGACAAGGATGGCAACTTGCTGGCCGGGTTTTAAACTCAAGTATGCAACTTTGTTGCCAAAGATGTTTTTTTCTATTTCAAAGGGGAATTTGTCCTTTGGCACGAGACGAGTTTCGCGCAGATACTTTTGGTCTGCAGCCTGATATTTCTTGCCTTCTTCATCGTCCACCGTAATGCTTCGAACTTTGATACCGCGGCGCAGGCGCTCTTTGTAATACCAGTCCCAAAATGTCTTAAGCGGTTGGTCCCATTCTTTATTGATGACTACGTAAGCCCGGATTTCCTTATTTTCCTGCAGGATCTCTCGATGCATACGCATCACCCCTTCCGAACCTTCGTAAAACTTCACCCCCGGGCGGCCGGAGATGAGGTTATAGTCCGAAGTCAGCTGGCCCAAGATGCCCTCGAGAGCAGTTTGCGCAGAACGCGCCTGCTCTTCTTTTTTTTCTGCCAATTCTTTGAGTTTTAGGGGATGGGCGGGCTCAAACACTGACACTTTGCCGACCTCGTCATGGCGAGTTACGAGGCCTTGTTTTTGCAGATCCTCGAGGATTTTGTAAACTAGCGTCCTTTTGTAGGGCGTATTTTGGGCGATTTTTCGCGCTGGGGAGGGCCCGGTTTTGAGCAAAACTTCATAAACTGCGGCTTGTTCAGGGTTTAGTCCTGCTTGGATTAAAGCGGCTTCGTACATATTTCACCTTTCAGGTCATTCCCGATTTAGTCGGGAATCCAGGCCTGGATCCCGGGTCAAGCCCGGGATGACCGCCTTTCTATAGGGTATATTAGCAAATTCTTAGAATCTTGTCAAATGATTATGACAAATTTTTGGCTAAAATATGCCGCTATTTTCCTCTCTATAAAGCCAAAAAACAATCTTTTCCAAAATCTTGCCCCAAAGTATTGACATTTTTCTCGAGAAGGTATATACTCTGAAGTCAAACTAAAACAGCACCTTGAAAAGTTTATTCCCGCGAAGGCGGGAACCCAAAAGCCCTCTGAGGAGAGGGGATTTCAAGAACTTATAACTATAACGATAACTATAATCTAGCTCTCCTCCAAGGAGAGTTTTTTTAATAGCTACTCTCCCCTAGCGAGGGGAGAGGCTGGGAGAGAGGTTGAAAATCTCCCGGAGAGAATTGTGTAGAGGAGGGACTAGCCAAGAAGACAGGGATAATAACAGGAATTAGCCCTTCAAACTTCTCGGCCAGCCAAAATCCTCTATACAATCCTCTCCGATAATGATTGCCAGCGGCGTTCGCAAGATATAAGTATCCACTGGCGTATAAATGGAAAGGAGAGTGTGAACTTTGAAAAGTGTCTGATCTTCTCTAATCTTCCTCGCCCCTTGTGGGAGAGGATAGAGGTGAGGGGTAAGGACCAAATACTCTAAAGTGAATTGGACTACGAAATCTGCTATGAGGAGTAGCGGAGGAAACAAGGTTCACTTCCTAAATGGCTGATCCGGGGAATACGAAACCCGCCTCATCGGCGGGGGAAACAATGCTTCAGCCGACTCTCGAGGAGCAGTCCTTGATA
>CAYPVQ010000003.1:14268-18044 GCA_964414215.1 uncultured Candidatus Saccharibacteria bacterium | reverse complement strand
CGAAGGCGGGAATCCAGTACCTAGTTAGTGAGGCAAAATAACCGAAACTATACACAGGAGATATAGTTAGTGAGGGGGACAGTCTCTATTATCAGAACTCCCCCTTCCCCTCTTTAATCAAAGAGGGGAGTAGAGGGGAGTTCATGGAGAGAATAAAGTTCTTTGACAAAAAAACCGCCCTGATGGGGCGGAAGGAAGACAGGAGGAATAATTTTTCAGGATTTCTTGATCCCGACTTTTTCTTCGAGCCGTTTGACCCGGGTTTCCAGATGAACATATTCCGTTTAAAGCGCGCGATCCAGTTTGGCCTCAACCAGGATGAGACGTTCGTCAATTTTGGCAATATCAGTTTTCAGGGACAGTTCTACTGCAGTAAGATCCTGTTTGGTCGGTGTATTATCAAAACCCTTGGCTACAGCCCGGGCGACCTGGTCCAATTTTTCATCAAAATATTCTTTGGTTAGTTCGCTCATAGCTTTATCATCATAGTCCTGCTGAAGCTTGGTTTGTTAAGTCAGAAATTCTTTAGTTTTCAGCTGAAAGATCAGGCATGGGCACGCCCGCTTTTTCCGCCAAGATTTTGACTACTGCCTCCAGCCGATTGATTTTTTTCTCAAGCCGTTTATACGCAACGGTAATTGCTGCTTGTTCTGCCAGAATTTTATCAAGTTTAACCGAAAGTTTGTCGTTACTTGTAAGAATTTCGTCTGTATACTTCCTCATTTTCTCGTCAACAATTTCTTCCACCCGCGGAAAAACTATCTTTTCAGTGTATTCAGTAAGATATTTGGCAGTAACTGGTTTGTTAAGCTCTTCATCTGACATAGCTTTATCATCATAGTCCTGCTGAAGAAAACCTGTCAAATCATTGCTCTCATCTCTTCCAAGTTTATTTCCCTAACCCTCTCTTAAGCTAAGCCTGCCCGCCTATGGAGGGAGAGGGGAGGGTGAGTTATGAGACATTGGAAATGCAATGACTCATAACCCCCTCTAACTCCCCCTTACCTTAAGGGGGAGAAATAACTGGGGAAACAGATTTGGAAGAGGTGGAAGTCTCACCTCAAAATCTTCAAAATCCGGGCGACGCGGCCGCCCGGCCCACCAAAATTCCTTCCGGCCCGAGATGCCGCGTCTCGGGCCAATCCGCACCATGGGGGTCGCGCCGCCAAGCAACAGCGACGCGACCCCCTCCCTTCTCGAGCTGATTTCTTCCTCTCCCTTAATCCCTCTCCATGCTTTGGGGAGGGAAACAGAAAGAAGTCAGTTCAAGATTGGTTAGCTCCCCGGTAGTAGTCCGCCTCGGGCGGACACTACGGGGTTGCACTTTGAAAATTCAAATTGTTTCGCGGAACGGCCGGTCAGAAAAATGAGTAATATGGTCTGACGAAAAGTAAGTCTCCAGAGTCTCCATGAAAAGTTGCCGCCCCAGTAGCGGCGGCACCTCGTTGCGATCCAGAAAATCAAGGAATTAGCGTCAGGAATATAAGTAATCTCTGGAGTTTCTTGGGGGTATTGCTCGTCGAGTTTTTCTAGCAGTTTTGCGGCCCCGTCGCCCGTATTGGCAGTAAAGACCTGGCCGGCTACCACGATAACGTGCTTTCCCTTGTACCTCGGATCGCTAAGAACTTTTTCCATCAATTTTTGTGAGTTTGAGTAAGGCATATTTCGTTCCTTTCAAGTTAATAATACACCAAGCAGGAAGCCAGAGGCAAGAGCAGCTCATAGCAGGCACAGAATTGCTTAGCAACCTTCCTCATTACCCTCGCCCCTTGCCTGCCTACCGCAGGCAGGCGGGAGAGGGGAGGGTGAGGGGTGGTAAATAATTCTGTCCTTGCTTTGCTCCTGTTCGCCTCGGGCGGACGGTGAGGTGGAACTTTGAAAATTCCAAGCGCTGGTTACAGGAGTCAGCGTTTGGAAAAAGGAGGAACAACTAAATAGTTTTTTTGTCGCGCGATTTTTTGTGAGGACATAAAGCCGCGCGAAAGCCGGCTTTTGCCGGCAGTGATGTGGTTTTTTATCCACTTCCCCTCCCTTGATGGGAGGGGTTAGGGGAGGGTGAAAAGAATCCACTCCGCTGCCGGCAATGTTGCTGGCAAATCATTGGGAGGGCATTATGGCCGAGCAGGAAGAAGCCCGCCGGAAGGCGGCGCGCGAGGCGTACATCCGCGAGTGCGCCCGGCGAATCGATAAAACGATCGCCGAAACGGAAAAAACACTCGCGGCGAAGCAGAAGGAGGTTCCCGAACTTCTGCAAAAGTACATTCGCGGTCAACGGGAACTAGCTGGGCTTGAGCGTAAGCTCGTCCAGCTTAAAACTGCGAATTTCGAGGAATTGGAGAAGATCGGCATGGAGTATGACAAACTCGTCTCCTTGCCAAAGGTCCGGGACGTTCAGGTTGCAGATGGGGTGATCAAGGTGTTCACCGACACCCTCTGCTGCGTCGACGACCGGACCGGAAAGATCCACGAAGTTGGGGCTTTCCGCATTGATGTATTCACCAACGGGTCCAACGATGGGGTGCGTTGGATCAATTTGACTCGCAAGATCGGAGACATGAACGCACCCCACGTCAACAGTGAAGGCAAGGCCTGCTTTGGCACGTCTGCCACAGGTTTTGCCGAGTTTCTTGCGGCCCAGGAGTACGCCTTGGTGGCGCTGTATGCCATCAATTTTGTTGAGTCCGTGAACACCGCGGACACCTGGGGCGCGAAAATTTCCAATTGGCCGGTGGTGGAGAAACCGGCCGTGGAGGTCGTGGTATGAATTTCGGAAACGGCAACGGCGGGGGATACTCGCGGGGCTTTGCGCCCCACGAGTTCGCCAGAAAGATTGAGTTACTCGCGTCCCCGCCGCGAGTGCTCTTCACTAGAGGCGCGTTTCTAGACAACGCGCACTTGGTTGACATCTGCCCGATGGAAGTCGGGTGGATGGGCCACGTCAGGCGGGTCGGACCGGATTTCCTGATCCACCGGATTTTTATGGTGGAGCAGGAAGTCTCCGGAGTCACCTGCGAGCTTGACTCCGAAGCCATTGCACAGTATGCGGCTGGGTGTCTCTCCGAACCGGACGGAGAGGAGATGTTCAACTCGATCCGGTTCTGGGGGCACTCCCACGGAAGCATGGGGACGTCCCCTTCGGGACAGGACGAAGCCCAGCTGCACGAGCTCGCGTCCCGCGGCGGCGAGTACTTTTTACGCGGGATATTCAACAAACTGGGTAGGGCCGAGTTTACCATCGCCCTGCCCGCGGCCGGCGTTTGGCTCCGAGACGCCGAGTGGCAGATCTTGGAGCCTGCTGATGAGGCCCGTAAGGCGTTCTGGCAGGCCGAGGTCGCCTCGAAGGTCCGCGAGAAGAAACCCGAGCCGATCGTCGCCGCGACGGGACTCTTCTCGTCGGCCATCCCGCGGCTGCCGGACGACGGGTGGGAGCAAACGCGCTCCGGCCGTCTCGTCTACAGCGGCTCGAAGAAAGGAGGCCGGAAATGGGGACGGTAAACCCAATCCGGCACCTCTCCGTCTTCAACCCCGACGAATTTGGCAATCGTCGGGTGGACGTTGTCGGCTGTGGCGCCACGGGCAGCCGCGTCGCACTCTCTCTAGCCAAGCTTGGGATTCAGAACTTGCATGTGTGGGATTTCGATGTAGTCGAGTCTCACAACATCGCAAACCAAGCGTTCTCGATGTCTCACATCGGGAGCGCCAAGACCCTAGCTTTGGCCGAGGTAGTCGCCGCGGCGACAGGCCTGTCCCTCACCGTCCACGCGGAGAAAGTGGAC
>CAYPVQ010000003.1:2628-14258 GCA_964414215.1 uncultured Candidatus Saccharibacteria bacterium | reverse complement strand
CGGCTCCCAGCCAATGGGAGAGATCGTGTTTCTCCTGACTGACACCATGGCAAGTCGCAAAGAGATTTGGGAAAAGGGCTTGAAGCTCAAGCCCCGGACCCAGGTTTTGATCGAGACTCGCATGGGTGCTGCCGAGGGCCGGGTTTACACCTTGTGCCCCTCACGCCGTACCCACATCTCCGAGTATGAGACCACGTTCTACTCGGACCAGGCCGCGGAAACGTCGGCCTGCGGCGCTAGTGTGTCAGTCGGCCCGACCGCGGAGTTTCTCGCTGGAACCGCGGTCTGGCAGTTCGTGAAGTGGTTCAAGTTCGAGCGGGGCGTGCAGGAGGACGGCCCCGAGTTCGAAGTAATATTCGGGCTTGAACCACTGTTTTTCTGCACTCGCAACCTGCCCTGGTAGCGAGTGCACAGCGATTCATCGGGCACGGCAAGCGGAACGAAACCGCAAGCCGTGCTCATGGTAGCGCACTCTTCTTGTGCGCGTGGGGAAGGAGCAGGTTTTCGCATGATTTTCCTGCTCCTTCTTCCTTCCTTATTAGAATACTTTTTATTTGTCATCCTCGGGGCGGCCAGTAGGCCGAGCCCGGGGATCCAGAAGAATGGACCCCCGCCTTCGCGGGGGTGACAATACGATAGAAAGTATTCTGGTATGGGAGGTGCTTCTGCACACGCGTGCAACCGAGTGCCTCCGTTTCTGAACAGACCAAAAAAAGAAGGAAAAAAATCATGCCAGTCACAGCAAGTGTTGTAAAGGTCGGGATGGTCGGGTCGAGCATCCAGACCCGTCCGTTCGTACCCGGGTCAACTCTCGAGCAGGCTATCAAGCAGGCGGGCTTCAACCCCCAGGGGTTCGATGCGATCGTCAACGGGTCGAAGGTGACGGACCTGACCCGCGCCGCCAACCCGGGCGACATGGTGATCCTGTCCCGGCAGGTCAAGGGCAACGCCCTGGGCCTGTCGCAGTCGTACGCGACGGTCACCCTCGTCACGCCGGACGGGGAGGAGCAGGACCAGCTCGTGGACCCGAGCGAGAACCCGACGGTGGCCACGGTCCTGGACCAGGCGGGCATCATGCTCGCCGTGGGTCAGGCCGTGAACCTGATCTTCCCGGACGGGTCGAGGACGGGGATCGCCCCCAACTCGCGCCTGGCGGACTCCTACGGTTTCCGTGACGGGTTCCGGCTCGAGGTCGTCCCGTTGGGCGGCGCGCCCGCGCCGACCGCGCCGACCGAGGAGGAGCCCGAGCCCGTGGAGGAGGAGGTGGTGCCCGTGGTCCCGTTCCCGCCGGTGTTCGAGATCACCGAGACGGACCCGGCGGTCCTCCGGACCGAGGCCGAGGCGTTGAGCGCCCAGGCCACGGCTAACCGGACCGAGGCCGAGCGGCTCACGAGCGAGGCAGACCAGCTCGACTGGAAGGCGCAGGCCTACCGGCTGCGCGCGGATCAGATCGAGCAGGCGCTCGCGGAGTTCAACCGGGCGAAGGGCGACCTCCGCAAGTTCGGGGTCCCGGCGGGGATCGCGACCTGGGTGCTAGACGCGCTCCGGATGAGCCCGGCAACGGGACTCCGGAAGATCGCGGCTGCCGTGGGCGCGGAGGTCGGCAAGCGGGCGACCAAGGAGGAACTGCTTTCGGCGATCTTCAAGAGCGCAGAGTAAGTTCTTTCTAGCGGTTCGCTCGTTTCTCTTTAGGCCACCCAACGAGCAGTATTGGCTGAAGAGGGAGATAGTTTCCGTATCCAGGGCACGGTTAGAAAACCGACACACTGGAGCCGTTGGAGGACAAGCTGTGTCCTCTCCCTACTGGAGTCTGGGTTACAGCCTCCACAAAAAGTTCCGCTCTTGCGGAATAGCCGATAAATCTTTCATTAGGAATTGGATCCCCGCCTTCGCGGGGATGACAAAACCAATGAGGGGTTTGAGGCAAAAATAAAAAAGCCCTTGAATGGGCAGCACTCGGCAAGTGGGAAGGATAGCATGGGAGTTCGCACTCACCAGCTTTCCTTCCCCTTCCGATCCAGAACATCAGCGACCTCTCTCCAACTCTCCCCATCGCCTGGGGAGAGGGTAGAAGGAGCTGGTGGGTTGGACGGGAAGGAAAACTGCTCTTTGGTATCTGAAACCAAAAGGCAGTCGAGTGCCCGTTATTCTTGTCCTCGCGCAGGCGGGGATCAAGGAGGACACGGAAAATGAAAAATAAAGACCCGCCCATGGTTTTCTAAACCACGCTGGGCGGGTGATAACGACCACTGACTATCTGCAGAGCGAATGGAGTGCAAGACCCATTGCGCCGAAAGATAGCCAGGAAGCCCCCGAGAGGTTAGGCGGACCGTAAAACCGCCAGATTGCCTGGACGCGCAAGTTTTGCTAGGTTTCTTGCGTGAAATAACGAGTGCAGAGCTGATAGGGACAAAAAACGAGCCCGATTCAGCCCCTTGTTATTTATTGCCAGTAAGCTGCTTATCCCCACGGGCCCACCCTAGTACCTTTGCCTTATGTCAGGGAAAAGGTGGGATGCAGGGTTTCGGCGCAGTGAGCCCTGCTCATCAAGCCGTAAGGGGATAGGGTTTTGCACCCCGAGACAAGTGCAAAAGATGCGTAGGCGAGTTTGCGCGGCCTGGCGCATCACTGCTTCCGATTTCAGATAGGAGGCAGCGCGTTTTTCCTGTTCACACAGAGTGTGAGCAGGGCGAACAAAAAAATTAGCAGCAAAAAATAGTCGGGCAGAGAACCAGACCCTGAAGTGTGTAAGGGGCGAAGTTAATCTGTCCGTGATAGCGGGACATAAGGAAAAAAATTGCCAGACCGCACATGGCTGGCCAAACGAGTAACCAAACTAGTAGGTAGCGACCGGCCGGATGATGCCGAGAACTATTGAACGGGCGGTAAAAGGGCGGTGATTGCCATCTGGACTTTTTTTGAGAGGCACTCGGCAAGTGGGAAAGAATTGGTAGCACTATCGCCATTTCCTTCCCCTTCCGAAACCCATCCTGTCGGCAGGGAAACAAGGAAAGGAGGTGAAAAGGATGAATAAGGAACAGTTAAAGGTGATGATATGGACGTCCGGTTGGCAAGACGTCCTTTATTATCAACTTTCGTCCGGCAAGTTTTTTGTCGGTTTATCCGCCACTGCGCCCCGTGAAAAAAGCGTAGAAATCTCTGGCGAGAGGGCCAGGGATTGGGCGGAAAGCCGACAATATAATTTCGACGCTCGGCTCGGTCTAATGTCTCGCGACGTCGCGGAGACGGGACCCGAGTGGAGTGCGGTCGTGAAAGGGGAGGAACAGGCCAGATTTTTGGCCAGACAAAAGTTCCGACCCACGGATGACGACGGGTTCCTAAGGCGACGCGGCCGATGGAACCGAGGCCAGGCGGTGATAAATTACAGTTTGGGGTTAACCCCAAATGTTGAGTATACACCGCATTGAAGTTTTTATGAGGGGGTGCATTCGCACCGCACTCCCTCGCCTTATCCAAAGCAAAGCACTTGGAGACGAGAAGGACGGTTGTGTGAGTTCGCACTCAACACACCTCCTTCTCTTCCCGATTAAGATCATCAGCCCTCACCTTAATCCTCTCCCGCAAGGGGAGAGGAAAGAAGATGGTGGTCTTGATCGGGAAGTAATTCCCGAGGTACATTAAAAACTTCTTGTTCACCTCCTTTTAGTCCATCAACCTCACCCATCCTCTCCTTGGTAAGGAGAGGAGTGAGGAGAGGTAGTGGATTGGAAGGAGGTGAACAAAATGTGTGCAAAATGCAAGCGCCTGTGGGCCCAGCAAGAGGCCCTCGAGGCGAAATTGGCGGTCCTCTATCGTCAGCACGACGAAGAGGATCGAAAAAAGCGATCCCTTCTGGTGTTCACTCACCTGGAGTGGCTCCGGGGGATGAAAGATCAGGGGATCTGGAGGACTGCAGTCAGGAATCTTCGAGATCCTGACTGAATCTACCGGGGGGAAGGATTGCATGGGAGTTCGCACTCACCAGCTTTCCTTCCCCTTCCGATTTGGTTCATCACTTCATAACTCCTCCCCGCCTCCTCTTATCTTAAGAGGAGGAGGGGGAAAGAGAGAAGAGGAATGTGTGGTGTCGCGCTAAGCGCGACTATTACCACGCTAAGCGTGGCGGATCAATTGGGAGATTGTTTACCCCGCACCAGAAGGCCATGGGTGTAAACCCGTGGTGCGGGGTTTACTGGAAAGAGTTCAGGGTGGTAAGGGGTCTGGTGTCCTCTTACTCCTTGCCCCCTGGATTTTTTCCGGTAGTTATGATAGGATATGCTGTTAGTTTGATATTGTCCCGACGCTTCGGTCGGGCAAAGAGGACACCTAGAGATCAGAGGACACAATCGTTTTTGCGTACGCAAACGATACGGTGTCCTCTTTTTTGTTTGTCGGGTTTTGGCGCGGAGCTCTTCACCAAAAATTTCCTCTCCCTTGACGGGAGAGGGTAGAGCTTGCCTTGTACTTGATACAGGGGTGAGGGTATGAAGGGTTGCGCGCCGAAACTCGGCCTCGCGTGCGGGAAGGTTCTCGCGCGCGGGAAAGACAAAAACAAACAAAGGAGAAAAGAAAAATGCGCATCAAGTTGCAGTGGGGAGGCGGAAGCTTTTCCATCCTCCTGGACATGGTCTCGAGGTGGCTCTTCCCGTACTCCTCCGAGGAGGCGGCGAAGGAGATCCACGACCGCTTCGGCGGTCGCAACTACTACTGCTCGCGCTCCGGCATGAGCGGCGCGGGATGGATTCCGCAGAGCATAACCCGGCGGTTAGTGTTCGCTTACCGGGTGGACATAGTGTACCCGGAGTCGGGATGGATGGCTGATGAGGTCGTCCCGGGGTTTCGGATGATCGCCCCGCTCGACTACACCCGCGGTGTCGTCCCGGAGGATTGGCCCGTTGCGGTCTTTACTGGCGGGGGCAATGCCCACTGGTCAGACCAGGCTGGGAGGTGGGTCTACACCAACCTGTATCTGGTCAGCCAGAGAGGGCTTCAGCGTCTCCTCGTCGGCGACGAAAAGGGGTTTGAGGAGCGGGAGTTCAAGTTCCGGCACCTCGAGACCCCGACCGTCGCGGAGTTCACGGAGCGGACGTACCGGGTCAGGGTGGAGGGCCGTCCCGGACCGCTTCGGTACCGCGCGGCTCTCACGCGGCTGTTTGCCCGGGACTTCTCGTTCGGCCCTTCGAACGAGGAGCGGGCCCAGTTTGACGCGACTTCTCCGTTCTGGAGCCGGCTCGGGCTCCGGCAGATCGCAGGCCGCCTGTACAAGGTGGTTTCCGGAATCTGCTGGGCGCGCTACGAGCGCAGCGACCTCGCGACCGTGGAGTCGTTGCAAGCCGCGTCGCCCCAGAACGTCCACTTCTTGACTCCGACCCTGTACCTCCAGGGGCGGAGGGACCTCGAAGCCGTCGGCCTGTTCCAGATCGACGGCGAGGAGGTGGAATTCGAGGAGCGTCTCGAGCCCGCCGAGGCGATCAGGGCCATGGGCGGGGACTTCAGCGGCATCCTGGCCCGTCTCGAGGAGGGTGCGCGCACGAAGCACGAGCGCGCCCTGGCGGACCGCGCGCGGCAGGCCGAATTCGCCAAGACCGAGGCCGAGCGGGAGGCCCACCTTCGGGCCTTGTGCGAGAAGCACGGGGACCTGGAGGTCAACTTCGCCGACTCGATCGCGGCTGGCAACTGCGAGGTGGGAACCCGCGACTTCCGCGATCGGTTCTTCCCGGGGCGGGAGACCGCCACGGTGAAGGATCTCGTGGGATTTATCGGCCAGCCCGGGGTCCGGCGGGTGCTGGAGCACAAGCTCCTGCCGCTCGCCTAATAGAAAGGAGGATCACTGTTGTGCCGCAAAAAAAGCGGCAGGTTTGCAGGGGGAAGACGGAATTTTCCGATCTTCCTCCTCTCTCTTGGGACAGGAATTAGTAAGTTTTCACCCCTCCCTCACCCTCCCCATCAAGGGGAGGGAAAGAGAGGAGGCGGTGGAATCTCCTCCTTACTTTTTCTTGTTCCAGGAGAGGGATTGAGATTAGAAGCTAGAAGTAAGTATTAAGAAGTATGTATTAAGGAGGAGGAGCTCTTTCAAAAAAACAATCAAAGCACAATTTTCTCGGATGAGAGAATCAAAAAAACCGCCGTTTCAGGCGGTTGCGGTCGCGGGTTTGATGCCAGCTCTTTTTTCCAGTTCCTCAACTCGTTTCTGAAGCGCGACGAGTTCAAACCGGTAGGCGACATTGTCCAGTTTGAGGATTATTTCTTCCTGGCCTTGTTCCAAGGAGCTCAATCTGCCATTGACGGCATTAAATCCATCATCCATTTTTTTGTTTACCTCGTCAAAACCGCCTTTAACCATTGTGGCCAGGTCGTCTAAAGTAACATTTTTGTTTGGAGTTTCATTCATGATTTTGTGATTAACCGCATTCACAGCATAAGTTGTAAAAAATAAATTGTCAAATTCAAGATTGGTATTTTCTCCTTTTACTCCGAAGGTTCCGGAAGGAATCGTTCGGGGCTCTCCCGGGGTGAGGAGGTTTACATCTCCTCCTGCCGCTTTTGTCAAATGGCAGAGGCGGCAGAGTAATTCTTCCTCATCCCAGGAGAGAGCATCTTCCCGCAAGGGTCCAGGGTGGTAAAGGAGTCTAGTGTCCTCTTTACTTCTTGTCCTCTGGTTTTTTCCGGTAAGCCCCGGCACCAGTTGACGATGCGGGGTAAATGTGCTAGATTCCCATTCGAGGACACGCGTCCTTTTTATTTTGAGAGGAGGGAGGATTGAAATGTACGAGCAGTACGAACAGGCCCTGGGGCTGCGGTGGCTAGTGGCGTATGTAGTCAAGCCGCAGGAGACCACCTGTCGGATAAATTGCCAGATTGCCCTGCGGCGGCATGAAGTTTGGCTGCACGTTGGAGTTCTGCAGGATCGGAAAAAGTTTTTGCCGGATGTGGTGCACGAACTTTGTCACGCTTGGCTGGGCGAAAATGTGGATCCCGCGTTTGCCACTGTGTTTTTCAGCAAGCGTTATGGCAAGCTCACCGGAGACGCGTATGCCGAGTTTGAGCAGAAGGCCCGGATGCTGTATTGGGCGCATGCGCATGTTGACATTTGGGTCAATGAGCTGCGGCACCGGCATTTCCCCGAGCTCACCGAGGCGGACGCGGCAACATTCAGCGGTTCAGTCAAGGCGCTGGCAAAGCTTGGGCGCTGGGACGATTTGCGAACGCGGGAAAGCGTGGTGAGCTTGGCCATGTATCTGGCTGAAGCGAAGCGCTATCCGTTCGAGTCTGTGAACATGGCAAGTATCCTGCATGGCATGGGTACCGAATGGAAGCGGCTCACTCTGGCACTGACTGCGTTTTACGAGATCCTGCCGCGGCTTGCGTATGAGCGGGTTCAGGACCTCAAGTCCTTTGAGCAGTCGGTCCAGGAAGCGGCCAAGATCTGGGAGTTTCCGATCGAGCCCTCTCTTGTGGAGGAGGAGGGGATCGCGGTATGGCTCGTCTAGATTTATCCCCGAACCATCTGCCTGTGGCGGACTGGTTCGGGGCTCTCTTGGGGCGGGAACCCAGTAGTAGAAGTTTGACAGGTCCCTTACGGGACCAAGAAGATTATCCAAATTTCACTACTGGGCAAGTTTAGTAAGATTTCACCCCTCACCCTCCCCTCTCCCGCAAGGGGCGAGGGACATAAGGTGAGGGGCAGATCTCCTCCTTACCTTCTTGCTCCAGGAGAGAAAATGATGGATCCCGGATCGCGGTCCGGGATGACTCCGCCCTAGGGCGGAGTCATTTATTGATAAACGGAATCTTGGGCATTTTGGGCAGGAGGCCGTTGAGCCAGCCTTTTTGGTTCTGGTTTAAATGGCTTCGAATTTTTCCCCGGGCATTGCTGGTTTTCACAAACCGCAGCCAGTCGCGCGAGACTCGCGTTTCTTTGCCTTTGAGAATTTCCACCACGTCCCCATTTTGTAACTCCTCAGAAAGCTTGGCCATTTTGCCATTGACCTTTGCCCCCGTGGCGCGTAACCCCAAATCCGTGTGGACGGAAAAAGCAAGATCCAGGGAAGTTGCGCCTTCGGGTAAATCCTTCACCTCCCCTTTGGGTGTGAAAATAAAGATGCGGTTTTTGAAAAAGTCAATCTTTAAAGCTTCGAGAAACTCTTCCGAATCAGTTCCAATTTCTTTTTGCCAATCGCGCAGCTGATTTACCCACTCGAGCTGTTTGGGAACCTTGTAACCCTTTTTCGGTTTGCCTTTCTCAGTATAGGCCCAGTGAGCGGCAATTCCGTACTCGGCCTCTCGCTGCATTTCTTGAGTGCGGATTTGGATTTCCAGGGTTCGTTTCTCCGGTCCAAAGACGGTGGTGTGAATACTGCGGTAGCCATTGGGTTTGGGGAAGGCAATATAGTCTTTAATGCGCCCCGGCAGGGGCCGGTATTTGGAATGCAGGGCTCCTAAGCAGGTATAACAATCCTCGAGATTTTTGGTAATGATCCGCAGTGCCACGAGATCATAAATTTTTTCAAAATTTCGGTCATATTTGGGCCGCAGGAGTTTTTGGTAAAGACTATAACGGTTTTTGGCCCGGCCGTGAATGTCAACCAAGCTGATGCCGGCTTCTTGCAGATCATAGAGAATAATATTTTTCGCTCGGTCAACATACTCGAGACTTTCTTCATAGCGGACTTGCCCGAGATCCAGAATCCACTGATAGTCCTTGGGATAGATTAGGGGAAACGCGAGATCTTCGAGTTCCCCTTTGAGCTCTCCCATTCCGAGGCGGTTAGCAATTGGGGCATAGACTTCTAGGGTTTCTCTGGCAATTCTTTCTTGTTTAACCTGCGGCAGATACTTGAGAGTCAGCATATTGTGGCGCCGGTCAGCAAGCTTAATGATGACCACCCGGATGTCAGCGGCCATGGCGAAAAACATCTTCCGCAAGGTTTCGATATAATTGGCGTCTTTTTGGTTGCGCAGTCTAATTTGCCCCAGCTTGGTAATTCCTGAGACAAGGAAGGCAATTTGTTCCCCAAAATTTTTGTGGATCTCCGCGAGGGTGTGTTTGGTATCTTCTGGAACATCATGCAGTAGCCCAGCAGCGACGGTATTTATGTCCATATGCAAGTGATTGCTAAGATAATCAGCGACAGCAAGAGCGTGGGTAATATAGTCATCGCCGGATTTGCGTTTTTGACCAGCGTGGGCCATTCTTGCAAATTCGTAAGCCCGCTCAAATAGCTTGAGCTGCCCATTTGTGTAGCGTGTCTTGAGATTTTGGTAAACGGTTTGATAGTCCATAGAAGGGCGGTAAGTTGTAAGTAAGTAAGAAAGTAAGTTAGAATACTTGTGAAATCATTATAGCGCAAAAAGTGCCGGAACTGCCAGAGGTTGAGACCCCAGTAGTAGTCGCCTCAAGCGGCGACACTACGGGGCATCGCGATAAAAAATATGCCAGAGTTGCCCGAAGTAGAGACAATCCGTAGAGGACTTGCGAGTACCATTCTTAATAAAAGAATAGTTGATGTTGAAGTGCGCCTGCCGAAAATCATCACGCTTGGCCCCAAGACCGTAAGCAACATTCGAGTGCACTCTCCACAGACAACACGGACGTTCCGCAGACTGTTAATCGGACAGAAGGTCAACGCAGTCAGGAGGCGGGCAAAGATGCTGATATTCGACCTCTCCACCCCCTCCCCAGTAGTAGAAGTTGGTGCTTCACTACGGGGCTCCGCTTCATCTCCCCCTCTCCGTCCGGTTGAGGCGGACAGGACAGGGGGAGAAAGTGAGAGAGGACCTTCGGAAGGAGGGGCGAGGATGCGATTGTTGGTACATCTGAAAATGACAGGTCAGTTGATTTATGCCAAAAAGGACGAGCGCAAGATTGTCAAAATTTATAATGCCGAGAACGCGCCAAAAGCTGAACTTCCTCACAAATACACGCACGTGATTTTTAAGTTTGCTGACGGTTCAAAACTTTATTTCAATGACCTGCGGCAGTTTGGCTACCTGCGCTTGATTCGCGATGAAGATAGAGGTAAAGTCAAAGAGCTAAACGAATACGGCCCCGAGCCCTTGAGCAAAAAATTTAAGTTTGAAGACTTTCTGGCCAAAGCCAAACGCCGGAAGGCATTAACGATTAAACAATTCTTAATGGATTCCAAAGTGGTGGCCGGGATTGGCAATATTTATTCCGATGAAATTTTGTTTTGTGCTAAACTTCGGCCCAACAGGCGCCTGCGGTCTTTGTCAAAAGAAGAATTTAAGTTAATCTATAGATGCGCGCCGCAAGTTCTAAAAAAGGCTATCAAAGCGCAAGGCTCATCAGTCGGAGACTTTTTCAAGGTTGATGGATCAGAGGGCACCTTTGGCCGCCAGCACATGGTTTATCAGCGCTACGGGAGCCCATGCAAAGTCTGCGGCGAAACCATTGAAAAACTTAAACTCGGCGGCCGGACAAGTTCGTATTGTCCAGCCTGCCAGAGGTAAAAATTGATAGACAGGAGGACGATTTTTTGCTATAATTTATGCATGCGACAGCGATCGAAAACCAAAAAATCTATCCGTTTCCGGCCCGAACTTTTCTGGGATGTTGATCCCAAAACCATTGACCTCAAAAAACATGCTCGTTACATCATCGAGCGGATTTTGGATTTTGGCCGGGACGAAGAAATTAGATGGCTAGTACATTACTACTCGCCGAGAATAATAAGAAAAGTTTTGTTGGAGCCTCGCAGTGTCCTTGATCCAAGAACTAAGAGTTTATGGTCGCTGATATTTCGATAAGCAACAGTTCGCCACAGCTATTTCTTGATGTTTTGCCTGCAAGAACCCGCAAGGCTTTTTTTGAGTTAAGTAAATTAGATCTTTTCGTCGGTTCTCGATGGTACTTGGCTGGAGGAACGGCGCTAGCCCTGCAGGTCGGACATCGGCAGTCTGTGGATTTGGATTTTTTTACCACGGCGAATTCTTTTCAAATTGATAAACTGGAAGGCCGGCTTTTAGCAACGAAAAAATGGATCACCACTCGCCGCTCTCCCGGGACTTTGTATGGAGAATTTTTGGGCGCGAAAGTTAGTTTTATTGTCTATCCGTTTTTTACCCCTTCTAAATCCATCTTAAGGTATGGAAAAATAAAAGTTTTGAAACCGCACGATATCGCAGCAATGAAAATTGTGGCCATCAGCCAGCGGGGGAGAAAAAGAGATTTTTTTGATCTATATTGGTATTGCCAGAACCGCGAGCCATTGGACAAGGTTATTGAAAGAACAACTAAGCAATATCCTTATCAGGACCATAATATTACGCATTTTTTTAATAGCTTGACCTACTTTGCTGATGCCGAAACAGATCCGACGCCGAAGATATTTTTCCGGGCTAACTGGAAGGAAATCAAGGGTTTTTTCCAAAAAGAGGCGCGACGCATCACGAAGAAATTCATAGGACTGAGAGAGTAAAAAAATTAGGTAAGAGAAGATGGACACTATTTAAAGATGGCTATAAAAAAATCAAGTCAGAGGAAGATCAAACAACATCGAGGTACATGGAAAATATATTTTCGGAAACCGGTTATTTAGAAATCTATAATCCGGACGACGAAGAAGATTACGCCAGACTGGAGAATATTAAAGAATTAAAATCTGTTGCTA
>CAYPVQ010000003.1:156-2618 GCA_964414215.1 uncultured Candidatus Saccharibacteria bacterium | reverse complement strand
TGAGAGATTAAAAAAATTAAACTTATCCATTATATTTTTGAATCGACCAATATATTGTTTTTAACTGATTAGCCCATTTGTGAGTTGACATGACCCCAGATCGTTGGCAGCAAATTAAACAAACGGTCAAAAAACAATTTTCTCTCGAAGAGCAGGGAGTTGAAGATTTATTAGTTAATACGGCTGAAGGACAAGTCAAACAAGGCAAGGCCGAGTTTGTGATTTTTTCCGCCAGAGGCGCCCGCCTGCCGGTCGGGCAGGGATCCGCCTTTGGCGGAGAAAAGCTGAAACTCCAGTTTCAAAAAAAGCCTCGGCTTGAGGAGAAAAAATATCATTTCAGCCACCGGCAAGGAGATTCTGCCCAAGTAGAATACAAATTTTCCGAAACCGAAATGGTGTATAATTTGAAAGCGTATAAATGGGATGAGACTCAAGAGGAGTGGAAGGAGATAAACGCATCGAATTTTGGATAAATGTCAAAGCTCAAATGTCAAATTTCAAATCAAATCCAAATGACTAAATGCCTAAAGTTTTGGATTTTGTAATTTAGATTTATGACCCAGCTTGCTAATTCTATCTACAAAACCCTCGCCTTTTTCGACGCCCAAGATCTGGCCCTGACTTTGCTGGAGCTTAGTAACTACCTTGTAGCTCCCTCTCCTGGCGAGGAGAGGGAGGGCCAGCAGGCCGGGGTGAGGTTGTATGATATGGAAAAAGTAATTCTGAACGAATTAGCCCATAAAATCGGCCATAAAGACGGCTTCTATTTTTTGCGCGGCCGCGAGGAGCTTTTGAAACAGCGCCGGTATCATTATCAAACCTCCCTAGTGCGATTCCGCAAGGCGAAAAAATATTTATGGTTTTTGCGTTTTATCCCATACCTTCGCGCGGTTGCGCTTTCTGGATCCCAGGCTCTTTTGAATAGTAATGAACTTTCAGACATTGACCTCTTTGTAATTACTAAAAAGAACCGGATTTGGCTGAGTCGCCTTTTACTCTCTTTCTACTTTCAACTTTTAGGACAGCGGCGCTATGGCAAGCATGTGGCCAATCGCTTTTGCCTCAATCATTATTTAAGTGAGGGCTTAGAAATTTCGCAGGATCAAAATCTCTATACCGCAGTGGAGTACGCAAGTTTGATTCCGGTTTTGGGAGCAGAAGAACTTCAGGGTTTTTGGGCAAGAAACCCATGGTTGGGAAAGTTTTTAGCAGAACCAACATTAGAATTGAGGCCCCGTTTTTTTAATTTTCAGTTTGGCAGGCTGCAAAGGCCCCTGGAGATTATTCTTGATTTTACCCTGGCTCTCTTGCTCAATTGGCTTTCTGGAATTTACCAAAAGCGCCGGATTAAAATGCAGGAGCATATCCTTGTCTCGGATGACGAGTTGTCCTTTCATCCCGGCTCGCGCGGCCAGAAGGTTTTGGTTAAATTTTACGAAAAAATTAGGGCTTGACCCCGTTAGACAATACTTAATTTACAACACCCTGATTTGCTATAAAATTGGGTGCAAAAATACGAAGAAAACCCTGCCTGCCAATTATTGTCTAACGGGGTTGACAAACCGGTTTTTTGCCCTATAATAGATCTTTGAAGCCTTAATATTTAATCGCAGATGCGCAGATCGCGCGGATATCACAGATACCCCCACTCTTTCTCCCCCTATCCCGCTCATAAGCGGGACAGGGGGAGATGAAGAGGGGGTGAAATCCGCGAAATCAGTGGAATCCGTGCATCAGTGGTTATATGAACCCCGTTAGAAATCCCAGAGCATGAGGGATTTGTAACGGGGCCATAGCAGAATCATAATACCATGAAGATTTCTAACGGGGTGAAGATAAAACCTTTAGGAGACCGAGTTTTGGTCAAGCCCTTGACTTCGGAAGAAGTCAGCAAGTCGGGCATTATTCTGCCAGAGAGTGCCGAGAAACAGGAGAAGGAGCAGGGTGAGGTGGTAGCCGTGGGCAATGGCCCAAAAATTAAAAAGTTGCACCTCAAGGTCGGGGATAGAG
Organism: uncultured Candidatus Saccharibacteria bacterium; assembly: GCA_964414215.1. Taxonomy (GTDB): domain Bacteria; phylum Patescibacteriota; class Doudnabacteria; order UBA920; family 2-01-FULL-46-14; genus CAYPVQ01. Next base: position 608 of record CAYPVQ010000003.1, on the reverse strand, counting down.
TAGTATTTGGCAAATATAGCGGGGACGAGCTCGAGATTGAGAAGGTCGAGTATAAATTTCTAAAAGACGAGGATATTTTGGGGATCGTCGAGAATTAACATGCCCCTCGACTTCGCTCGGGACATTCGACTTCTCGAGTGTATGGTCGAAGCCCCGCTCCAAGCGGGGCGTAGACCATGAGCGAAGTGACGAGCGGTAAGCGAGGAACAAAGTCGAATGGCTAAAGATATTCGTTACAATTTTAGTGCCCGGGAGGCGATCCAAAAAGGAGTGGAGAAAATCGCCTCTGCTGTCAAAGTGACCTTGGGTCCCAAAGGCCGCTCGGTCGTGATTGACCGGAGTTTCGGCTCGCCCACGATTACTGATGACGGCGTGACTGTGGCAAAGGAGGTTGAGCTCAAAGACAAATTTGAAAATGTCGGTGCTTCCCTCATTCAAGAGGTGGCCAACAA
>CAYPVQ010000003.1:0-146 GCA_964414215.1 uncultured Candidatus Saccharibacteria bacterium | reverse complement strand
CCTTCGCGACGAAGATGTTAAACAAAAACCCGTGAAATTGCGCCACGACATTTCCGAGGCAGTCAAAGATGGGGTAGAGGGTTTGAAGAGCAAGAAAAAAGATATTAAAACCAAGGCCGAGATTGCTCAAGTGGCCACCATTGCTT
>CAYPVQ010000002.1:28844-30395 GCA_964414215.1 uncultured Candidatus Saccharibacteria bacterium | reverse complement strand
ATGGGCCAAGCCTCGGGGGTTGAACCCGAGAGAGTGGCCGAGGTAATTTTTGCCGCCGCGACCGGGCAGTTGCGGGCTAAATCCGGGGCTGACATTGATGTGCCAGAATATCTCGGCTTTGGAAAAAAAGGTCTTTGGCGCAAAGTCTTAAGGTTTTTGCAAAGATGAAGGTTTTGTATTTTGGTTCATACAATCAAGCTCATCCGCGCAATAAAATTTTGATGAGGGGCTTGAAATTAAACGGAATTGAGGTGACCGAGCTTCACGATCGGTCATGGTTTTTGTGGAAATATCTAAAATTATTTTTTCGCCATTGGTTTTTGCGGGGCAAATATGACGCAATGATCGTGGGTTTTCCTGGTTTTTCCGTCATGCCACTGGCTCGCGCGGTTGCCACCGCACCCGTAATTTTTGACGCGTTTGTCTCGTACTATGACGCGCACGTATTTGACCGAAAAACCGCCAAGCCGGGGAGTACCAAAGCGAAATATTTTTACTATTTGGACAAACTCGCCTGTAAACTCGCCGATCGAGTATTATTGGAAACCAATACCCTAATTGATTTTTTTGTTCAAACCTTTTGCCTTCCGAGGCAAAAGTTCTGCCGCATTTTCATTGGCGCCAATGACGAAATCTTTAGGCCCTTTTCCGCTCCCACGATTCATAATTCTAAATTCTTAATTCTATTCTGGGGCTATATGACGCCTCAACATGGAGTGGAGTATATTCTTCAAGCCGCAAAAATTTTAGGTAACCAGGAAATTGAATTTGTTTTGATTGGTGGCGGGCCGGAAAAGCCGCGCATGGTTGAGCTTAAAGATAAGCTTGATCTTAAGAATCTCCAGTTTATCGATACTTTGTCGCCGCACGAACTGGCAAAATATATTCAGGGCGCTCAAGTATGCCTGGGGGTTTTTGGCAATGTTTCCAGGCTTAAAACCGTGGTGACTAATAAAGTCTACGAAGCTCTGGCCTGCGGCAAGCCCTTGATTACTGCTAATGAAGGGGCTAGGGAAGTTTTGAGTGATGGCATTCATTGCTTGTTTTGCCATCCGGCTGATCCCAAAGATTTGGCTGATAAAATTTTGCTACTCAAAAATAACAAAGCCCTGCGGGAAAGCCTTGCTGCAAGAGGTTATGCTTTATACCAAGAGAAGTTTACGCCCTATGCTCTGGGAGCGGCATTAAAAAAAGTTTTGGAGGAAATAAAATGACACCTTGGGATAATTTTTTTCGAGAAAAAGTCAAAAAGATTTTTACCGAAAATCAGGTGGTAATTGACATTGGCGGAGGGTTGCGCGTCCTTCGCGATCGCGGTAATCGCTATGATCCAGACCGCGCTTGGATTTTGCCTTACCTCAAAAAAGTTGATTACAAAATTCTTGATCCAGTACCAGACTACAAACCCGATATTCTTGGCGATATTCACCATTTGCCTTTTGCGGATGATTCCCAAGAAGCCATTATTTGTCTGGCAGTTTTAGAACACGTGGAGGATCCCATTCGGGCGGCGCAGGAAATCTATCGGGTTTTGCGGCCTGGCGCATGCGG
>CAYPVQ010000002.1:10785-28834 GCA_964414215.1 uncultured Candidatus Saccharibacteria bacterium | reverse complement strand
GTATTATTATCATGCCAAGCAGGGTTATTATAAGGATTACTGGCGCTTTACAGATGAAGCGATAGATCTCTTGTTTAAAAAATTCTCACTGGTCGAGAAACAAAGTATTCGCGGTGCCCTGGAGACTTGGCTATACTTAAGCCCTCTAGGAAAAATCACGTGGCTAAATAAACTATTTAATTTTTTGGATAAGCTTTTCGGAAAGCTCAATAGCAAACAAGTAAGCGGGTACTACATTTTTTTAGTAAAATGATCGTATATATCGCTAACATTAGGTTGCCAACAGAAAAAGCGCATGGCATCCAAATCATGAAGACTTGTGAAGCCTTGGCTCGGGCGGGGGTAGAAGTAGAGTTGGTGGTGCCGACTAGGGTAAATCTTGAGATTAAAGAAAAAGACCCATTTGTTTATTATCAACTTAACTGTAACTTTCGAATCAGAAAACTTTTCATTTTTGATCCAATTTTCCTCTGGAAACTACCTGGCGGGATTTATCTAAAGTTGGAAACCTTCTTTTTCTTAGGAAGTCTATTTCTTTATCTGTTATTTCAAAAAGATAGACAGCAGCGGATTTTCTATACCCGCGATGAATATCTTTTGCCCCTACTTCAGAGATTTTCGGGACAGGTCGTCTGGGAAGCGCATACCTTGCCGCAAAACGCAAATTTTTATCTTCGCTACTGGCAGCAATGTCAGAGGATAATTGCCATCAGCCAAGGAGTGGCAAAAGGGTTGGGGAGAATGGGGATAGTAGGGGAAAAAATTTTGGTTGTACCCGATGGTGTTGACGTGGAGAAATTTTCTACCCCCTTACCTCCCTCCCCAGGCGTGGGGAGGGAGCCGAAGGCAGGAGAGGTCGAATCCACCCTAGGCGGACACCCCTCATCCGCTCCGCCTTCGGCGGATCACCTTCTCCCGCGAGGGGAGAAGGAAAAAATGAAGAATCTATTGCAAGGGGGAGAAAGAGTGGGGGTTAGGGAAGAGCTGGGACTGCCGCAAGATAAAAAAATTGTTATGTACACAGGGCATTTGTATGAGTGGAAAGGAGCAAGCACTTTGCTGCAGACAGCAAGGAATTTAAAAATCCAAATGCCAAATATCAAATTTGTCTTTGTTGGGGGGGCAAACGAAGACGTAAAAAAATTTAAGCAAATTGCAGGCGATCTAGACAATGTCCTGATTTTGGGACATAAACCTCATGCAGAAATTCCCAAATATCTTGCGGCGGCGGATGTTTTGGTTTTGCCCAATACGGCCAAAGAGGAAATTTCCCGCTCTCATACTTCACCTTTGAAACTTTTTGAATATTTGGCTGCAAGACGGCCAATTGTGGCTTCGGATTTGCCCTCGATCCGCGAGATTTTAAGTGAAGAGACCGCGATTTTCTTTATCCCGGATGATGCTAAGAGTCTCAAGGAGGCGATTCGGAAGGCTTTAGAAGATCAAGAGCTTTGCACGAGGATTAGCCAAAACGGTTGGCAGCTGGTCCAGAATTTTACCTGGGAGAATCGGGCGAAAAAGATCTTGGGCTCCATAAGCTAGGGTTTAGTAAAAAACTCCTGAAATTGCTATAATGGGGGTAAATTACTAAGGTTTTTACCGTTTTTATATGAGTAAAAGCATACTATTTGTCTGTCCGGTAGCGCTCAAAAATCCGGTGCGGGGAACCCCCTTAAGGATTTACAATTTTTTGCGGCAGATTCGCAAGGCACATAATTTATTAGTCTGCGTTAAAGACGTCGAACCAGATTTGGAAGATATTTTTGTTCCGTATCCGTCCTTGGCAGGTTGGCAAAAGCTTAGTTATTTTCGCAAACTCATAAGGGAAAAAAATATTGAGATGGTTTTGACTGCCACTGAAGTTGGCATTAAATTGCCAGTATTTTTAAAGTGGCTTCTGGGGGTGAAAATCGCAATTGACCTTCACGGCCTTTATGTCGAAGAGCGGTATTTTAAGGGAAGCATTGGCGGCTTTCGCAAATTTTTTTATGATAAAAAAATAAAATTTTTCTTGAGGTTTTATGATTTGATTTTTGTGGTGGCCGGGAAATTAAAAAAATATTATGAAAGAATAAATAAAAATATTGTGGTGATTTATGGCGGATTTAATCCGGAAGAGTTCAAAAAGAGAGAAGGGGAGGAAGGGGAGAAAAGATCAGAAGGGCAAGGGGTGTTTACCATTGGGTATATGGGGAATACGAGAAATTACCAAGGACTTAATTTTTTACTGGAAGCAGCAGGAGAGATTAAAAAGAAAAATCTCTTTCCCTTTCGCTTGAAGCTCATCTTAAGCGGTGAACGAGCAGAGTTGCTCAAGTTACTTGAGGAGAAAAATTTAAGCGAGCTTACCGAGCTTAATTTTGATCTCGACCATGAGAATGTCAATGAGGTGATAAGCCAGACTGATGTACTTACCATCCCCCGCCCGAGTTTACCACTAACTGAGTATGCTTATCCATCTAAACTTCCGGAAAATTTGGCAACCGGTATACTCTTAGTTCTTACCGAGGTTGGACCAGTTGGCGAGTTGCTCTCTGGCCAAGATTTTTGTATGATTATTAGTCCGGAAAAGATTACCGAAGAGCTTGAGGAGGCTTTAATAAGGCTTCAAAGTATGAGCTTTGAACAAAGGATGAGGATGGGTGAGAATGCGAGAAATTTTGTGATGAATAATCTTACCTGGACAACGCAAGGACAGAAAATTAACGAGGCTTTGGAGAGAATTGGAAAATAGTTATCAAAAAATGTGGGAGGATTTTGGGAGAAGTAAAGGGGAACGTTACCTCGGTTACAAATTCACTCCCACCCACCGCGTTGGTTTGACGAATTATTTAAGGGAGCAATTAATCTTGAAACTCCTCGATCCGCAGACAGAAGACAGAGTTTTGGATGCCGGCTGTGCTTCGGGAAGGCAATTATTTCAAGTAGCTCATAAAATCAAAGAAGGTTATGGCACAGATATCGCCCAGAGTTTTATCGAACGAGCCAATCAAACCAAAGCCCACAAACAGATTAAGAATTTGTTTTTTCAACAGTCTGCGGTTGAGCATTTATCTTTTGCAGATAATTTTTTTGACAAGATAATTTGTGCCGAAGTTTTGGAGCATGTTTCCAATAAGGACGAGGCCATGTACCAGCTGTTGCGGGTGCTCAAAAAAACTGGTATGCTGATAGTTACGGTCCCCAATCTCAATGCTGACGCCACCTGGTGGGGAAGACTGTTACGTTTTTTGGGAGTAAGAAAATTTCAGTCCTTTACCCAATACTCTGAACAAGAAATTACTGATCATGGCGACGCGCACGTGCGGGAATTTAACAGTCAAAGTCTGCAAGCCTGGCTTAAAAGTTATGGTTTAGAGATTTTAGAGATTAGTTCGGTTTCTTTTCTTGATGGGCCAGGATTTGATTTTTTGCTAAAATTTCCCTTGCATCTCGGTTTCTTGCAAAAGCTCGTTATTAAATTTGAGCAGTGGTTAACAAATCTTGGTTTAGTTTGGGGAAGACACTTAATTGTCAAGGCCGTAAAAACCTAAAATATGGCAAAAATCTTAGTTACCGGATCAAAAGGAGTAATCGGTTCTTACCTCACAAAAATGCTGGCTGACCGCGGTCATCAAGTTTTTGGGATTGATCTTTTTCACACAGCGGGCGAAGTGGGCTGGGAACAGGAGATGGCGAAGACCGAGTTTACCTATTCGCGCTGTGATGTGGCTGATTTTCGCCAGCTCGCGCGAGTTTTTGAAAAGGCCGGACCTTTTGATTTTGTGTATCACACTGCGGCAGAATTTGGCCGGTGGAACGGGGAAGATTTTTACGAGCAGGTTTGGCGATCCAATGCCATTGGTACCAAAAACATAATTCGGCTTCAGGAAAAGCTAGGATTTAAACTTAATCATTTTTCGTCTTCGGAAGTTTATGGTGATTGGCAAGATATGATGAAAGAAGAAGTGATGGAGAGTCACGAAATCAAGCAGTTAAATGATTACGCGTTGTCCAAATGGGTGAATGAACAACAAATCAGAAACTCGGCCGTCAAACACGGCACCAAGACAGTGATTGTGAGGTTGTTCAACACTTATGGACCAGGGGAATGGTATCATCCCTATCGAAGTGTAAACTGCAAGTTCTGTTATCATGCCCTGAAGGGCTTGCCAATCCTCGTTTATAAAGGACATTTTCGCACCTCGACTTACCTGGAAGATACCTGCCGGACTTTGTGCAATATTGTTGACAATTTCAAACCGGGCGAGGTTTACAATATTGGGGGGCTCGAATATCACAGCATCGAGGAGCTTGCAGATATTGTCTGGAAAATTGCCGGCGCTGATCGAAACCTTATTACTTATCAAGCGTCAGAGATCTTAACTACCAAAAGCAAGAAAGTCGATATTAGCAAAGCTGTCCGGGATCTAGACCACAAATTAACCGTGACTTTGGAAGACGGGGTAAAAAAAACCATAGATTGGATGAAGAGTTACTATGGTCTCAAGTAAGCAGAAATACATTGTCGTGATTTTGGGGGCAAGGCCGAATTTCATCAAGGCCACCCCCTTTTTCCGCGAGGCCAAAAAGCATCCCGAGTTTCGGTTTACCCTTATCCATACCGGTCAACATTTTGACCCAAACATGTCCCAAGTTTTCTTTGAAGAGCTTGATTTACCTAAACCAGATATTTACCTTGATGTCAAAGGACAGTACCATACGGAGAAAATCGGTAAAATGTTTGATAGTCTCAAGAGAGTTTTTAGCGGCTATGAATTTGATGCTTGTGTGGTGTTCGGGGACGTGAATTCCACTTTGGCGGGAGCGATCGCCACAACCAAAAACCATTGTAAGTTAATCCATATCGAAGCAGGGCTTAGAAGTCATGACCGGCGGATGCCGGAGGAAATCAACCGCTGTGTTGTGGACCACCTTTCGGATTTGCTTTTTACTACGGAAACTGCGGCTAATGAAAATCTTCGCCGCGAGGGAATTAGGGAAGAGAAAATAAAATTGGTCGGGAATATTATGATTGATAGCCTGGACACGTTTTGGGAAAAGATTCAAAATTCTAATATTTTAGAGGTTTTACATCGTAAGCCGAAAAGCTATGCCGTGGTGACCGTCCACCGCCAAGAAAATATTGATCACCCCGGTGATCTAAAAAAAATCCTAACCCTCTTGAGTGGGGTTAACCAAGATGTTCCGCTGGTATTTCCGCTTCACCCCGGGACAAAAAAAATGATTGAAGCTTTTGGTTTTTTGAATCTCCTGGACGGAATTCAGGTAATTGAACCGCTGGGATATTTTGAATTTATGAAATTAGTTGCCCAAAGTCTTGGAGTGATCACTGATTCAGGAGGGATTCAAGATGAGACAAGCCATTTGGGTGTTCCTTGCGCAACCTTGCGCGACAATACGGAGCGGCCCGTGACTTTGGCTTTGGGTTCAAATAAACTTTTTCCCATTGACACCGCAGAAGCTGACGAAATGAAAAATCACTTACAGAGAAGTGATTTCCGCTCGCGCCATATTCCTTTGTGGGATGGAAAGGTTACGGAACGGATCTTTAAAGAACTAAGTCTTCATATTTAACAAACGGGAAAACATCTAAAAAGCTATTGGGGGTCGCGTTATAAATCTTCACGCGCGGGTAAGTTTGGGCAATCTTTTCTTTGAAGAGTCGGTAATTGCGGAAAGTAAGGCGATAAGACTCAATTACATCTTCATAAGATTGAACATTGAGGTTATAATAGCGAGCTTCTTCGGCGTTTGTTGAATCCCGCTTTTTTTCTTCGTAGAAGTGTTTAAAGCCTTCGTAAAACCGCGGGTGAGCAAAGAAATCATGCTCACACCCCAAAAGATAAATCTCCTCAAAACCCATATAGACAGCAATGATGAGACAGCCCAAGACCACATTTTTGACTTCGGGAATAACTTTGTCAATCTCGAGATTAAATTTGTGATTGGAGCGGAAAAAACCAATGATACCTAGATAATAAATCTCGTTATTTTTATAAAGACCACGCTCCTGGATAAATTCTTTGCCCCGAAGATTAAAAAAAAGTTTGGTGGGAAGCTTGTTAATCACTTCATCTCGCTTAAGAAGATCGTCACCAAGAAAAGTTTTTTCCTGATTTTGAGGAAAATAAGTGGGATCAGTTATGACATAGTAATTAGGGTGAAGTTTGAGATATTGGGGATGATGCCAAAAATTATTTACCACAAAAACCTCTTCGCCTTGAAGGCGCAAGAGGTCTTGCTTGAGAATAGAAGGTCCGGTGCCTAAGATAAAGCACCGCTTGCCACGTTTGGTATTTTTAAGCGCGCGATTTTTTCCTAAGATCTCGCGGTATTTAAAATTCCAAATTCGCGGCTTGAGAATATTGGTATTAAGATAATTGAACGGGTACTTAATTAATTTTTTCATAAAAGGCAAGCAGCTTTACTTGTTCCTGGATAGTCGGTAGATTTTTTTTGTTGCCCAAAAAAGCTTCGACCTCTTTATACAAACCCGGTTTAAATTTATGATCAAGTTTATCATCCAAAGGTAGTTCTTCGCTTACTGTTGTGCCAATTTTTTGAATCTGTAATTTTTCAAGCGGCCGAAAGATTAGGCGATGTTTGGAAGTTAAAATTTCTACTCCGAAGCGCCCTGGCGCTTGCCAATTGGCTTGATAGGAAAAAAGAGCGCCGGTCTTACTGACTCCAGCGCCAGCAAAGACCGAAAGCTTTGGGCCCCAGGGCAGGGGGCTTTTCGCAAAACTGTAAAGTTTTTTAGGCTTTCCTCCCAGGAAAAATGCCAAGTCAATGACATGCGAAGAATTAGCGAGGAACCATGCTTGTTTAACTTTTCTCGGTTTTTTAAGTCTTGAGACGATATGACTCCATTCGGTAAATTCAAAATTAAAAGACAAAACCCCACTGTCTTTTTTGATAATTTCTTGAGCCTTTTGGGTTGAGGCGTAAAATCTTCGGTTATAGGCTATATAAACTTTGGCTTTATGAGCTTTTGCAGACTTGGCGACGAGACAGATGTCCGTCGGAGTTAATCCTCCCGGTTTTTCTACGAGAATTTGCCTCACACCGTGTTTGATTAAGAGTCTAGTTACCTCGCCCAAATCCTCCTCGGGAACTGCCACAATTGCTCTCGCTGGAGGGTTTTTTGTGCGATGCAGCCAGCGGACAATTCCGCCGCGAATTACTGGTAGCCCCGTGGCCTTTTCAAAAATTTTAGCTGAAAGCCCACCCCGGCCGACAACTACTAAAGACTCTTTTTGGGCCTTAAGCACATGAGTATATTCGATCCCCATTGCTCCGGCTCCCACTAATAAGATTTTCGCTTTTGCATTCATAAGGGAAGCTTAGGTGAAAGGATAATAGTTATACTTCTTTGGTGAATGCTTATTTAAAAATTCCAATACCGGTTCCAGTAATCTTAAATGTACCACCTGGGATTCTTCGAAAGAAGTAAGCATGCAAGTTCCGCGTTCCAAAAGATTATTCACTAAACCAGTGGTCATCTCACTAATAAAAGGAACCTGAGCCTTAATCTCTTTTTCCTGCCAATGATTTTCTTTTTTGGCAAGGAAGGCTTTTTCTTCAAGGTCATAAACTCTTAAGCGAACCCCAGCACCTTCAATTAAGATTTCAATTTCTGGTTGAGGATTGGAGGTACTGGTTACAGACATTTGGCTTCCGTCAGTAAACTTCGCGGTTAAGGTTCCCTTGAACTCCAAAAACCCTTTTCGTTTACTTTCCACGGGTTTCGGGTTAAGCTCGGAAAAATCAAGGGAAAATTCCCGGCAACCGGTCAAAAACACAAGGTAGTCAAGATAATGGATGGCATTGGAAATGAGGCCAAAGTTCGAAAAGCGCGACTGAAATTTTATGGGCCCGTGGTCTAATTGTTTTTTCAGTTCATAATAAAAAGGCATAGTTCGCATGGTACAATTTACCCAGGCTTGAGTTTTTGTCTCGTGAAGGAGCCTGCCAATTTCTTGGTAATCTGGTTTTTTTTGAAAAAGGAGCTTTTCCAAGATGAGGTAACGAACTTTGGAGTGCTTAAGCAAAGCGCGGATCGCTTCGGCTCGCACCTCAGCTGTGGTAGCCACAATTGCTAAATCGATTTTCCGGGAGGAGCTTGTCGGAAGATTCGTTTCATAGATGATTTTATGGCGGGAGTAAGTAAAAGCTACTGCTTCGTAGCGCTGCCGCGCGTGGGTCAGGGATTGCTTTTGGGGATCAACCACCACAATTTCCAAAGGGAATTTGACAGCGGCCAAAGCCTGCAGATGCCTGCTGCCGACTTCTCCGGCTCCCACAACACAAATTCGATGCATCTAGATTATTTCTTTAATTTTCTTAAGGTTTAGGGAATTCTCAGAAGAGTAGCGAGTTTTGTTTTTGACTATTTTATAGCCTCGATACTTTGGTAGCGCTTGTTCAATGTTATAGATGTACACTTCAGGGATCAGAATAAACATTTCTTCGTTGGCAAGAACCTGTTTTTTGAGATCATTAATGCTGAATAGCTCTTCAGTCATTTTTTCGCCAGGGCGCAGACCAATCGTTTCGATCTTAAGCCGCTGACTTCGGTAATACTTAGCAAGAAAGAGCTTTGCTAGATCCCGGAGCTTGATCGAGGGCATTTTAAAGATGAAAATCTCCCCGCCTTGGGAGAGTTCGGCAGCTTTTAAGGTCAAGTCTACCGCTTGCCCAATAGACATGAGAAACCTGGTCATATTTGGATTAGTAATATTAAGCACTCCCTGCTTCTGGATCTGTTTTTGCCACAAAGACAGGACTGACCCATTGGCCCAAGCGACATTGCCAAACCTCACACAAGAGAATTGGGTTTTACCAACCGAGAAAAAGTTTGTATTAATAAAGAGTTTTTCCATCATCAGTTTCGAAACCCCCATGACATTGTGAGGATCCACGGCCTTATCGGTCGAGATGGCAATAACTTTTTTGACTCGATTGTGAAAAGCCGCGTCAATCACGTTTTGGGAGCCTAAGATATTGGTTTTGACCGCTTCCAGGGGGTTATATTCGCATAACGGTACGTGTTTTAAGGCCGCGGCATGAAAGACGATGTCCACATTTTCAAAAGCGAGTTTGAGTCGCTCGAGATCGCGGATGTCCCCAATCAGGGCTCGGACGTTTTTGGGATGTCCCAGGCTTTCTAAGAGATGATATTGACTGCTGTCATTGCGGGATAGAATGCGGATTTGTTTTGGTTCAAGTTTTAGAAGTTCGCGCACTAGAGCTGAGCCGATGGTTCCTGTCCCGCCGGTAACAAGGACGATTTTATCTTTGAATTCATGAGTCATAACTTTGTAAGACTTTAATTAATTTATTAACAATGTCCTTAATATCTTCTTCGCGAAGTCCAATATAGAAAGGCAGGGCCAGAGCGGTACGCGAGGTGGTTTCGGAGATTTCGAAATCTCCAGGCTTAAAACCAAATTTTTTGCGGTAAAAGTTGAAGAGGTGAATTGAGGGAAGGTAAGGCTTAGTTTGAATTCCTTGTTTTTGGAGCTTTTTTATGATCTGATCGCGATTGATCCGAGGATTATTTAGCAAAACGACGTATATAAACCAAGTATGAGTATTTCCCGCTGCGACTTGCGGAAGACTTACCAGCTTGCGGTAGGGGGTGAGGTGGCGAGTGTATAATTTTGCTAATTTTCGCCTTTTTTCAATCAACCAATCAAGTTTTTGCAGTTGCACAAGGCCTAGCGCTGCACTCATTTCGTCTAAGCGATAATTATACCCTAAATACCGGTGGTCAAGCCACTGCAGATCATCGGCCCGTCCTTGGTTACGAAGGCTGGAGGCAAGTTCATAGATTTTTTTATGATTCGTGACCAGCATGCCTCCTTCGCCAGTTGTGATTTGCTTATTGGGATAAAACGCAAATACCGCACTTTCCCCAAAAGTGCCCACTTTGCGGCCTCGGTAGGTTGCCCCTAAAGATTCACAGGCGTCTTCAATGACTTTCAAATTATATTTTTTGGCAAGTTTAAGGATAGGATTCATGTCTGCTGGTTGTCCAAAAATGTGCACTACTAAAATCACCCGAGTTTTTTTGGTAATTTTCTTTTCAATTTTTGACGGATCAAGATTGAAAGTTACAGGATCAATGTCCACAAAGACTGGTCGGGCGTTTTGGTACAAAATACAGTTACTGGAAGCCACAAAGGAAAACGGAGTGGTGATGACTTCATCGCCGGCTTTGATTCCCGCAGCAATCATTCCGAGATGCAAACCCGCGGTGCCGCTTGAGACTGCACAGGCGTACCGCGTGCCGATTTTTTTCGCAAATGCGTTTTCGAACTTTTTGTGTACTGGCCCCAGACTTAGAACTCCGCTTTTGATTACTCGGGTCACGGCTTGGATTTCTGCTTCCTTGAGGTATGGTTTAGCGAGGGGGTAAAATTTCATATGGTTTTTATAACTTTTGCCGGGATTCCCACTGCGACTGTATTTGCGGGGATATCTTTATTCACCAAAGCAAATGCTCCTACAATCGCATTTTCGCCTACGGTCACTCCCGGCAGGATTACTGAATGGGAACCGATCTTGCAATTTTTTTTAAGCACCACTGGTCCTGCTTTTTGATCAATGGTGGAAATCGAATAGATAGAGCAGTGAGAGCCGATTTGGACTTCATCCTCAATCACGACCCCATTTTTGGCATTAATATAGGTGAAGGCGCCAATATCGGTTTTTTTGCCAAGGGTCAGTTGGTCTTTGTGACGAACCAACCAATACCATTTCGTGAGCTCGCCTTCTTTGATTTCCGGGGGTTGCCAATTTTGAAAACGATCAGCCCCGTTAGAAATCTTTTGTGACATATGTTTGAGCTATTTTCCCGTTACAAATCTCGCAGCTTCGGGGATTTCTAACGGGGTAAATCATATTTTTCAATTAGCGAATTAGCTTTAATGTTTCTTTGGGCTTTTTTGCCTAAGACTTGAAAGTAAAATTTGGGAGCAAGCCCTGCACCAGGACGCTTGATCCCTAAATTTTGTACACCGAATTTCTCCCCTAGTTTGATTGGGGAGAGCGAGACCAGGCTTTTGCGCGCAATTTTTTGCATTAACTTCTCACTGGGTGTGGGCGACTTCTCGGGAGATCCGAGAATCATTCTTACTTTTTTAACTGTTTTTGTCAGGGCCAAAAACTCTGCTGGCTCCACCGAAGCTTTATGATCAGGGCCAGGAAAATACTTTCCAAGAGTTAAATGTTTTTCAATTACCACCGCCCCTAAGGTCGCGGCCATGATGGGAACCTCAATTCCCAAAGTATGATCAGAATAGCCAACTAGGCAATGAAATTTTTTCTTCAGAGTCTCCATAGCACGAAGATTAACTTCATCTTCCGGGCAGGGGTAGCTGGTGGTGCAGTGCAGAATAATGATTTTTTGATTGCCAGTTTTGCGAATCACGGCGACTGCTTCGGCAATTTCTTTTAAATTTGCCATGCCGGTACTTAAAATTATGGGTTTTTGAGATCGGGCCGCAAATTGGATTACCGGGAGATTGGTTAAGTCCCCGGACCCAAATTTAAATGCTGGAATTTTTAAGGCTTGCAAAAATTTAACACTGGCAAATCCTCCGTGGGGAGTTGATAAGAACAGAATGTTTTTTTTGGTGCATCGCTTGAGAATTTTTGGATAATGTTCGGCTTTGAGTTCTAATTTTTTAAGCATTTTGAATTGCGGAGCTTTCTCAAGCACTACCTCTTCGGCTTTAAAGGTTTGGAATTTTATCGCATCTGCTCCAGCTTTGGCTGCGGCATCCACCAGTTTTAAGGCAAGGTTAAGTTTGCCATTATGGTTTACTCCTGCTTCGGCAATTACAAACACTGGTTTGTCATACCCGATAATTTTGTTTTCAATTTTAATCTCTTCCATATTATTAATTGACCTGATACCTAAGCCTCCACTTTCCCTTTTCTTTCTTCCACAGATGGGGAGAGCGAAACTCATCTGCTAATTGCATGAAGTAATTGTAGTCCACTACCGGCTGCTTGAACATTTCAGAAGCTTGAGGAAATTCTTTCTCCGTTATGGTCAAGTATTTAAAGATTTCTTCTGCAAATCTTTGGGGAAATTCGCCGTCAAACCGCTTAACCAAGGCGATTCCTTCTTCGCGGGTAATTTCGCCATTGCGGATTTCTTGTGAGGCATCATAAGTGGCGCGGCCGATGCCAAACTTAATAAAAGTGGTGTAATAATGAAAGTCATCGATCTTATCATCAATGCTATTGTATTTGCTATAGGTACCAGGAGTGCGTTCCGGAGAAGCCTGAAAACCGTGCTCGACCGCATAGTAATATGATCCTTGCGGATGCCAGGGAAGATAATATCCCAAATAGTGGACTTCTACCTCAAGTTTTGTAAGCTTATCAGGATTAGCGGGCAGGTAAACTTTTAGGTCATTCTTATCAACACCGTATTTCGTAATCAAGTCCTGAACTGATATTCCGCCTAAGAAAATTTTTGAAGGGTCATTCGCGACAAAATATTTCCAGTTGCGAAGCGCAGTCTGGTTATCGGCAATCGGATTTCCGTATTCGGCTTCATTTTCTCCGTAGAAGATGAGGGGAATCTGAAATTGGATAGCCATTTTGGGTGCTAAGGCCTTCTGGCCAATGATAAATGGTTGAAAAGGATGAAAAAGATTTTCTACCGCCAGCCTTGTCAGTAGCCGATGGATCCGGCCATTGGGGGTGCAAAGGTAATTATCAAAACCAGAATGAATCCAGGATTGGAAATTTTGCCAGCCCCACGGGGTATAGAGGTGGGGGGCCCAAGTTACGGTAAGCGGGTGCATTCCATATTTATATTTAAGAAGGTGAGCGGCATAGAAACTGTCTTTACCGCCTGAACCAGGAACCAGACAGTCGTAACTTCCGTCAGCTTTGCGAAACCGGTCGCATAATTCTCGCAGTTCTTTTTCGCGCCGAACCCAATTTGTGGTTTTTTTCTTTTCCGCAACTCTACAAGCATCACAAACTCCTTCGTCATCAAAACTAATGGTTTGTTTCAAGCTTTCCTTGGTGTGTTCGTATTCCACTGCTGAAGAAGGGCGCTGGTTTGAGATCACGCATTTTTTGCAGAATTTGACTTGAGGTGGTAGTCCGTATTTTGCTTCCATGGCTTAGGTCTTAAGAAATTTGGCTGCTAAGTTTAAATCTTTAAGCGTATCAATATCAATACTTTTTTTAGCACTCATCACAAAGGGAATGGTTTTGTGAGCAAATAATTCCCCAGTTTTTTTAAAAATTTTGCGCCAGATTAGGTAAATTGCGCCGTTAGGCATAAAAAGGGGCGGGGCAGATTGACGGTTGCCAAATTGGATCTCTGGTTTTGAGACTCCCTGCAGATAACCATCTTGGTTGAGGGCAAAAGCTTTGAGGTATTTATTATCAACAGCAAAGACACTGATTAAGGCCCGCGCTTTCTTTTTCAAAAACAAGCTGATGGCTTGGTTAAGATCAAAAGTGCTCCGCAGCGGCGAAGTGGGTTGCAGGTAAGCGATAATTTCCGGCTGATAATTCTCACGGTTTTTAAGATAACTCAAAGCATGTTCGACCACTAGGGCGGCGACTACGTGATCTGCGGCGAGTGGCTTTGGGCGCGCAATGATCTCTGCTCCAATTTTTTTGGCGACTGCTAAAATTTCTTGACTGTCAGAAGAGACGACAATCCGATCAATATATTTTGATTCTCGTGCTGCCTGAATTGTCCAGGCAATTAAAGGTTTTCCCAGAAGGGGAACCAGATTCTTTTTGGGAATGCCTTTGGAGCCGCCGCGGGCCGGAATGATCGCTAAAATTTTAGGCAGGTTTTGCCTGGTAGTTGGCATAAGTTTTTTTTAAGCCTCGAATTAGCTTATATTTGATTTTGCATCCAGGCAGACTTAAGATTTTGCGATTATCGCCAATCACGATCTGTTTTTCCAAAACCGCAGGCCCGATTGTGTAATTAATCCTTCGTTTGGTAATTTTTTCAATACACTCGATCAATTCATCGATGCTGTATCCTTCACCAGTGCAGAGATTATAAATTTCTGTTTGGTTGGCCTCGCGATGCTCAATGAGACAGCTTAAGAGCCTAGCGGCGTCTTTCACAAAAATATAATCGCGTTTCTGATATCCTTGGCCGTTGATTACTAGAATTCGGTCAGAGAATAGGGATTGAAAGATTCGGCCGATGACGCCATTGTTTTTGATGTCCCCGTAAACATTGGCCAGCCGCGCAATGCAAAGTTTAATCCTTCGGCTAGCCGCATATTCGGAAAGTCTTGTTTCTTCCTCAAGTTTCCCTCGTTCATAGGAAGAGATTGGTTCAGGCAAGGTATCTTCTCCTTGTTTTTTCGCAGATTCGGGATAAAACAAGATTGTGGAAACGTAAATAATTTTTTGCAGGGAATCAAGTTTTTTCATGATCTTAAGAATGTTGGTCATAATCAGTTCGTTTGGCTGAGTCAAAATCACAATGGTTTGGATATCCCGAGGGGCAAGGAATTTGGGAGGAAGAGGTTTTCTTAAATCAATTTGAAAATCTTGGACACCGCGGAAAAGTTCTTGGGTGAGAGGAGAAGCGTGAATACATAAGAGTTGATACTTGGTTTTTTTCTGTAACTGCCGAGTCAAGTACTCTCCCACAAATCCAGTTCCTCCTATCAGTAGCACCGTATGAAATCTCCTCATAAATTAGTAAGTAATGACCTTCTGGATCGGCGGAAACTTAAGGTTTTCCAAGATTTTGACAATTTGCTTAGCGGTTGGCCCTTGGTCGTAAGGGTTTTTTGCCTGTTTCACTCTCCGGGCAAGCTTTTTATCAAATAAAGCTTTGCGGATGGCATTTTGGATCTCATATTGGTCATAATCCACCTCGATGAGGTTTTGCCCTCGCTGCCGGAATTGTTGTCTGGTCCCAATGTTTACGGTCGGGAGGCCAAAGGATGGAGCTTCGTGAATCCCGGCACTCGAATTGCCGACTAAGACGGAAGCCACTTTCATCAGATTCAAAAAATCTTCATAAACAATGTGGGGGATGACCTTGATGCCTGATTGTTTTAACTTGCTAATGATGCTTTTTCCGCCCGCATCGTTGTTGGAATAAATGGCTAAAGATTCTGTCCCATATTTCCGGTTTATGACCTGAATGGCTTTGATACTTGCGTTAATTTGTTTTACCACCTCATTGACCTCGGTAGTGACCGGGTGCTGCAGAAACAAGATTAGTTTTCGCTTATGATCCAAATTATATCTTTTGCAAATCCGCGTTTTGGGGAGGTAGTTTAAACTTTTAATGGTGTCTAAACTTGAGGCCCCAACGACAAAAACATACTTTGGATCTTCGCCCAATTTAACGATCCGCTTCCGACTTGCTTCGGTAGCCGGAAAATGAATGTGAGCGAATTTGGTAATTCCGTGTCGGATCACTTCGTCAATGGTGCCTGTAACTTCCCCTCCTTGAATGTGGGAGACATGAATATTCATATGCATGCCCGCAATCGCTGCTGCAAAATTTCCCCCAAGGTCAAAGCCCGCAAAAATCAGATCGGGCTTAAGACGCCTCAAGACTTTGGCAAAGCCAATTAGGGCCTTGCCCATGGCTTTGACCATCGTGGCTCCATCGTCCGGATCATTACGAGTAAACATGGGGATCGCGGCATCAACTTTAAAGCCATCGGCCTCAATCACTTTTCGGGTATGGCCAAAAGACTCTAAAAGATGTGTGCCGGTTACTACCAAAAGAAGCTTCAATTTCTTGCTTTTCTGGACCGCCTTCATGATTGGTTTTAAGCGACTATAGTCAGCTCGGCGCTCGGTAATAAAAAGGATTTTTCGTTTGCGCTTAGCCATAACCTTCCACATCACTAAATTTTAATTGGGTATCACCGGGAAGGTCAGAGGCGGCAGTTTTCCCAAGCATACTCGTAAACTCTTTAGCCTTAATTTCTCCGGTACCCGGTCGTTTAACCCAAAGATTTTCGCGAGAAAACAGTTCTCCTTTTTTAATGTCAGCAATCGTAACCACACAAGCATAAGCAAAATCAATCGTGGGTTTTTCTTCTGGTAAAATGGTCTTCTTTCCGCCTAAGGCTTGGTGAATGGCCAGGCTTCCTTGGATTAAATCTTTTAATTCCGTGGCATCAATCGAGATGGCAATATCTGGCCCGGGCCAGGTTTTGTCTGAAGTGAAATGTTTTTCCAAAATGCAAGCTCCCAGACTTACGGCCCCCAAGCAAGTGTAGATGCCCAAGGAATGATCACTCAAACCAATCATGGCCTTGGGAAAAGCTTGAGCTAATTCTTCTAGAGCCCCAAGCCTCACTTTGTCATAAGGAGTGGGGTAGAGAGAGGTACAATGAAGAATGGCGTAAGGAATCTGATGATTTTCCAAGATTTCTACCGCCGGTTTGATACTCTCGATGTCATTCATACCCGTGCTTAAGATTATGGGTTTACCAAAGGAAGCGATATGCTCAATTAGCGGGTAATTATTACACTCGCCCGAGCCAATTTTATAAGCTTGAACACCAAGTCTTTCGAGACGATCGGCGGCGGCGCGGGAAAAGGGGGTAGAGAGATAGATGAGTCCAAGACTTTCAGTGTAAGCCTTCAGTTCACGATCTTCTTCTTCGGAGAGGGCACAGCGCTGCATAATTTCCCAGATTGATTCCTTGGTATGGCCAGGAATAACTTGCTTGGCTAAGGGTACCATTTCGTTCTCGATTACGTGGCATTGGAATTTGACACACTCCACCCCTGCTTCTGCAGCATCTTTAATCATTTGTTTGGCTTTATAGACATCTCCTTCATGATTGATTCCAATTTCTGCAACCACAAACGGTGGGTAATCTGGTCCAATTTTGCGTCCGGCAATTTCAATGATCTTTTTATTCGTATATTTGTACATATTCGTAATTCGTAAAGTTAGGTCACTGGCTGCTTTAATTTCCATTCGCCTGCCACTAACCCCCAAAGGTGCGGCGAGCGGCCAGCATCAATTAATTCCCAAAAACGTTCTTCCACAATGCCAAGATAATTAAGAAAATCCTGGAGATATTTTTTTGGAAATTCCTGATCGAATCTACGCACCAAGGCTATACCTTCTTCCCGCGTGATTTTGTGATTGCGAATTTCTTGCGCCGCATCATAACTTGCTCGTCCTAGGCCAAATTTGATGAGAGTGGTGTAATAGTGAAAAGGATCAGTTTTGTCATCAATACTGGAATATTTGGAATAACTTCCTTCGGTGCGTTCTTGATTGGGCTTAAAACCCGTGTGCTCGGCCGCATAATAGAAACATTCCTGGGGATCCCATTTGAGATAGTACCCAAGATAATAGACTTTGACTCCAAGTTTATTGATTTCTTCTTTGGGAGCAGGGAGGTAAGGATTAAGATCATTAATTGAAACGAGATTGCGGTTAATTAGTTCTTTTGCTGAAACTCCGCCCAAAAAGAAATTATCCAAAGTCACGTCATGGGCAAAAAACTCATCTTTCATGGTTGGGACATCATTTTCTTCGATTTTATTGCCATATTCCGCTTGGTTCTCGCCGTAGAAGATCAAAGGAATTTTGTACATGGTCGCCATCTTGGGACCAATGTGACGCTGGCCTATAATGAAGGGCTGAAAAGGATGAAGCAGATTTTCAAAAGCGAGCTTGGTGAGTAAAGCGTGAACCCGGCCGTTGGGAGAGAACAAGACATTGTCAAACCCGCCTTTGTGAATCCAGCTTTGAAGGTTCTGGAAACCGATGTCCGTATAGAGGTGAGGCGTCCAGGTTACGGTTAAAGGATTCATGCCGTATTTATATTTCAATATATGAGAGGTAAAAGAGCTGTCCTTGCCACCTGACCCGGGAACAATGCAGTCATAGTACCCGTTTTTACTGCGATATTGGTCCAGAAGTTTGAGAAGTTCTTTTTCGCGCTGCTCCCAGTCAATTTTTGTATTTTTGTATTCGGCGAAGCGACAGGCGTCGCATACCCCGTCTGGTCCAAAGGCGATCGTTTCTTTTTTGGTATCCTTT
>CAYPVQ010000002.1:6666-10775 GCA_964414215.1 uncultured Candidatus Saccharibacteria bacterium | reverse complement strand
TGATTACGCATTTTTTGCAAAATTTGACTTCGGCCGGCAGGCCATATTTGGTTTGGATCATAGGGAATTGAGAAAATTTTTAATAATAGCTAAGCCTATAGGACCGCTTTTTTCTGGGTGAAATTGAGTGCCAGTAATATTTTCGTGCCTTATGGCGGAACAGAATTCGTAGCCGCCATAGGTAGTTTTGGCCAGGACATGTTTTTCCTGTTCTGGCTCCAAGACAAAAGAGTGAACAAAGTAGACATTAGCTTGCGGGGGGATTCCCTCAAGAATTGTGCTGCGCCATTGGCCTTCGCTGTCTCCGGGAAAAATTCCATTCCATCCGACATGGGGAACCTTTTCATGATTTTCTAGTGCTGGGAAGTGCACGACTTTTCCCGGAATCAAATTCAGTCCTTCAAAATCCCCAAATTCATACCCGCGGGTAAGCAGAATTTGGGCCCCGAGACAAATTCCCAAAATTGGTTTGCCGCTATGAGCAAAGTTTTTGACCGGCTCTAAAAGTTCTCTAATCCTTAAGCCCTCCATGCCAGCCGCGAAGGCGCCAACTCCGGGCAGAATTAGAGCTCGAGCTTCCGCTACCACTTCTTCCTCATCGGTGACGACTGCCTGATCAGTAAAATTTTGTACTGCTTTTATTAAGCTCCTTAAGTTGCCTACACCGTAGTCAATTATGGCAATTTGCTTCGTCATAAGAGTCTGATGTTAAGTCCTTGTGATTTGAGGTTTTGCTTAACCTCTCTGATATTAAATATTTTATAATGATAAATCGAGGAAGCAGAAACTGCATCAGCCTTCCCCTTCTCAATGGTTTGGAGAATGTCCGCAGGGCTTTCTGCCCCGCCATGCACAATCACGGGAATCGGCGCAAAACTCGTCACTGCCTCAATCAATTCCAGGTCATAACCAGTTTTGGTTCCGTCTCGGTCAATCGAGGTTAAAAGAATCTCCCCCACCCCTAAGGCAATGCCTTTTTTAATCCATTCTACGGTATCCTGACCCGAATGCTCCCGTCCTCCATCAGTATAGGCTTCCCAGTTGCGTTCGCCAATTTTTTTGGCCTCGACCGAGAGGACAATACATTGCGAGCCAAATTTTTTTGTTGCCTCTTCCAAAAAATAGGGGTGAGAAATGGCATAAGTGTTAATGGCAACTTTATCCGCGCCGGAGCGCAGTGCATTATTAATGTCGTAGATTGAGCGAATGCCTCCGCCGACGGTAAAAGGAATAAAGATATTGTCAGTCACAGACTTTAATTGATCAAAATCCAGATTACGCTGATATAAACTAGCCACAATGTCCATATAGATGATTTCATCTGCTCCTTCTTCATAGTAGCGCATGGCCAATTCCTTAGGTTTTCCCACCACCCGTAAGCCTTCAGTGTGCACGGTTTTCACCACATTTGGGCCTTTGATGTCAAGTCTGGGAATGATTCTGATGTTTTTCATGGCTTACTGAATGAGTCCATTACTGGTTTAAAGTCGACATAATAAGGAGATTTAGGATTAAAGATATCGTTATGAAGATCCTTCTCTGGATTTTTGCGTCGCAACTTTCGATAAAGGGTTGCCAGAATTGGCAGAGTGGAAGCTAGTCTGTTTTTTAGGCTTTGGGACTTTTTTCTTGATTCCGGAAAAACTCCCAGATATTTTGCCGCAAGATGAAATTGTAGATATCCCCAGAAGGCTTTACGCACCACGATTCTTGCTTGAGAAAGCAGAATTTGATCTTTGGCCGCCAGCGCTTGGGTTAATTTATTCTCAAAGATTTGGTACGAACGGCTCCAGAGCTCGGTGGTGATCCAATCAAAAGGATTGGGTAATTCGTAACGGACGTCATGAATTTGCCGGACAAAGCTCAAAATGTCCAGAAGCTTGGATTTGCCATCAATAATCGAAAGACTGCAAGGCAGAAGTTCTGCGGAGAAACTCCGATCAGGAATTTCCTCAATTGATTCATAGTATTTTAACATTTGTTCTCGGCGGTGCACGGAAAATTGGGTCACGTAGTAGTTTTGGAAATATTGGAGTAATCTTTCCTCCGCGGTTTCGGCTTCTACCTGGGGCTGCCGGTAAGTAGCAATTTTAACAAGTTTCCCGCAAGCTTTATTTTCGTCCAATTTGAAAGTCACTGCCCGTCCGTGGGTAGAAGAGTAATCTTGGTGATCTTTCAAAAATTCGGCACATTTTGTAAGGTTCTGGGGAATTTGAAAATCATCGTCCCCGATATAGCATACATAATCTTCCTCCCCTATGGCGATGAGAAGCTTAGTTGTCTCTCGGTCATTAAGTTTTGGACAAGGGACATAAACCACTTTGAGTTTTTCAGCCAATTCTTTGATCTTGTTTTGGATTTGCGTGGCATGATCCTCGGTGGAAGAATCACCAATATAAATTGGGTGGGGACAATTGACTGAAGCGTAATAATCCAGTTGTCGATTGATAAATTCGGAGCGGTTAATGGTAGGAATAATGATTGCTACCCGAAGGTCGCGAGAAATTTTGCCCGAGCTTGGCGTTTGCAAGATGGTGTAAATTTCTACCAGATTTTTGACGGTAAAATCTGGTTTAACGGTAGTGGGATATTGATTATTTTGTACCAGGCAAGTCACTCCCCCACAGTTTTTCCCAAATTCGGTGTCTGAATCTTGATCGCCGATAAATATACATTCGGCAGGATCAAGGCCCAGCTCGGCTGCTGCTTTTTGCGCTAGGCCTGGCTGCGGTTTGCGACACTCGCAGGTCTCGGTAAATTCTGGATGATGAGGACAGAGGTAAGTTTTGGCAATCTCCACCCCTTCTTTAGCTAGTAATCTAGAGAGTTCCTCATTAAAACGATATACGTCTTTAAGCGTGCACAGGCCGCGCGCTACCACAGATTGGTTAGTCGCCAGAATAAATTTATAGCCTTCCGACTGAAGTTTCTGCAGGCCCTCCACGGCTCCGGGTAAAAATTCAATCTGGTACGGGTCAGTCATCCTGACCTTGTCTTTAATGATTACTCCGTCGCGGTCTAAAAAGATGTAGTTAGTCTTGTTTGGCATAGGCTTGGTCAATTAATTCTGCCAGAATGTGAATAATTAAAGTGTGGCCTTCTTGGATTCTTTGGCTGTTATCTGAACGAACAATTATAGAAATCTCGCAAGAGGTTTTTAATTCCCCGCCGTCTTTTCCCAAGATCCCCACCACCATGAGTCCTTTGGCCTTGGCTTTTTGCGCGGCCTGGACCAGATTAGGAGAATTTCCACTCGTGCTGATTGCCAAGAAAATGTCCCCGGCCTTGCCCAAGGCCTCAATTTGCCGAGCAAAGACACTCGCAAAACCAAAGTCATTGCTAATCGCGGTGATCACCGAAGGGTCAGTGGTTAAAGCTATCGCGGGGAGTGCTTGCCGCTTACTTAAAAATTTTCCCACGAGTTCCCCGGCAAAATGTTGGGCATCCGCAGCCGATCCCCCATTACCAGCGACCAAGATCTTACCCTCTTTCTTAAGAGCTTCTATTAGAATTTTTCCTATTTTTTCCAGAGTCTTGAGATGCGGCTCCTCAAGCAGTTGGCTTTTTGTATGGATAGATTCGTTAATCAGTTCTTTAATGGTCATAGGATTGCTAATAATTCTTCTGCCGTACCCGCGAGAAAATCAGGTTTAATTTGGCTTAAGGTCTCGCGATCATGAAAGCCCCAGGTGACTGCGATAGTTTTCAATCCCGTTTCTTTTCCTTCTGCAATATCTCCTATAGTATCCGAAATGAAATAGACATTCTCTTTGGGTAAGGAGAACTGCTTGAGAATGGTAAGAAGCTTGTCTTTTTTACTAGTGGTCCCTTCTGGACCTAAAATGATTGGAAAGAACTTCTTGAGGTTGCGGCTTGCGAGCTTCTTGTGAATCACGTCAGAGGTAGTTGAGGAAATAATTGCTAAAGCATATTTTGCCCCAAGTTGAGAAACAAGCTCCGGGGCAAAGGGAAAAAGTTTCACCTCTCCCTCATAGGTTTTCCTTACTTTTCCTTGAATTAATTCTTGCAACTTTTTAAACTTTTCTTCGTCCTTGACCATTTCTTTTTCTGCTTGTTTGACATTTTTTAAGAATAATTTTCGGTACTGG
>CAYPVQ010000002.1:0-6656 GCA_964414215.1 uncultured Candidatus Saccharibacteria bacterium | reverse complement strand
TTAGGTTCTAAATTAAATCCAATCGCCGCAAATGCTTCTTTGACTGCCGCGTAGAGCGTAGCAAAAGAGTCACCCAAAACTCCATCGAAATCAAAAATTAAGCCTTGGTTAGTCATAAATTAAAGAATTTTAAGGTTTCTCGCATCCAATCTCCCAAATACTTGTAATGAGGAGAAGTGACAATCTTGCTGTCTACTACCGCTGGGGCATCCACATAAGTGGCCCCGGCGTTGTTTATATCGTCTTTGATGCTGTAGTAACCGGAAATCTTTTTGCCTTTGATAATTTCTGCGGAGATAAGCATTTGTGAACCATGGCAGATCGCGGCAATCACTTTTCCCTGCTCATGAAAATCTTTAATAAACTTCAAGACTGCTTGCTCTTGCCGCAGGTACTCCATGCACTTTGCGCCGCCGGGGATCACCAGCAGCTCATAGTCATTGGGATTAAGACCGGTGAGATCTTTGGTGGGAACAATTTTTACTCCCAATTGGCCCTGCACGGTTTCCTTACCTTTGACCGCTATGTCAACTTGAAAACCTGCTTCCTGGAGGCGGTAATACGGGTAAATAAACTCGTGATCTTGGACGAATTTTCCAGTAATGATTAAAGCTTTGGGCATATGCTGATCCTTTCTTAATTATTTGTTCTTTTTAATGAATAAAAGCTCGACTGCTTCGGAAAATTTAATTTTGTCCCAATCCACGAGATTGTCGACATGGCAAGTTTTACCGGCACCCGCGACACTCTTGTGGTTCTCATCCAGAATCGATCCTTTGAGCACGCAAATTACTTCCACTTCAGAGTTAGAAAGATAGGTTTTGAGTTCTTCTCCCGTGCGGAATTTTTTGATGGTTAAGGCACATTCCCCAAAGGCCCGTTCGACATCATAGTAGTCCGATAACTCGTCGTGAAAACTGTAATGAAGATCAGGTGTCCTAGGAATGGTATGTTCTCGTCCTTCGTAACCAAGTCCTTCACGTCCATATTTATCCTGGAGACGCAGCAGGTCTTTTTTATTGGTCGGGCTTTCGGTTTCCATTACGAGAATCCCGGGGTCGGAAAGAGCCCTCGTGGAATGAAAAACTTTTTTATTAATTTCAATGGCATCAGGTACCGTAAGAGCCACTCGGGAATTAAGAGTTTCAAATATTGCTTGACCGGAAAGGAGGACGAGTGAGGTATATTTGTTTGGGTGGCAGTGCGTGGAAGTCTGATAGCCGTGTTTGATGTAAAGAATCCAAACACAGATATCGCCGTTTTTGAATGCAAGATACTCATAACCCCAAGGTTTATTAACTACAACTCTGGAATAGTCAGTAAGGTTATCGTCTGGGGGCATTATCCGCATTTGGGCGGGAAAACGCGAGAGGTGTTTTTGATCCTCCGAAGAAAACTCAAGGGTTCTAATCATGGCTTTTTAAGATATCCTTAACCTTCGCAATAATTTTTTCTGGGGAAGGGGGGAGGTTATCCAAATGTGGGGCAAAGCCAGCAGTTCGCTCCTCCAGGGCCAGGACTCTAACTTTTTTTTGGACTTTCTGCATGAGGTCGTAGGCTAAGGCTTTGGCCACGCCGTTGGCGTAATCACCATCGAGAAGTAGGGCGCCGAATTTTGAGGAGTTGACCGCCTTGGTCATCTCTTGAGTCATTTCGAATGGTTTTAGCCAGAACAAGTGGATAAGATTGCATTTGATTCCCTGGTTTTGCAATTCTTTGACCGCGTCAATGGCGTTAAGTCGCGAAGCCGAGATTGCGAAAATAGTGAGATCCGCGTTTTCCTGAATTTCGTTTTTCATTTCATAGTCAATAGCAAAGCTACGGCGGTGTTCACTGACATACATTGGGTCATCATGGCTCATAAAGTAATCCCAAGCCTGTTCGTATTCTTTGGGGGTCATGGGCGCACAGACTGCCACTCCTGGCATACGGGTATAAATGCTGTGGTGGCTATTGGAGGCCACTGGCCCGATGCCGCCTTCCATGGCAATGGAGCGGATGAAGATCGGACAGGGGATTCCCCACAGCTCTTTTGATTTCGCAGCGTAATTGAGGATGATTGGCGCGTTAAACCATTGAAATCCTTGGTAGCGCACAATGTAAATCGGCCGCCTGCCGGCAAGGGCCACGCCCACGGCAATCCCCCCGCCGGCGACATCAGCCATAGAAAGCTCGACAATCCCTTCGGCCTGGGTCATCTCGGGCACTGTGCCTCCGACCCACCCGACTGCGGTTAAGCACTCCCCCAAGGCGAAGCCTCCATTTTTGGTCAGGTGCTCGCGCGTAATTCTTTTGATGGTTTCTGCAACTGTGGGCATCTTATTTTGCATTTAACCTTTGTTCCCAGAGGGAGTTAATTTTTTGCGCAGTTTGTTCCTCAATTGATTCTATCTCTGGTTGCAACCCCAAGCTAGTTAATTCTTCTTTAATCATGGCAAACCGGTCCCATTCTGGCTCACTGTCTTTGCCAGTGCCCGCGTGCCAGAGGTGCCGAACGGTATGGATATTCATAAATGCTGGCAGTGAATTTGGTAATTCTCTTGCATGGTGCATGATCAGCCAGGGATCATCAGTAATTTCTACGGCCTTCATCCCTAGGGCCGCTGCAACCTCGGCCATCTTCCAGTTACGGCGCACCTCAACTTTGGTGAGGATCGAGAGTCCGTTATCAGCGCAGACAAATAGAATAGGAAGTTTTTTGGTGGCGGCATAACCCATGGCCGCAAGAACATAATCTTCTTCCGCGGACGCGTCGCCCATGACGGCGAGGACCCGGTTGCCAGTTCCCAACGCATAACCTACGGCAATGGGAATTTGGGAACCCATCAAGCCGTCATGGCCAAACATGCCGATGGTTGGAGAATGAATCGAAGCCGAACCACCCATGCCCCGAGCACATCCAGAATCCCGGCCAAGTAACTCATCAATTAAGCCTCCAATGTTTCCGCCATAAGAGAGGTAGAGGTCGTGACAGCGATGCTGGGCAAAGATGTGAGGCCTTTTGTACGCTACAGAGAGTGCAGCGGAGATTGATTCTTCACCCAAAGAAAGATAAACGGGAAATTTCATCAAACCAAGATCATAAGCCTTCTTAACATTCCACTCAAAATTTCGTACCAGACAAATTTTTTCAAAACACGCCAAGGACTCTTCTTTGGTAAAAGTTTTCGAAATATTTGGAATTTGACCAAAAGTCGCTGATCGCATACTTCTACATATTTGCCAAATACCACTCCACGGTCTTTTTGATTCCTTCCTGGATTGTGGTTCTTGGCTGCCAGTTAAGAATTTGTTTGCAATGTTTAATATTCATCACTTTGTAAGGGGCACCATCTGGTTTTGCGGTATCAAAAACTAGTTCTCCTTCGAAGCCAGCCGTCCGCTTTATAAGTTTAGCAATCTCGGCAATTGATACTCCTTGGCCTGATCCGATATTGATTGGGTCGATCCCCGTATCAACTTCAATGGCCCGGATGACCGCTTCTACCAGATCATCCACGTACACCCAATCCCTTTTGGGTCTGCCGGTACCCCAGACGATTACCTGATTTAAGTTTTTAAGTTTGGCTTCCATAATTTTCCCAATCAATGCCCCCATGGCATAAGAGCGAACTTCATCAAAATAATCTTCTGGGCCATAAATATTGGGAATAATCAAATTTGTATATTTCATGCCATATTGTTTATGATAGGCATAAGCATTTACCCAAGAATGCTTTCTTACCATGCCAATTACCAAAACTGATTCGTGTAAGGATCCATCCCACCATTCGGATTCGACAAGTTCTCTTCGTTCGTGGACCGGGTAGGTAGAATTAGAAATAAGGTTAATGAATTTTTTGATCCCCACTATTCTCGCGGCTTCCTGGAGATTGAGGCTGGTAAGGGTGTTATTGTAAAAAATCTCTCCAGGGCGGGTTTGAACGTAGTGAATTCCTCCCGAGTCGATTTGGCAGTCCACGACTATATCCGGCCGTTCGGCGCGGAAGTAGTCGAGAACATCCCGGAAGTTGCGATAGTCTACTTCTGAAGTTGCAATGTTAATCCCGGTTTGCTGCATAATCGTTTGTGTGCGCTTACCCAAAAAAGTTTCGTGGCCGGTAATTAAGACTTTAGAATCTTTAGTCATTGCGGAAATGCGCTGATTTAATAATTTGAAACCCTTTGATTAGCTCGACTATGCCTGTGTTTAGCGAAATTTTAGGTTTAAAACCAGTGCTTTCAACTTTTTCGTTACTGACGATATAGTTGCGCTTGTCCGGGTCTTCGCCAATGGTGGCTTCTACAAAATAGAAGTCCGGGATCTGCTTTTTGATCTCCTGACACAGCTCCAATTTGCTCAAGTTCGCGTCCGAGAGCCCAATATTGTAAGCTTGATTTTTCATGGTGTCAAAATTCTTGAGGCAGTGGACAAAGACCGCCGCCACATCGCGGACGTGAATGTAGTTTCTTTTAAAGTGCGATTCAAAAAGTACCAAAAACTTATCGTTTACCGCCCGATAAACAAAGTCATTCACCAGCAGGTCGAGCCTCATGCGGGGACTTATCCCAAAAGCAGTAGCTAGGCGCAAGGTGATACTATTACCGCTGTCCAAAATCGCCCTTTCTGCCTCAACCTTGAGCTGTCCGTAAAGTGAAACCGGATTGAGGGGAGTTTCTTCGGTGCAGTAAAATCCTTCCTGCCCTATACCGTAACCGCTATTGGTGGTCGGGTAAATGATGATTTGTTTTGGTTTTCTCAGCCGCAGCATCATTTTGATTGCATCCACTATGACGGCTTGCGCTTCTTGAGGGCGCTGATTGCAGATTGGGGCACCGGTCAGGCAGGCCAGCGGAAAAATTGCGTCCGCTTCACTGATTAGGTTTTTCATAAGTGTCTCGTCCCGGACATCGCCGCGAATGATTTTGAGTTCCGGGCGATAGGCGGCGTCCAGAAGCGGGGTCTGGCCGTACATAAAGTTATCAAGAACAGTTACTTCGTGTTCTCCGGCAAGAAGTTTTGGTACCAAGATTGATCCGATATATCCGGCGCCGCCGGTGACGAGAATTCTCATATTGGTTGGACGTTATTAACCGCCTCACAAATAAATTTAATATCCTTTTCGTTTAGTGATTCGTTATTGGGCAGGAAAAAGCCGCAATCGTGAATTTGATCGGCGACCGGATCGCGAAATTCTCCGTAAAGTTTCTGCCAAAAGGGATGTCTTCCGAGATTTCCCGCAGAAAATAGTCTTGTCTCAATGCCTTGTTCATCTAGTTTTTTCACAATCCTTCGGCGGTGTTCTGGACTTTTCGCAATTGCTCCTAAAGAAATACTACAAGCCGCAGCCTTGGAATGAGCTTTTTGGGTTTGCACTGTCTTTAGGTTTTGCGTATATGTCAGGTGATTTTGCCTCCTGGTGCTTATGACTTTATCTGCTTTTTGCATTTGTCTAATTCCCAAAAAAGCATTGAGGTCAGTCGAGCGAACATTAAAGCCTGGGACAAAGAAGGTAAAAGGCTCATGCCAAGGATCAATGGCATGTTTTTCCATGAGGCCGGAACGGGTCTTGTCATCAAGATCTTTCCCCCAGCCATGACTTCTTAACATCAAAAGTAGATCATAAAATTCTTTGCTATCGGTGTTTATCATTCCCCCCTCGATCGTGGAAAGCTGGTGACCAAAGAAAAAGGAAAAAGTTGACATGTCGCCAAAGGATCCAACTTTCTGGCCATCATATTCTGCCCCTAGGGCGGCACAAGCATCCTCCAGCAAGAGAAATCCATATTTTTCTCGCAGCGCCAAAAGCTTATCCATATCACCGGGAACGCCAAGCGCTTGAACATAGACTACCACTGCGGGGTCATATTTTTGCAAAAGGGTTTCGAGTTCCAAAAGATCAAGACCAAAATTCTCTGGATCTGCTCCACACATGATTGGCTCAAACCCGAATTGGATAAAAGGAGCAATGGTTGTCACCCAACCGACCGCCGGGACAATCACTTTTTTATTTTTTAATTGGCTAGAGCTAGAAATGAGCATTGCATAGGCCGCCAAAAGATTTGCCGAAGATCCGGAATTGCAAAACACTGCATACCGCGTCCCAACCCAATCCGCCCAGAGCTTTTCAAACTGCAAAGTCAGGGGCCCTTTGGTGAGCTGCGCGTTGGTTGCAAGCCACAGGGCGAGTGCCTCTAAATCTTTTTCGTCAATAACTTTTTCGGCGAGTTTATAACGCATCCTATTTTGTAATATTTTCCCTATACCACTTAAGAGTTTTTTGTATTCCTTCATCAAGACTAGTTTTTGGTTCCCAGCCAAATTTTTCCCAAGCCTTGGAGATATCAACCACGATTTTGGTGGCAATCGTGGGCTTGGTCTTATCATATTCAATCATGAGATTTTTTCCAGAATACTTAACAATTTTCTGAACAAGTTCAGCAACACTCACACCCTCACCCAAACCAACATTGAAGAGCCCAAAATTATAATCTTGTTTGTCAATCACCAGCTCCACAAAATCCATTAGATCTGAAATATGTAAGAGATCACGTGCTTCTTTGCCTTCGCCCCAAACTACAATTTTATCTTGAGCAGTCATGACTTTGGTAATGGTGGCTGCAAAGACATGAGATTTTTCCAAATTGAAGCGTTCATAACGGCCGTAAATATTGGA
>CAYPVQ010000001.1:0-46990 GCA_964414215.1 uncultured Candidatus Saccharibacteria bacterium | reverse complement strand
AGAGGGGGTTATTTTGCGAACAGTATATATCTGCGGGATCTCGTAAGAATAATCAATTTTTATAAACTGATAATTTTTGTCATCGCGCAATCGGACATTAAACCGCGGCCGGTACTGCTTGATGAGGTTATTCTCCAGCATCAGGCTTTCAAGTTCCGAGGAGACGATGATATAGTCCAGATCAGCGATTTCCCTCCTTAACCCTCGCCCCTTGGGGGAGAGGGGAGGGTGAGGGGTGAAATAACTCTGTACCCGCTTTTTTAGATTCTTGGCTTTACCCACATACAAAACCTCGCCCTGGGAATCTTTAAATAGATAAACCCCGGGCTTTTGGGGAAGGGATTTGAGTTTATTGGACAAGTTAGGCATTGTAGTTGCGGTTTTTGTTCCCCTCCTAGAATAGGAGGGGGAAGGGGAGGTATTAATGGCGCTAAATCTACCCCTCCTAACCTCCCCTATTCTAGGGGAGGAATGAAGGAATGACAATAATTATCATTGACAACAGTGCGGATTGGGTATTAAATAGAGGCAAATCTGGAGGAGGTTGAGAGATGTTGGAACCAGAAGACTTTCGCATCTCTGTAAGTTGTACCGATGGCTACCGCAGCTCATTCCATGCGGGATGGTTACGTGGATATTAGCAGGAGTCATGCTTATACTGCTAATAATCTTCTTCTTCTCATGGCTTAGCTTCCGCCAGGAGAAGAAGCAAGCCGAACGACAATTGCCCCTATCGGTTTATTCGGAGCCTGTTTTACCCTCTGATGCGGCTCGCGTTCGGGACCTTCCCGAATCCGCAAGCCGCTTTTTCTTTTTGGAATTGACAAGGGGTGCCCAAAAGGGATTTAATTAAGGCAAATCTTTCCAAAGGAGGCTTTCATGAGTGGAATCTTAGGATTTCTCGGTGAAGGGACCAGCGAGCCCTTTAATCAGGCAGGAAGGGTCGCGAAGTTTCTCGTCCAGACCGCGCTACTGCTCGTCGCGGCGGTCGTAGTGGCAATAATTGTAGCTCTGGTTTGGTTTTACGGCGGGGCGATTCTGCGGTCGTTTCAGCGGATCGCCATTTCGTGAGAAAGGAGGGAGAGGAGGATGCGCAAGGAGCAAAGGTGGAAACTCGCAGTACAGTTGTATGTGACTGCGAGTCTAGCAGTCATTACCGCGGCGGCATACTTCGAAATGGGGTGGGGGGCGCATTTCGAGTGGGTACTTCTCATTGCGGCTGCTGTATTGTTCTCGTATGGAGTCGTTTGGCTCCCGTCCCGGCCCGTCCTTCGGATTCGCCTCAAACAGAAGCAACTGCCAGCACGGGCCGCTGTCCTAACTCGCGCCGGCATCGGCGCGACCAAGCATGGCGCAGGGGGTTGATTGCAAGTTGATCAGCCTCCTGTTTTGTTTTGGGTTAAGGCGATCAGCGCACTATTGATTATTCTTGACAGCCGTGTTACAATGGAGGCCACTTTATTTTTATCCGCCAAGGGGTGGCTAATCTCGCGTTGTGAAAAATCTCAATTCCAAAGCAAAGTCTATAGACAAAGCAGAATTTGGCCTCATCCGGATCCGCGGCGCCAAGGTGCACAATCTCAAAAATATTGATGTGGATTTGCCGCGTCATAAATTAATTGTCTTTACCGGCATTTCTGGTTCAGGTAAATCTTCTCTGGCTTTTGACACGATTTATGCCGAGGGCCAGCGCCGATATGTAGAAAGCCTCTCGGCTTATGCTAGGCAGTTTTTGGGTCTCATGGACAAGCCTGATGTCGAGCAGATTGAAGGACTCTCGCCCGCGATTTCCATTGACCAAAAATCAGCCTCTCACAATCCGCGCTCCACCGTGGGCACTGTCACCGAGATTTACGATTACCTGCGTCTGCTGTTTGCGCGCATTGGGGTGCCGCACTGCCCGGTTTGCCGCAAAAAAATTTCCGGCCAGAGCGTGACGCAAATGGCGGATCAAATTTTGGGCTATCCAGAGGGTACCAAAATTATCCTGCTTTCACCTTTTGTTCAAGACCGCAAAGGGGAGCACAAACACATTTTAGAAGAAATTAAAAAAGCGGGGTACGCGAGAGTCCGCCTTGATGGCACGTTCATGGATCTCGGTGAGGCTTTGACCTTGAATCTTGATAAAAAGAAAAAGCATTCGATTGACGTAGTCGTGGATCGGCTGACCGTGGAAAAAAAAGACCGGGCTCGAATTGCCGATTCTCTGGAGACGGCTCTGGATTTGGGAAATGAGACAGCCATTCTCGTAATTGTTGGTAAAGACCCCTCCCTCCCTGCGGGCGCCCCCCTCCCCTCCCTCCAGAGGCGGGCAGGCAACGGAGAGGGTTACAAAGAAATTATCCTCTCGCAAAAGTTTGCCTGTCCCGAGGGCCATGTCGCTTTGCCAGAACTTCATCCGCGAAATTTTTCCTTTAATTCTCCGCACGGGGCTTGTCCAGATTGTACGGGACTCGGCACAAAACTGGAGGTTGATCCCGAACTAGTTATCCCTAACCCGCGCTTATCTTTGGCAGAAGGGGCGATCCGGCCGTGGAGCAAGACCACGGCCCGGCTTTCGTGGTACGACCGCATTCTCGAAGAAGTCGCCCAAGATCACGGCTTCTCCACCATGGAGCCAGTCAAAAATCTCGACCAGAAATACATTAATCTCGTGCTCTATGGGGAGGGGGATTTTGAAGGAGTAATTCCCAATCTCATGCGCCGGTACAAAGAGACTGATTCTGACTATATGCGAAGCGAGATTGAGCAGTATATGCGCCTCAAGCTTTGCCCAACTTGCCGCGGCAAGCGCTTGCGGCCCGAGGTTTTGGCCGTAACGGTCGCGCAAAAATCAATCACTGATGTCGCGGCCATGAATGTCGGAGCCTTGCAAGACTTTTTTGAAGATTTGGAAAAAAAACTTACTGACAAAGAAAAAAAGATTGCCAAACAAATCCTCAAAGAGATTCGGGCCCGCTTACGATTTTTACAAAATGTGGGACTGGAGTATCTCACCCTGGCTCGCTCGGCTGATACTCTCTCCGGAGGCGAAGCGCAGCGGATTAGACTTGCGACCCAGATTGGTTCAGGCTTAACCGGGGTTTTGTATATTTTAGACGAACCCTCAATTGGTCTTCACCAGCGTGATAATGCGAGGCTTTTAGCAACACTCAAAGCATTGCGGGATTTGGGTAATACCGTAATTGTGGTGGAACATGACGAAGAGATGATTCTTTCCGCAGATTGGGTCGTGGATATTGGCCCTGGTGCTGGCAAACACGGCGGCGAGGTGGTCGCGGCTGGCCCGCCGCAAGCCATCAAAAAGCACCCGACCTCTCTCACGGGCAAATATTTAGCCCGTCTGGAAATTATTCCGGTACCCACTCGCCGCCGCCCTGGGAATGGCCGGAAGCTCTCAATTATGGGAGCGGTTGAACACAATCTGCAAAACCTCAACGTGGACATTCCTTTGGGAAAATTTATCTGCATCACCGGCGTGTCTGGTTCGGGCAAATCCACGCTCTTAAATGATATTTTGGCCAAGGCCTTGGCCTCTTACTTTTACAATGCCAAAGACGCTCCTGGGGAGCATAAAAAGATTTTGGGATTAGACCATATTGATAAAGTCATCAGTATTGATCAATCGCCCATTGGCCGCACCCCCCGTTCTAATTCGGCCACTTACACCGGCGTCTTTACCTATATCCGCGACTTGTTTGCCGCAACGCCCGAGGCGCGGATGCGCGGCTATCACCCAGGGAGGTTTTCTTTCAATGTCAAAGGCGGGCGGTGCGAGGTTTGTGCGGGCGACGGCGTCATTCAAATTGAGATGCACTTTCTGCCAGACGTGTATGTGACTTGCGAGGAGTGCAAGGGCCAGCGCTACAACAAAGAGGCCCTGGACATTCACTACAAAGGCCAAACCATTGCCGATGTTTTGGAAATGACTGTGGATGAGGCGCGGATTTTTTTCCGCAATATTCCGGCGATTTTCCGCAAACTCGACGTGCTGTCACTGGTGGGCCTAGGCTATATGCATTTGGGGCAACCGGCCACCACGCTCTCGGGCGGAGAAGCCCAGCGCATTAAACTCTCAACCGAACTTTCGCGGATGCAGACTGGCAAAACCTTGTACATTTTGGATGAGCCGACCACGGGTTTGCATTTTGATGATGTGAAGCGGCTTTTGGATGTCCTTACCAAACTCGTGGACAAAGGCAACACTGTAATTGTGATTGAGCACAATTTGCACGTGATTAAATATGCGGACTGGGTTATTGATTTGGGGCCGGAGGGCGGGGAAAAGGGCGGTTACCTCGTGGCCGAGGGCACCCCTGAAGAAGTTGCCATGGTCAAGAAAAGTTACACCGGGCAGTACTTGAAAAGAGTACTTGTGAATCGATAACAATAACTATAACAATAACTATAACTGGGAACTGAAATAGGGAAATAAAAAAAACCGCTCGCGTGGGGGACGAATCGCGAGCGGCTTGTTGCGGCGGGCACGATTTTATCTTGCCGCGAGTGCGGCGAAAATCGTGACCAGCGCTCCGAGGAAAATGAGGGCAATGAGAGTCCAGGCCGTGGCCGTCAGCACTGCCTCAGCTCGATCGAGCTTCTGCTCGACCCAGGACTCGATCTCGCGGTTGAGGTCGTTTCCTCTTTCGTCATTCCAGATTATGGACATGGAGCCTCCTTGGCCTTCAGGCTTTCGAATGGGATTATGGGTTCAAGAGGTGAATAGAGCTCTTGAAACTCCTGTTCTGTGATCTTGCCCTTTGTCGCGAGGGCAAGCGATGTGCCTATTACCAAACTGTGTGCGGTTTTGGCCCCGTGTGTGTTGTACCACAGGGTAACATCATCGCGCACCGCGGCCAGCAACAGGTTTTTGATCTGCATTTCGTCAGCCGCTTTTTGGGCCCGCTGGCAAGCATCCCACCACGGCTGGGCAAACTTGCCCGCTTGTGCAACCACGATCCATTGCGCAAGGGTTAACCCCTCGCGCAGGCGAGCGAAGAATCGCTCAACTAGGGCCGTGTTCGGTCCGTATTGACCTTCCATAACTTTTTCCTCCTTCGGGAAAAGTTGACTATTGACTATCGAGAAACCAACACCGAAGATAGCAAAGTGGAAGGGTAGCAGAGATTTGAGGAGTTGTCTAGTGAAAATAACCCCCTCCATCTGAGACCGTCCGAAAACTCTATTTTTCCGTCATTGCGAGCTTAAGCGAAGCAATCTTTTTGGCTAATCAATGGGATTGCTTCGTCGTCCCGATCCGGGTCGGGGCTCCTCGCAAAGACAGTTCTCGGACGGTCTCAGAGAAAAGGAGGATTAGCACTTGACAGGGTCGAGTGCTAAAAGTATAATAATATTTGGAACTTACCCCCTCTTTGTCTCCCCCTTCCTTGAAAGGAGAGGGAGAAAGCACGGAAGATAATATGGAAATTACAACCCGACAAGCCCAAATTTTAGCGGCGATTGTGAAGGAATATAGCCAAACCGGCAGTCCTGTGGGATCAGAAGAACTGGTCAAGGGATATCATTTTCAAGTGAGTCCCGCCACGATCCGCAACGAAATGCAGGCTTTGGAGAAGGTCGGTTTCATTATGCAGCCGCATACTTCTGCTGGCCGGATGCCGACTGATAAAGGCTATCGGTATTTTGTGAATAAGCTCATGCATCACTTGGAGTTGAGCACTGCGGAACAGGCGCAGCTGCGGCAAGAATTAGCGAGATTGCAGAAACAGTATCTGGAGCTTGGCCGGAGCATCAGCAAACTTTTGTCCGAGCAGGCGCACGGCGCGGCATTCGCGCTTTTGCCGGAAGGAGTTGCCACGAGCGGCTTGTCGCAGGTGATTGCGCAGGGTGTGGGCCGCGAGGAGCTCCGGGAAGTGGCGAATTTTTTTGACGAACTCGAAGAGCGAGGCCAGGCGCTAATAAAACAAGATATTCGGAATGTCGCGACTTTTATCGGCAAAGAAGCCCCGCTGCCTCTGGCGCAGGATTTCAGTCTGGTGGTGAGCCGTGTGCGCCTGCCCAGCGGGGCGAAAGGCCTCATTGGCATCGTCGGCCCGAAGCGGATGAAGTATGCGAGGAATATCAGTTTGCTGGAATATATATCGAAGTTATTGTCGAGCGGGTTGGGAGCGATTATAATTTTCAATTTATAATTGCATCCCCGCGCAGGCGGGGATCCAGTAAGAATGGACTCCCGCCTTCGCGGGAGTGACAAAGAGATATGAGCAACGATCAAGAAAATCCAGAATTAGCCGAATATAAGCAAAAAGCTGACGAATACCTAAACGCCTGGAAGCGCACGGCCGCGGATTTTGAGAATTACAAGAAGCGGCAAGAGAAAGAAGCCAAAGAGATCGTCCAATTCGCCCAGGAAATTACGGTCGTCAAAATGTTGCCGACTCTGGAAAGTTTGGAGCAAGCTTTAAAGCAAGCCCCTGCTGATGAGAAATTTAAAAATTGGTCAGAAGGAGTGATAAAGATTGTCCAGCAATTGGAGAAAGTTTTATTGGAAATGGGTATTGAGAAGATCAAGTCCGTGGGTGAGAAGTTTAATCATGAACTGCACGAAGCCGTGGAGATGGTGGAGGGCGGGGATTCGGGGATCATTGTCGAAGAGGTTCAGGCGGGATACAAGTTGAATGGGAAGGTAATTAGAGCAGCAAAGGTCAAGGTCGCCAAATAAATTTCAAATTACAAATATCAAATGTCAAATCAAGCCCAACATCCAAATGACAAAAACAAGTTTGAGCTTTAGTCATTGATTTGAAATTTGTAATTTGATATTTGGAATTAATTTTTGAAAGGATTCATTTATGCCCAAAATTATCGGAATCGATTTAGGAACTTCCAACAGTGCCGCCGCTGTGCTTGAAGGCGGCAAGCCGGTGATTATCCCTTCGGCCGAGGGGACTACTGTCGGGGGCGGTAAAGCTTTTCCTTCATATGTGGCCATTGCGAAAGATGGCGAACTTTTGGTTGGCGAACCAGCGAGGCGCCAGGCGGTAACCAATCCCGAAGGCACAGCTTATGCGGTCAAGCGCAAGATGGGTACTAAAGAAAAAATTGCGTTGCGCACTAAAGAATATACCCCGGAACAAATCTCCGCTTTTATTTTGCAAAAAATTAAACGAGATGCCGAAGCTTATTTGGGTACCCCACTCAAGCAAGCCGTGATTACGGTTCCGGCTTATTTTGATGATGCGCAGAGGCAAGCAACAAAAAATGCTGGCGAGATTGCGGGATTGGAAGTGATCCGGATTATTAACGAGCCTACGGCCGCGGCGCTGGCCTATGGCCTGGACAAAGCCGGAGCCGAACAAAAAATTATGGTTTTTGATTTTGGCGGCGGGACTTTGGATGTCACGATCATGGATTTTGGCCAGGGAGTTTTTGAGGTCGTGTCGACTTCGGGAGACACGCACTTGGGCGGCACAGACATGGATAATGTCATCATTGACTATATTGCCAGTGAATTCAAAAAGGATTCGGGCATCGATGTCCGCAGTGACAAAATGGCCTTTAACCGGCTCAAAGAAGCCGGGGAAAAAGCCAAGATTGAACTCTCGACTACGCTTGAGACGGAGCTCAATCTGCCGTTTATCACGGCAGACAGGGCCGCGGCATTTGACCATGAAAATTACCCGGGCCAAACTCGAAGAGTTAGTTAAACCAATTGTGGAGCGAACGCGCGGCTCCATTGAGCAGGCTTTAGCGGATGCCAAACTCTCCCCGCAAGAAGTTGACAAAATTATTATGGTTGGTGGCCCGACGCGTATGCCCTTGGTCCAAAAATTTGTTGAAGATTTTTTGGGGAAAAAAGTTGAACGTGGGGTTGATCCCATGGAGGCCGTGGCCAAAGGGGCGGCGATTCAGGCCGGAGTTTTGGGCGGAGAAGTCAAGGATGTACTGCTTCTTGATGTCACTCCTCTAACTTTAGGAATTGAAACTTTGGGCGGCGTGGCTACCCCGCTCATTGAGCGTAATACCACTATCCCCACAGCCAAGTCTCAAGTTTTTTCCACGGCCTCAGATAGTCAGACTTCGGTTGAGATTCACGTGCTCCAGGGCGAACGGCCCATGGCCGCGGACAATAAATCTTTGGGCCGATTTATTCTCGACGGCATTCCGCCCGCCCCGCGCGGTATCCCGCAGGTCGAGGTTGCATTTGACATTGATGCCAACGGGATTTTGAAAGTTACGGCCAAGGACAAGGCTACCAGCAAAGAACAGCACATCACGATTTCCGGCTCGTCCAATCTCTCCAAAGAGGAAATTGAGCGCATGAAAAAAGAAGCCGAAGCCCATGCGGCAGAGGACCGTCAGCGCCGCGAATTAATTGATACCCGCAACCAAGCTGACCAGCTGATCCACGTGGTGGAAAAAACTTTGAAAGATGCGGGTGATAAAGTTGACGCCGCGACCAAGACTTCTCTGGAGACAAAGGTGGCAGAACTTAAAAAAATCAAAGACGGCAATGACGTCGAGGCCATCAAAAAACAGATGGATGAGATAAGTCAGGAGGTCCAGAAGGTTGGTGCCGCGATGTACAAAGACGCAGACAAGCACGGACAGGAAGGGGACCGCGGACAAACGCAGACCGGGGAAGACAAAAACAAAGATAAGCCCGAAGACGCGAAGTTTGAAGAGAAAAAATGACTCCACAAAGTGGAGTCATCCCGGACAGCGATCCGGGACCCAGGACGTACTGGAGCAGTTGAAAAATTATTATGCCCCATGACTATTACGAAATTTTAGGAGTCGGCAAAACTGCCTCCAAGGGCGAGATTAAGCGCGCCTACCGCAGGCTGGCGCACGAGCATCATCCAGACAAAGGCGGCGGGGAAGCGGAAAAATTTAAGAAAATCAACTATGCCTATGAGGTTCTGTCTGATGAAGCTAAGCGCGCCCAGTATGACCAGTTTGGCCAGACTTTTGAACAAGCCCGAGCTCAAGGGCATACCGGATTTGGCGGTTTCGGCGGGTTTAATGATTTTTCCGAGTTCATGCGCGGGTTTGGGCAGGATTTTTCCCGCGGACCTTTTTCGGGCGTGGAATTTAACTTTGGCGATATTTTTTCCGACATCTTTGGTGCCCCCCGTCAGGGGCGCCGCGAGCAAGGCATTGATTTGGAGATGAGTATCGAGATTGATTTTCTCGAGAGTGTGTTTGGGGTAAACAAAGAGATCACTATTGAAAAAAAGGATCGCTGTCCGTATTGTCAAGGGTCTGGGGCGCAAACTGAAAGCAAGATTATCACTTGCCCGCGTTGCCACGGCTCTGGCCAAATTACTGATTACCGGCGGACGATCTTGGGAAGTTTTCAGCAAGTGCGAGTTTGTGAGGAGTGCAAAGGTCTAGGAAAGATTCCCGAGAAACTTTGTCTGGAATGCCGTGGGGAGGGTGTCAAAAAGCAAAGCAAATCCCTGAAAGTTCTTATCCCGCCTGGCATGGAAGATGGTCAGCGAATCAAAGTCCCTACCGAAGGAGAGGTTGGGTATCGCGGTAGTTCGGCTGGTGATTTATATATTGTGATTAAAGTCAGGCCTCATCCCGAATTTCGGCGCGAAGGGTTTAATATTCTCTCCGAGATCCCAATTAGTTTTTACCAAGCGGCCTTGGGAGGAAAAGTAGAAGCCAATACTGTGGATGGCAAAGTGATGATGAAACTACCGGCCGGCACGCAATCGGGCAAAGTTTTGCGGTTGCGCTCAAAAGGGGTGCCGCATTTAGAGAGTAGCAAGCGCGGGGATCATTTGGTGACAGTGCGGGTGGTAACGCCAACCAAACTAACCCGGAAAGAAAAAGAGCTTTTCCAAAAATTAGCCGAGGAGCGCGGCGAGAGTGTGGGTGTGGACGAAAGTTTGTGGGACAAGCTTAAGGAGAATTTTTAAAAAACACCCTTTCTCCCCCTGCTTCCCGATCTGCGGTCGAGGGGATTTGTCAGCAACACCGTGCTTTTCTACTCGGCCTTAGCACCCATTGTTCTGCTGTTGCTCCTAGGCCATAAAGCCAATCGGGAAGCGGGATAGATAATAAGTTCAAAAATTAAAAATAAAAAATCAAAATGCGCCCAGCAGGAATCGAACCTGCGACCGTTGGCTTAAAAGGCCACTGCTCTACCAGCTGAGCTATGGGCGCGCGACTACGCTCTGGTTAACACCAGAGCTTCGACGGGCAAGCAGGGCGTTTAATAACGTATACTTGTCCGCCAAAGCTTAAGTGTAACGAAAGCGTCGGCGGAAGCTATGGGCGCAAAAACTTATGCAATAAGTATAATAATCTTGGACAAAATAATCAATCGCCGCTGGGGCGCGTGACTTGCCTGCCCGTTTACCTACCTTTGGCACGGCCTCTGGCGGAAAATTGTTCCCGCCCCAATTCCGAATTAACTCTATCATAGTGCGGGGTTTATCTCGCGGCAGCGCCTTCTGGCGCCGGTATGTATGAGCCAATTTAGGGTTGCTAGGGTTGCGGTTCAAGAGATTTTAGTATGCGGCTCATTTGGCGCCATTTGAGCCGCAAGGGCAGGGGGATTCATTGTCCCAAAGAGTTGACAGTTCCATAGATTTTGGATAATCTAGAGCTATGAAATATATTGATCAAAACAAATCTTATATTTTTCGCGTTTCACTTGAGCCAGACGGCGAGTCTTGGCGGGCATTTATTCCTGAACTGGAAGATAAAGGGGCTTCAACCTGGGGACATACCAGAGAAGAAGCGTTAAGGAACATCCAAGAAGTCGCCCAGATGGTAATCGAAGAATTGATAGAAGATGGCCAGCAGGTCCCCAAGAGTGTCACAGTTTCAGAGGATCCTGTAGTTGCCGTGACCGTGTATGGGTAATTGAAAAGTATGATTGAGATGCAGGCGCGGTGGATAGAGGATGATCTTCAAAGACTAGGGTTGATTTAATCAAGTTCCAGCACAACTCCCTTTTGCGGCGCCTGCCTCACCGAGG
Organism: uncultured Candidatus Saccharibacteria bacterium; assembly: GCA_964414215.1. Lineage (GTDB taxonomy): Bacteria > Patescibacteriota > Doudnabacteria > UBA920 > 2-01-FULL-46-14 > CAYPVQ01. The sequence goes on along the minus strand of CAYPVQ010000001.1, from coordinate 36,033 downwards.
CGTTTTTTGGTAGAATTAAATTAATGCTCAAAGTCAAATCCTTTCGCCAAACCACGGGGTATTGCGGGCCGGCGAGCTTGCGGATGGTTGATAATCTATTGGTACATGTTATACTAAAAGTAAGATTTTGAAAATAAGTAAGTTTTGAATTTCATGCCTTACTTTACCACAATAACCAAAAAAGGCCAAATTACTATCCCAAAAGATATGCGGGCGGTTTTGAACCTCACGAGATTCCGGAAAATTTTTCTCGAGCTTGGAAAAAACGGAAAAGAAATCAAAATCATGCCGTCGGCTGACTTTTTGGAGATTGCCAAAAGGGTCAAAGTCAAAAAGAAGGCGAACCCCTTGAAAGCGAGGCAGGCCCTGGAGAAGTCTTATGAGAGATTCTAGCTTCTTTTTGGACACCAACATTTTTTTGCGAATAGTCGTAAAAGACGACCCGCGAAAAGCGGCCGAGTGTGAAAATTTAATCGAAGCGATCAGCAGAAAAGACATCAGGGCCTACACCTCCAGTTTGGTTTTAGCAGAATTGGTCTGGACGTGCCTGGGGTTTTATAAAATCAGTAAAGCCGAGGTGATAAAAATCGTTCAGGGCATTTTGAGCATCAAGAACCTGAAAATAGAGGACAAGACAAATCCTTTTTTGGCGATTCAAACTTATGAGTTTCAGAGGATAAAATTTATTGACGCTTTAATCGCGTCAAACCCCGCGATAGTGAAAGGAAAGGCAAAAATAGTTTCTTACGATAAAGATTTTGACAAACTGGATGTGGGTAGAGTTGAACCGGATCAACTGAAAGCATAGCGCCCGCCAGCCTCGCCAACCAGCGGGGTTTTGTTTGCACGAAACATCAAATCCTGGTATGTTATATAATCACTTGTCCGAAGTAGTGTAGTCTCATAGAGTGAAAATTCAAGGAGGGGAGAGATGACGAAGGAAATTACCCTGACTTCCGAAGAGATTGAGACAGTTAGTGCACTAGGCGGACCAACCTTCCGCCCAATGGCCAGGGGGCGCCTGAAGTGCAATCAGATACCACGACTCGGTAGCCTCACCCGTCGGCAGGTGGGTATTCTGCGGAGCATGATCTGGGCGCGGGAGCGGGAGGGCAGTTCGCGGGAGGGCAGTTCTAAGAGGCCTTTGTCCAAAACGCCTTTGCCAGAGCCGAGTTATCCAAAAAGACTCGAGCGGTACTTGGGACGATCCATGTGTCCATACTGCGGCGGTTTTAACCAGTGTATCAAGGGCCAGATTGTGACCTGCCTGTGGTGCTATAAGCCGTACATCGGTTGATGTCCATCGGTTGTTTGTTCTAGTATTGCCCACTTTGCTGTTGTTTCAGCGAGGTGGGCAAAGTTTTTGATAGAGTGGTTGAAAGAGGCTTCAGGTTGGCCGATCGACGAGGCTTTTCCACCTCACCCCCTCCCACAGAGGGGAGAGGGTATAGGAAAGGGAGCGGTTTTTTGGTAGAATTGGTTTATGCATGATAATGAAAAAACAATTCTCGATTTTATTAAACAGCATACTCTGGCGGTCATAAAATATGAAAATTTGCGGTCTAATCCGCAGACCGCTTTTGTTATCGGGTGGGACAATGATATTACAGTTCAGTATGAAGGCATTGCAATTGAACTCAAAGGCGAGGAGTTAAAAGAATGCCAGAACATTCATGTAACAAAACTTCCAAAGGCGAAAAAGTTTATGGATACGGACGTCATCCGACATTTCAAAGTTGTTCCTAAGTGGATAAGGTATTCTGATTTGTCTGCAAGTCCATGGAAAGTATTTGAAGTTAAGTTTTAGTATTTATGCTCAAAGTCAAATCCTTTCGCCAAACCACGGGATACTGCGGGCCGGCGTCGCTTAAAATGGTGCTGGAGTTTTTTGGCGTGCGCAGAAGCGAGGCGGCTTTGGTAAAATTATCTGGAGCCACACGCCCGCGTGGAGTTGAAGCCGCGGGGCTCGTGCGCGCGGCCAAAAAGCTGGGCCTCAAGGCAAGTGTCAAAAATTTCGCCACTTTTGAGGATATTCGCAAATATCTCACGCGGGGCATTCCCGTGATCGTGGACTGGTTTTCCGAGGACGACGGGCATTATTCGGTCGCCGTAGGCCTGGATAGAAAATATATTTATCTGCAAGACCCCGAGTGGGGTAGGCCGCGCAGGATTGACCGGCAAACTTTCCAGCGGGTGTGGTTTGATTTTCCCGGGGATTTCTTGCGAAACAAAAACGACTTGATAATTCGAAGATTGATTGTGATTTGGAAATAAAGAGGGCCGGTGCCGCGAAGGATGCGAAAAGCATTGCGGGCCATTTCCTCCAGAACTTTTTCTGGGCGGACACTACGGGGCGAGATTCGGAAATTCTTTATCTGATTTTACCTAGCCATTTTCTGTTAGTCCTGAGCTTTCCACTTAGGTCTTGACATTATTTTATCATCTTTATTATACTACCATCAAGATCATGACCAAACACCTGACCAACTGGTTTTTCTTCTACTTCTTTACTGGCCTCGTTGGGGTTCAGGTTGCTGGTTGTCATCTAAATTTTGTGTGAAATTTCGGTAGTTTTAAGCAAAAACACAGAAAACCAAACCTGACCCCACAAAACTGGGGCCAGGTTTTTTATTACCAGGAGGAAACCCATGAAGTCGTCATTTGTTAGGCAGATTTGTCTGGCCGTACCCGGGCCAGTGGTAGTGCGCTCTCGAGAAACCCGTGAGCTTTTACATGAGGAAGGCAACTGTGGAGGAACAGTGAAAGCCTGCAGTGGCGACATATATGTTTGCCAGAGGTGCCTAAAGACTTTTCAAGGCAGAGACATTCTGCCGGCACCCGAGCGTTAGACTGGCAAAAAGGGACGAGAACTTTCGGAGAAGGTTCTCGTCCCTTTAATTTTGTGCTAGAATATTAATCTCAAAGAAGGAGGAAAAAATGGTAATTGCGGATAGTTTCGAGAAGTATCTACTCATGCAGGGATGGCAAAAAGATCCTCAAGGCCATGATCCGACTAGCTTTTTTTGTAATTTTGAGCGAGACGGCATGGCTTTTGAGGCGATGATCATCATGACTGACTCTCCAGATTCACCACCAGAGTTTCGAGCAGAGGTTCATCCGGTGTACAATCATCCGCAGAAGGTGACTTCAGAGTTTGCGGCTCGAGATATCGCCGAGCTCTGCAAAGGGCTCAAAGAATTTCAAAGGCGATTTGAAGCGCAACATCACTGGCGCTTGCACCCAGAAAAAGCTGATTATTTTTCATCTGACCGGCGGGGGAAGGGAGGAGAGATGTTTGGCAAAGGAGTTTTGCAAGCGCCGATTATCCCTCATGCGGAAGAAAACTGGCAGCCGTTAGTGAAGAAGTTAGGGCTCATAATCGTCAGGAGACCAGGCCGGCTCCAGCAAGAAAGTCTGGCTTTGCTTGAGGAACTCCGTCTCTTGAGCCTCTGTTTCGCAACTCATTTTTTGCCGCCCTGCGTCTTACCCGAAGATTTCCTCCCCAAAACCAGTAACTCGGTTCGGCGGAGTCTCAATCTCGGAGCTAAGTTAGTTGCTTTCGAGACGACGCCACGTTCTAAGCTTCCCAAGGAACGGTTTGACCATTCCGCGCGAGAGATTTTTGATCAAATCATTCCCCAAGTGTATGGTAGCCACGCCAGTAATGCCATCACTTGTCCCTCGGCCGCCGAATTCTTGTGGCTAGGAAAAACTTTTTACCCCCAGCTTGATGAACCTGATTCCACGGAGTGGTTTCGGGATAAAGAGGCCCAGTACCTCCAGCTTTACGGCGGTCTGTCTTGTATCCGAAGAGCTGATCACTATAGCCATAGCCCGGATCGAGCTTATCGCCTACTGGTGGAGCTTCAATACGAGTTTTTGGATTAAGACCCCGGCAAAAGCCCTTCGCAGTTTTTTTCGCGAAGGGCTTAAGTTTTCTTTCCCGGATACTGCCAGGTGGCATATTCACACTCGGGATAGCGGTTGCAGCCCCAGAAGGTGCGGCCTTTGCGCGTGCGTTTCTCGACGAGTTCGCCCTCCTGACACTTTTCGCAAACCACCCCGGTTTTTTTCTCGATCTTTTCAATGTGTTTGCACTCGGGATAGCGAGAACAGCCGAGGAAATAGCCAAATTTGCCGCGTCTTACCACCAGTGTTCCTTCCCCGCATTTCGGACAAGTCTTACCCCCTACTTCTGATTCTAATTTTTTTTGGGCTGCTTCTTCTGCTGGCAAGGGCTTGGTTCCTTTGCATTTAGGAAAATCTGGGCAGGCCAGAAATTGGCCAAATCTGCCAAACTTAATGACCATGAGTTTGCCGCACTTGGGGCAAGGCACAATCGTTGCCTGAACTTGTTTTTCGACCGTGGCCTTTTTTTCTTCGAGATTTTTTTTGAAGGGATCGTAGAATTCTTTAATTACCGGCTGCCACTTGAGCTTGCCTTCTGCAATATCGTCAAGCTCTTTTTCCATGTGGGCCGTGAATTGGTAATCCACGATTTTGGGGAAATGCTCGACCAAGAGATCATTGACCACGACCCCGATTTCGGTTGGATGAAATTTTCGCTCCCTGCGCTCGACATATTTTCTTTCAAGAATCGTCGAGATGGTCGGCGCGTAGGTTGAAGGACGGCCGATGCCGTATTCTTCCAAAGTTTTGACCAAGGTCGCGTCAGTGTATCGCGGCGGCGGTTCGGTAAAATGCTGTTTGCCGTCCAAGGATACGAGATTGAGGATTTCAGATTTCTGTAGTTTCGGAAGTTCACCCTCGGCGAGTTCTTCTTCATCTTTTTCGTCCCGGCCTTCGGTATAGACTTTGATAAAGCCGTCAAATTTGAGGACTTGGCCTGTGGCGCGAAAAGAATATTCCTTTTTCCCCTCGCCCCTCGCGGGAGAGGGTACGCCCGTACTCGGGCGGGGTGAGGGGGTTGTTGTAATATCCACCACAGTCTGATCAAATACCGCCTCGGGCATTTGGGAGGCAATGGCACGTTTCCAAATGAGGTCATAAAGCTGGGCTTGCCTTTTTTCGAGCGTGCCTTCCAGAATTTGTGAATCCTGCGAGAGATCAGTGGGCCTAATGGCTTCGTGAGCTTCTTGCGCTCCTTTGGTTTTGGTTTTGTAGCGGCGCGGGGAACTCAATACATAATTTTTGCCAAATTTTTCCTCAATGACTCGCTGAGCTTGCCTGAGCGATTGCTCCGCGATATTTACCGAGTCCGTGCGCATGTAAGTGATGTAGCCAGTCTCGTAAAGCTGCTGTGCATACATCATGGTTTGTTTGGCTGAAAGACCAAGTTTGCGTGCGGCTTCCTGCTGGAGAGTGGAGGTGGTGAAGGGGGCGGCCGGATAGCGTCTGGCTTCTTTTTCTGCGATCTCGGCAACTTGGTAACTGGCGCCTTTGAGATCAGCGATGATTTTGTCGGAACTGGCTTTATCTCCCAGATCAAATTTTTTGAGAGCGTTGCCTTCAATGCTGTGAAGTTTGGCCGTGAATACCCCCACTCTTTCTCCCCCTCTCTCCCGAAGGGGAGAAGGGGGAGATGAAGAGGGGGTAGCAGGCGACAACCGGGCTTCAATGGTCCAGTATTCCCGAGGCTTAAATTTCTCAATCTCCCGCTCGCGCTCGACAATGAGACGCAAAGCTACTGACTGCACCCGGCCGGCCGACAAACCGGCTTTGACTTTTTTCCACAAAAAAGGCGAAAGTTCATAGCCCACGAGACGGTCCAAGATGCGCCGCGCTTGCTGGGCGTCCACGAGTTTTATATCAATCTCGCGAGGATTTTTGAGGGCTTCTTCAATGGCAGTTTTGGTGATTTCGTGAAATACGATCCTTTTAATTGCTTTGCCCCCCTCACCCGCCCTCGACTTCGCTCGGGCACCCTCTCCCGCGAGGGGCGAGGGAATTTGGGTGGCAAGCCCGAGGGCTTGCGTTAAATGCCAGGCAATAGCTTCTCCTTCGCGGTCTTCGTCAGTCGCCAGAATTATTTCTGGCGCTGACTTAGCGAGTTTTTTCAGGGCCGCTACTCTTTTGGCAGCCTCTTTGGGAATGACATATTCGGGCGCAAAATCATGCGCAATATCAATGCCCATTTTGCTCTTCGGCAGATCGCGGATATGGCCAAACGAGGATTCGATCTTGTAATCCTTGCCTAAAAATTTGCTGATTGTCCTTGCTTTTGTGGGGCTCTCCACCACAACTAGCTTTGGCATAGAATTGGGACCCGTAACCCCCTCTTAAGATAAGAGAGGGGAGGGTGAGTTATGAGACTTCGCAATTCATAAGTTTAACTTTTACTAGGTTTTTGTTTTTTTGTCAACCCCGTTAGACAATAATTTGCCAAGCAGGGTCTTATCTTGGTCATTAAATATCTATAGGCAAGCAAGGTAAAATTATGGTAACAAGTATTGTCTAACGGGGTCAAGTATTTAACGTTTTTTGTTTCTGCGATAAACTTGCAAAAGCGGCCGGTAAATATCAATGTGTGGAGGATAGACAAGCTGTCGAGTCGTATCGTGGTCAGTGAATTTGATGAATTTCAGTCCGCGAATCAAAAGCATGGGAGTTTGCTCATTGCCCTCGCCGATTAGCAGCGAACTGATGGCGGCCAGGGGATCGACAATATTCGCTCTGGTATATTTGAGTTTTCGGCCAAAAACATCGGGTGTGCCCCGGTAGTCAACCAGGGGCGCAAAGCCGTAAAAGCCAGTGGAAATGCCCATGGTTCCCGCTCGCAGAGGCACGAGGTGGCTATCAATTACAATGACTCCAAGTTTTTTGAGGCGAAACTTTTTTTTGAGGAAGGTCCTGATTTCCCGGATGAGTTTTTTGGTATTCCGAGGCCAGAGGATGTAGTAGCCTCGACCATTACTGCGGTCAATCCCAGCGTCTGCGATGAGTGTATAGTCTTTGATGGTCAGGTGCCAGTGCAGACCTTTGCGTTTTTGCGGAGGGACATACCAGTCTGCTTCTTGCATGATCAGACTATTTCTTTCCTCGAGAGTGTCTTTTTGGATCTTGACGCAGCGGCCTTGATGGATGCCCAGGACTTTGGAGGTGATGATCAAGACGTCGCCGTTTCGAAGCGGCGGCAGGAAACTATTTAGCAAGTCGTAGATGTCGTCTTTAGGCGGGAGAAACGGGCGGGTTTTGATAGGAAGGAACTGCATGAACTTTACGAATTACGAATTGGTACGAATATACGAATGAGGTTAGGGACTTGCTTTGCTAGAAGGTAAACGCCGACTGTCGTAATCGTGAAGATTGTCCGTTCCACTATGACAATTGGGATGAGGCCAATCCAGACCGAGGCTGGGGGGGCAAAGAACTGGATCCACAGCGCTCCGCCAATCGCATGAGTGGTGAATGTTGCCCCTAAAGCATTGGCCACGACTGACTTTTCTTTGTAGAAACTCATGACGATTGGAATCAGCCAGAACAAGGGATAATACCAAACCTCGCGGCCAATGGGCGAGGCTAGAAAACCAATGATTGCCGCCACCGGAATGAGGATGTTAATCAATCTGTTTTTTGAGGCAAAATACCAAACCCCAAAAAGAACGGGAAAGACATGAGTATTGTGGCGAGATTCAAGGTTTGTTCAATGAGCAGATTGACAACACCTACTATGAAGACGGATATTATTCCCAGAAGCGGCCCGAAGAATCCGCCTGCCACGGGAGCATAGAGGTCAAACAGGCTGAACTTAAGTTTGCCAACCACGAACGGGGTAAAGTTTATGTTTGAGGCCAGGATCGAGAACAGAACGAATACTGCTAAGAAGATGATTTGAATTTTGGTAGGTTTAGTCATATTAGTAGAAAGATGGCCCTAATAATTAAAAAACCGGCGATGCCGGCTTTCGGAAACATAGTGTTTAGAAAGCCGGTTCTAAAATCCGCCGCCAGCAGCTGTGCTGAAATTAACGGTGAAAATCAGATTTCCGGAGTTGAGATGGATCATGTTTAGATTTCCAATTTCACGCCGATTTTTTCCCCAGCCTCATGGGCCCATTTTTCTAATCTATCGACCCGCTCTTTTTCGGCCAGTTGCTTGGAAATATTGTCTATTCCTTCCATAATCGTCTCCACTCCTTCGTCGATATATGATTTAAGTTCTGTCTTCACGCGGTTTTCGGATGCTGTTATTTCTTCTTTGACAAACTCTTTGGTCGCTAAGGGGGCGAGGCGATTATCAAGCAAGCCGGCGATTTTATCAAGGTCGTTGGGTGTCAGAGAATCTGTTTTGTTCATGTCTTTATCCATAAGCTCATATTATGCTTCATAAATTTTGGTGTCAAATTCATTTTTGAATGATTGGGAGGGTTTGTCAAATAGAATTACCCTATGTTAAGATAAGGGGCAAAATCAACGAAAGGAGGAAGGCTATGCCGCGGCAGGCGACGAAAAAAACGGACAAAAGATTATTCAGCCTTTTCTCCCACCCCCTCCCCAGTAGTAGTCGCCTCAAGCGGCGACACTACGGGGCTTCGCTTCATCTCCCTCCGTCTCAGGCGGACTAGGAGGAGAAAGCAGAATTGTGTCGATTTCGCGAGGACTTGACAAGAATACCCCCAGGGGGTATCATACAAAATGCCATGAAAAAGAGCTTGAAAACACGGGCCGTACGGCGGCTCAAAATCCTAGAAGGGCAGGTGCGGGGACTTGAGCGGATGGTGGAGGAGGACCAGTACTGCATTGATATTATTAATCAGTCCTTGGCAGTCAAGCGGGCGCTTTCGAGCCTCGAGGATTTACTTCTGGAAAACCACCTCTCGACCCATGTTATCGAGCAGGTAAAATCCGGCAAAGAACAAAAAGCCATTAAAGAGATTGTTTCGGTCTTCAATGTTTCTAAGCGCAAATAAAATATTACAAATATCGGTGGTTTTTTTGATCGCAGCTTTGGTCTGGAATTATCCAGTAAACTCCAGGCAGAGCGCTCGGCTACCGGCGCCGGTTATTCCCGCGGAGTTTGAAACCCGCCTGACTCTGCCCAGAACAGCCGCGGCAGAGAACGAGCAGGCCATCTTGCAGGCGATCACCGACCAGGCGCAGTTGTTTTATAAGTATCTTTACGTCTAGACAAAAAAATGGATTCATTAGCAATTATTTTACAACTTCATACACCGGATGAACTTCAATTTTTTTCTAACCTTGCCCATTGGATTGAGGGTGGCTTATTTGCACTGGTCAGTGTTTTGGCAGTGTTGGTGGCAGCAAAGTTTGCGAAAGGAAAAGCTTGGAAGTATTCTTGGCCAATTCTGATTCTTGCCGCAGGTCTTTTTCTTCCCCTGTTCTTATTTACACATCACTTTGACGAACTTGCGCTTGCTTGGAAAGCGACAATTTTGGATGCCCAGCAACGACAGCATATGTTTATGGCGATTCTTTTGATAATGGCAGGGGGTGCAGAAATAAGGTATTTGCGCTCGAATAGAAATATAACCGCTCTACAATCTGTTACACCAGTTGTATTAGCGGTAATAGGGATTTTGTTTTTTACTCATCCGCAGCACGGTACTAGCGAAGCGGTATTAAGAACTGCAGCAATCCACCAGTGGCTGGGATTCACCCTGATTATTGCTGGGATCCTGAAATTTGCAGAAGTCCTTTGGGTTAATCAATACCCTTGGCTTGCTTATCCCTGGATAGTATTTCTGTTTATCACGTCGTTGCTTCTAATCTCGTATCGGGAACCAGAAGGTGCATATCAAATCGAGAGCATGCCATCCGATATGATGAATTATCATAATTTTGAAAGGGAGAACACATATGCACCACCAGCATAATACCAATGTAATTTATTATACCTGCCCCATGCATCCGGAGGTTATGCGGGATAAGCCCGGGATGTGTTCGGAGTGCGGGATGAATTTGCTAGAAGCGAAAAACGCAAAACGCAAAGCGCAAAACAAACATCACGATAAGCACGAAGGGCATAGTTTGGCTATGTTCTTGCGTAAATTTTGGGTGAGTTTGATCTTGACTATTCCGGTCGTGCTTTATTCTGACATTGCGCAAAAGCTTTTGGGCTTCAAGGCTCCGCAATTTGCAGGTTCGGAATATTTGCCGCTTGCTCTGGGCTCAATTGTGTTTTTTTACGGCGGCTGGGTATTTCTAGTAGGCGCCTTAAGGGAGCTTAAAGCCAAGCTTCCCGGCATGATGACGCTAATTGCCATTGCTATCTCGGCGGCGTACTTTTACAGCATTTACGCCCTCCTTCGACAAGGCTTCGGCGGGCAGGCAACATTTGGCGAGCCGGAACATACGCTCTTTTGGGAGCTTACGACACTTATTACCATCATGCTCCTCGGGCACTGGCTTGAGATGCGGGCAGTGCGCGGCGCGCAAAGTGCCTTAAAAGAACTTTCCAAACTTCTTCCTGATACAGCCGAAGTAATCCGGAGCTCAAAAACCGAAACCGTGCCGCTTTCGGAGCTCAAGCTTGGCGATGTTATCTTGGCAAGGCCGGGAGGGAAAATTGCCGCTGACGGCGAGGTGATCGAAGGAAAATCAGAAGTCAATGAAGCCATTGCAACCGGCGAATCACGGCCAGTTTCCAAAGCTATTGGCAGTGAGGTCATTGCGGGAACCATCAATGGCGACGGAAGCCTTCAGATCCGGGTCAATCAACTTGGCGAAAATACGTTATAGGCTGGCGTGATGAGACTTGTTGCGGAAGCTAAACCTTCGAAATCGCGCCCACAACTTCTCACTGACCGCACTGCCTTCTATCCTACTCAGCTCGCCCTCGCAACCGGCACCTTGACTTTTGTCCTCTGGCTCGTGGCCAAAGCCGGAATGGTTTTTGCAACCGAGAGACTGGTCGCCGTGCTGGTTATTACCTGCCCGCACGCTTTGGGATTGGCGGTTCCGCTCGTGGCTTCGATTTCCACAACTATGGCCGCCCGAAACGGACTTTTAATAAAACAAAGGCTGGCTTTGGAGGCAGCGAGGCGAATTGACATAGTGCTATTTGACAAAACCGGAACTTTAACCCGCGGTGAATTTGGCGTGGATACCATAATCCCGGTTGCGAAGGCTTCCGAAGCCGAAGTGTTGCGGCTTGCCGCCTCGGTTAATAGTCATTCGGAACACCCAATCGCCAAGGCCATGACGGGGGAGGCAAGACAGCGCGGGTTAAAACTTATGGAAGTCAAAAATTTTCAACGGATTGCGGGCAAAGGGGCTCGAGGCGAAATTGAGGGGAAAAAGATTGTGGTCGGCAACGAACTTTTGCTGCAGGAAGCGAATGCGAAATTTCCCGAAAATGTGGTCGAGAATTTGCGAAAACAAATTGGCCAATTGGCAAGTCAGGGTAAGACTGTGACCTATGTGATTGCCGAACGAAAATTAATTGGCGCTATTGCCTTAGCAGATGTCATTCGTGAGGAATCAAAAAGCGCTATCGGGGCTTTGAAAGCAATGGGATTAAAAACCGCGATGATTACCGGGGATTCCGAAGACGTTGCTGCTTGGGTTGCCGCCACACTTGGGATAGACGAGCACTTTGCCAAAGTTTTGCCCTCGGAAAAAGCTCAAAAGGTCAAGCTCTTGCAGAGCCGCGGGTTAAAAGTTGCCGTGATTGGCGATGGGGTAAACGATGCTCCGGCTTTGACCCAAGCTGATTTGGGAGTGGCGATTGGCGCGGGCACCAATGTGGCCATTGAATCCGCCGGAATAATTTTGGTCAAAAACGATCCGCGCGACATCGTGAGAATTATTAAACTGTCGCGCCTTACCTATACCAAGATGATCCAGAATCTTTTTTGGGCAACTGGCTACAATGTGATAGCGCTTCCTCTGGCGGCCGGGGTTTTGGCATCAAAAGGAATTCTCCTCGAGCCGGCCCTAGCCGCGGTGTTTATGTCTTTGAGCACTGTGATTGTTGCCGTAAATGCTCTGTTCTTGCGCCGCAAGTCTCTATAATTTACAATTAAAAAAGCCATGAAAAACTCAAGCTCTCATCTTAAATCGTCATTTGCTGCGGTTGTCAGCGTGATATAAATGAAACAGCACCGCGAGTACATCTCTAGTATTGTCTTGGGGACCAATGATGCGCTCATCGAATTGACCGGGGTATTGGTCGGTCTGTCATTTGCCTTGCAGCAGCTGAAGCTTGTGGCCCTAACAGGGCTGGTGACTGGAGTGGCGGCCGCGCTGTCGATGGCAGCTTCAGCCTACATGCAAGCCCGGCACGAGGATGGCAAAGACGCTAAATTAGCCGGCACCTATACCGGTATTTCTTATCTGGCGGTGGTGCTTTTGTTGGTGGCGCCATTTTTCATTTTCGGGGACGTTTTTAGTGCTTTGGTCCTAACTTTGATAATTGCGCTGGTGATTATTGCCGTTATTTCTTATTCCACCGCACGACTTTTTGGCCGGAATTTCGCGAAGCAGTTTGGCGAGATGTTTGTCTTTAGCTTAGGGGTTGCGACTATATCTTTTGTGATTGGTTTGGGGTTTCGCTCGCTATTCGGGATTACGATAAGCTGAAACCACGTTTGCAAAAATTAAGGCAAAGCGGGAAATTGCTGTCAAGCTTCGGCGGATTCCCTGCCTGCCGCAGGCAGGCGCGCGGCATGTAAAAGATGAGATACATCGGTAACACCTTTGCTAGAATAGCAAAGAAAGGAGTTGCCATGAATTTCTATCTCAAACCTCTCTGGAAAGACCGTCCTTTGTTAAACCAATATGATCGTTGGCGCAGACAGGCTGCCCTGTTGAAGCTTTCTTCTAAGGCCAAGCAGAAGTTGGAGTGGTTTATCTATTACCGTACCCGGGGCCAAAAGAACGCCCGCAGAACTGCCAGGTATTTTGGTATCACTCCCAAAACCTTCTACAAATGGCAGGCTGTTTTTGACCTGGTTAACCTTAAATCTCTGGAGGAGGGATCCCGCGCCCCCGTCACCAGGCGGGATATTCAAATCACCCGTCTTGAGGAGAATCGTATCCTCGCCCTCCGACATCTCAATCCCGAGTATGGCAAGATGAAACTCAAAGCCATCTACGAACGGGAGAACCCCGAACGCATCTCCTCCTGGAAAATCCAGCGGGTGATTGAGAAGTACCATCTACAGAGGAGACCAGGAAAGACTGACCGGCAATTCAAAAAACAGGCGGTATCCAAGCGGAAAACCATTGAACTCACGAAACAGCAAACCCCTGGCTTCCTGGTGGCTTTTGACAGCATTGTTCTGCACCGCAATGGACTGCGCCGATACATTGTCACCGGCATAGATACGGTCAGCAAGATTGCCTGGGCAAGAATGTACACAACCCATTCCTCGGCCACGGCCAAAGACCTGTTCATCCGACTCTATGCGGTAGCTAAAGGAAACATCCTCAATACCTGCCAGGATAACGGGAGTGAGTTTGAAAAGGAGTTTGCCAAGACCTTGCAGAGCCTGGATATTCCCCAGTACTTCTCCCGGGTCAAGACCGCTAAAGACAACCCTGTCTGTGAACGATTGAAGCGGCATTCTGAAGCAGGAGTTTCTGCGGCAAGGGAACTGGACGGCAGATGTCCAGGAGTTCAACCGCAAGCTCGCCAAATGGCTACTCAAATACAACTGCTACCGGCCTCACCAATCCCTTAATTATTTAACCCCCTTTGCATACCACTTCCAGCAGACCCTTGTTACCGATGTAGTCATCTAGTACACGGCATTGACAGAGACGGCAAAAAATGCTAGCATAGTTTGTTAATTGAGTAGGGCAATTTGATTATCAAAGTTTGATAGTTAAACTGCTCGTCTCAATTGTTGAGACCTGTCCGCACGTGACGTAATTCACGGATTACAACCAAAGAACATCGGTAGGCTTTAGGCTTTGGAAAAGCAGGAAGCAGACCGAGGAGGAACCATGGCTCAAAAAAAGAGTGATTTTCGACGCGGGTGGGGGAAGATGACCGTTATTGTTAATGCGGTTATTGATGCCATACTCGCTGCCGATGGTGACGATGACGACGTGGCTAGACTGGAGAGTTTAGCTCCGCAGATCGCGGCGCTTTCCATCGCCGCTCGGCCACCGAAGCCGGAAGCGGAACATCCTGCACCCAAACCCAAGGAAGAGGTTGAGGAGCTGGGCTGGATCGAGCTTGACCCGGCCGTTTCGTTCCCGGAACGTCTGCGGCTCTGCGATTTCAAAGGAGGCGTCCACCCGAACATCACGGTGGACAAATCCAAGCTGAAGCGCAGGATGCGCCGCCGTATAGTTCTCTACAATCCGGGCGGCTACGCCTCCACCGAGGAGATGAAGCGGCGGATGAAGGAGACTGGCGACCGGCCCTGTGATTTGGACGACGGAACAGGTATTGGTTATAAGTTCCCGGAACGTCAGCGGCAGAACCCGCTCGTGCTATTGGATGAGGCATCGGTCTGTCTCGATGACATCGCCCGCCAGTGTGCGCCGGTGCTCAACAACTGGAGCCGGGAGCGCGAGCTCGACCTGCTTCAGCTGGCCGGTGACTGGCACGGCTACTATCGTTTTCCCGCTGTCCGCGAGGAAGAGTTCTTGGACACTTAGATCCTTGGCTCTTCCGATGGTGCTTATGCTCTTGGACTCTTGCAGTTTTTTTGCAGGGGTCCAAGAGTTCTTTTTTTGTTCTAGAAAGTTTGTTATAATAAATCCAGATAAATTTGAAAAATCCGCGGGCACGCCTGCCAAAGGCAGGTAAACTTTCGGATTGTTTATCTCGCACTGCCAAGTATCAGAGTGCCGCCGGTTACGGCTTGCGGCAGAGTATTCCTTGGCAGAGAGGTTTCCAACGAAACTCGGTGCGGTGCATTGGACGGGTTTAATCCCCGCAAATAAAATACAGCCATAAAGAGTATTCTTTAGGCAGTGTAATAGATGGTGCATCGCACATTTCACGGCGGTCTGTCTCGATGACAACGACAACCAGTGTGCGCCGGTGCTCAACAACTGGAACAGGAAGCGCGAGCTCAACCTGAATCAGCTGGCCGGTGACTGGAACGACAACTATCGTTTTCCCGCTGTCCGCAAGTAAGTTGGGAACAACCCTCTCTTTTCATAGAGAGGGTTTATTGTGCCAATTGTTTTTTCCAGCCGCCAAGCATTTTACCAACTTCACCGAGCGGGGCAATTATTGATGCCGTTTGTTTGCTGTCAATGGCCTTCACGTCAAAGGCCATTTGCAGAAAGTATTTTAGCAAATCCAATGTCAGGATGGCCTTATTTATTATTTCTGGTTTTTTGTCTTTGCTGAAGTAACCGGCAATTAAAGTTAGCTCAACCAACTGGATGAACAGGGAAGTGATTTTTTCGCCGAGCGAATGTTTTAACAATTTTGGAATGTGCGGCAAGTATTGATACCATAGTCTAAAAGCAGTAGAAATTTTTTGGACAACGGGTAAGTCCGTTGTTGTGTAAAAATTTGCGTTGGGGGGGGGCATAAAGGAAAGTTTAAAATTTAAAGTTCATCTTTTGTCATTCCCGCCCCCCCCCCCGTCTCCACGAGAGTAAACTGCGACGGGGATCCAGAACCTGGATTCCCGATTAGATCGGGAATGACAGTGCGTCTATGAAGAAACAATTTAACAAAACCTATGATGAGATTATTTCCCTGGAAAACCTGCTGGCTGCCTGGCGGGAGTTCATCCCTGGCAAACGAGCCAAGCGAGACGTCCAGGAGTTTAGTTTAAGGCTCGCTGATCACCTTGTCCAGCTTCATAGCGAGCTTGCCAATTTTACCTATGAGCACGGCGGTTACCATGCTTTTAACATTTCTGACCCGAAACCGCGCAATATCCATAAGGCCGCGGTGAGGGATAGGATTTTGCATCACGCGATTTACAGGCAGCTATATCCGTTTTTTGACAGAACTTTTATCGCTGATTCGTTTTCTTGCCGCTTAAACAGGGGAGTCCATAAGGCACTAAATCGTTTGCGGGAATTTGGCCGAAAAGCTGGCAGTAATAATACCAAAACTGTTTGGGTTCTGAAGCTAGACATCAAAAGGTTTTTCGCGAGCATTGATCATGCAAACCTGCTGAAAATTTTGGTAGCTTATATTCCGGATAAAAATATCCTTTGGCTTTTGGAGCAAATTGTGCTGTCATTCCCGCGAAAGCGGGAATCTATGTTGTGGATTCCCGATCAGGTCGGGAATGACATAGGTCGAGGTCTGCCGCTTGGGAATCTGACCTCGCAGTTATTCTGCAACGTTTACCTCAATGAGCTTGATCAGTTTGTGAAGCACGGGCTGAAAGCGAAATACTATATCCGCTACGCAGACGATTTTGTTTTGCTGTCAGAAAACCGCGAATGGCTAGCCGATCAGATTAGTAAGATTTCAGGGTTTTTGGAACGGCGGTTATGTCT
This sequence comes from uncultured Candidatus Saccharibacteria bacterium, assembly GCA_964414215.1. Taxonomy (GTDB): domain Bacteria; phylum Patescibacteriota; class Doudnabacteria; order UBA920; family 2-01-FULL-46-14; genus CAYPVQ01. The sequence goes on along the minus strand of CAYPVQ010000001.1, from coordinate 19,684 downwards.
ATCACTGCATCCAGACAAAATTATTCTCAAGCCGTTGGCTTCAGGCGTGGATTTTTTGGGATGGGTGCATTTTCCGCATCATAGAGTTTTACGAGCGGCAACAAAGCGGCGAGCATTTAGAAAAATCTGTGACCATCCCATCAATGAAACCCTGCAGTCCTATTTGGGTTTGCTAAGCCACGGCAACAGTTTCAAATTGCGGCAGGAGATTTTGAATTGGCAGGGATTGTGGTTAGGGGAAGAATAGCGTATCTGTTTCGAGATTTATCTTTTTGAGGATTCTTTCTTTTTCTTCTTCTGTCGCGATTCGCGGGCAGCAGTTGTTTTCGATGATCACAGGAATGAGTTCCGCGCTTTCCAAGTGAATATTTGATTTTTGATATTTAATATTTAATTTTACTACCAGTCCCTCTTTGGTTTCCTGGCTCCAGGATTGGTCAAAGATAAAATTGCCCAAGGAGTAGAAGATGACCCCAGTACCAGAACCTTCGGTTCGGTACGGGGCAGGGGCCTTTCGCTTTATCACCTCTACAGGCTGAATCCAATGTGGGTGGTGGCCGATGACAATGTCGGCGCCGGCGTCAATGGCGGCGTGGGCGAAATTAATCTGCTCTTGATTCGGGTTGCGGGTGTATTCGGTGCCGGCGTGCATGGAGACGACGACGAAGTAGTCGGAAGATTTTAGATTTAAGATTTTAGATTTTAGAATCTCAATATCTTCAATTCGCGCGACATAATCGTTGCGGGATTTGCCGCCGTCGTTGTGGGAGGCATAGGAGACGGCGAGGAAGGCGATTTTTGGTTCCTCACCCCCACCCCCTCTCCTCTGAGAGGAGAGGGTAGGGTGAGGAGAAATAATGGCTGGAGTCCATGCTTCGTCTTGATTTTCTCCAGTGCCCACTGGCAAGATATTTTGCGAAAATAAATAATCTCTGGTAAAGCCAACATATTTTGTTCCCTGATCGAGCGCATGATTATTGGCAGTTGATAAAATATCAAATCCAGCGAATGTTAATCCGGGAACATATTTCGTCAGACAGCGAAACACTAGTCCCTCGCGAATCGGGATGGGGGAATCTGAAAGCGGACATTCGAGATTGCCAAAGGCGATGTCGGCACTTACGAGTAACTCTTGGAGATTTTGAAAAGGCAGGGTCGGATCATTGGCTTGGTCAATCTTGGCGCCGACGTTTCTTGATAAGAGAATGTCGCCGACCGCGAGGATGGTTTGAACCCCCTCTTTGTCTCCCCCTATCTCCCCGACCTCAGATCGGGGAGCAGGGGGAGAAGGAGCAGAGGGGGCGAGGACTTTTTGGTGCCAGAATAAAGATATTATGATGCTTAAAGTTACTAGGTTCATAACTCCCCCTACCCCTCTTATTTTTCCGCCAGAGGCTTTTGCGCCAGCCGGAGGCTGGTCAGCCTTCGGCTGAGATCCGCCTTCGGCGGAAAGGGGGAGAGAGTGAGGGCTGCCCCGTAATTCATGATTCATGATTCGTGATTCATCTGCTTTTAACATACTGATTTCCGCCGAGGTTTCGCACCTTGCCTTTCATTTCCATGATCGTCAGAGCAGCGGCTACGGTGGAAGCCGGCAGATTAATCGCTTTGGTAATTTGGTCAAAGTGAAGAGGTTGCCGGGTTAAGACATTTAAAATTTTTTGCTCTTCTTCATTATCTCCCAAAATTTGCGAAGTTGCCACTTGGGCTTGTAAGGATCCCAGATTTAACTCTTCCAAAATGTCGTTAACCGAGGCAACAAGTTTTGCTCCCATTTTCAAAAGATTATTTGGTCCAGCGGAAGCTTCGTTATAGATTGAACCCGGCACGGCAAAAACTTGCCGGTTTTGCTCTAAAGCGTGCCGAGCCGTAATTAGGGCTCCGGAATCAAGTCCGGCTTCAATTACCACTGTGCCTAAAGCTAAGCCCGAGATAATTCGGTTGCGATGAGGAAAATGATGTTTCAAAGGCGGAGTTCCCAGAGGCAATTCTGAAAGAATGGCGCCGCGGCCTTCAAGAATTTTTTGGGCCAGCACGCGATGTTGGGCGGGATAAATCGCATCAACACCGCAGGCCAGCACCCCAATCGTCCGGCCGGAAAACTCAATTGCGGTCTGGTGGGCCAAAGCGTCAATGCCGAAGGCTAACCCAGAGATAATCGTGAGGTTTGCTCGTACCAAATCGCGCGCAAGGTCAAGAGTTACTTGTTTTCCATACGGGCTAAACTTGCGGCTGCCCACCACGGCAATTGCTAGTTCGTCCACTGGTTCTAAACCTCCCAAGATATACAAAACCCCTGGGGGATTAGGAATTTCCTTCAAGGATTTCGGATAACTCTCTTCGCTGAAGGTGATGAGGTTAATATTTTGTTTTTGCAGTTTTTTAAATTCGGTCTCAGGATCAATTTGTCCTCGAGTTTCTAAAATTTTTTGCACCACTCCCTCTTCCAGACCAGAGGCGATAAGCTCTGGGGCTGAGGCTTGCCAGGCCTCTTTAAGGCCCCCAAAAAAATTCAAGAGCTTGCGGAACCGCACCGAGCCGATTTGAGAAATTTGGTTAAAGGCGTTAAAATAGAGGTGTTCTTGGTTCATTTCTTGACAGGTTGTGGAAAAACTGCTAAGCTATTTTTCTGGAATAGTGCTTTCCTTCCTACCTTCGAGTGGCCAAAGCGAGTTTCATCCCTCCTAGAGCTCGCAAGTAACCTAAAGTTTAAGTCAGGATCCTTTTATCGGATACGGGCTTACGCTCGTTGGTAGGTCAGAGGGCACTATTTATTTTGCGACCCCCTCTTTCATCTCCTCCGCCTAAGGCGGAAGAAAGAGAGGGGGTAGAATTTCTCAATTTCATCCAAAGCCTCGGGAATGATTGTCTGCCTTAATTGTTGTTGCTCTTCTTCTGTGAAGGGTTGCAACACATAAGTTTCGGTTTCAGGAATCCTGATTTTTTCCCGATTTTCGATCCCAATACGTAATCTCATAAAGTTTTTGCCAATGGCGGCAATTATTGATTTTACTCCTTTGTGTCCGGCCGCTCCCGAATCTTGAGACAATCGCAATGTGCCAAACAGGAGATCAATTTCGTCGTGAACGACAATTAAGTTAGTAAGTTGTCTCCCTTCGGGAGATCTCCCGTAGGGAGATAAGTTGTCGTAAAGATCTCCCGTAGGGAGATAAGTTGTAAGCAATTTTTGGACGGCTTTGCCCGAATTGTTCATAAAAGTTTGAGGTTTGGCGAGGATAATTTCCGAAGTTTTAGCAATCTCGGAAAGAACTTTTTTGTGTAGTCTAAATTTAATCTCCAGTTCTTTTGCAAGTTCATCGAGAATGAGAAAACCCAGATTGTGTCTGGTTTTTTCATATTTTTTCCCGGGATTACCCAGGCCCACGATTAATCTCACCACGTTAGAAATCCTTTTTAGTTTAATGCCCATAATCATAATCTTTAATCAACCTCGTTAGAATTGAGATTTCTAACGGGGCTCACAGGACTTTTCCTTCCAAGTCATCGCTCAAAATAATTACAAAGTCAGGACTTTGGCTACTGGTAGGAAAAGGAAAAGGGCTTTGGGCTGTACGTACCTCGAGTTTTCCTTGCAAATACCGCAAGGTCTGCAGTTTTCCGCCGCCCGTGTTATCGTAAATAATAGTTTCGTCATAACGGGCTTGGCCTTTGAAATTGGAGCTTAAAATCGTGAGGCCAGGGAGGGCGAGAGCCAAGGCCGTCCTTTGACCCAAGGCACTCACTGTTGAGGCATTTTGAATTTCAATTATCGCTTTTTCTTCCGCCAACTTGGAGATGAGGAATTGATTTTTAAGAAGGTCGCGAATTGCTTGGTAGTTGTTAAGGCCGGCACAAGGAAGCAAAAGATAAGCTCCGGTATCCTCCGCGATTTGGTCGCACACTAAACCAAACTCCCCACTAATTGCTAAGGAGGAAATGTTTTCACTTTTGAGATTTTTACCAAGGTCATAAAGCCGTTTGAGTTCATAAAGCTGAAGATTGGTGCGCAGGTGATCACCCAGATCAGTTAAGATGCGGTCAAGAAGTCCTAAATTAGTTAAGACCCGAAAAGTAGTGAGTTTGTCTCGGAGAGCTTTTAAGACTAATTGTTGGCGGCGGGATCTGGCAAAATCTGAACCTTGATTATTATTGCCGTGTCTGGAGCGCACAAATTGCAGAGTGCGTTCCCCCCCCATTTTTTGGTGACCTGCTTCAAAAGTTAAGGGAGGATCAAGATAGCTGCCTTTGTCATCTGGAAACTGGTGGTCAGTAAAACTTTCCCGGACATCAATTACTACTCCGCCAACATCATCAATAATTTTTTTAAAGCCTTCGAAGTCAATCACGGCATAGTAGGGGATCTTTTGATCAATGACTTCCTCCACGGTCTTGAGGGCTAGATTTGTTCCGCCGTAAGCATAGGCCGAATTGATTTTGCGATATTCGTAACCAGGAATATTTACCATCAGATCCCGTGGAATTGAGACTAGATTGAGTTTTAGTTCCTCGTCTCGTTCCTCCGGGAGCTTCAGGGTTGCGAAGATCATTGTATCAGTAAGTTTAGGGCCGTCATGTCGCTCTCCGGCAATCCCCATCAAAAGAAAGCGGATCTCTCCTTGCTCTTCCCCCAGAAGTTTTTTATCGGAGGCAATAAAAAATTGTTTGAAGGACAAGGTTGTTTGCTTTCCTTCAAGAATTTTTTGGGCAAAGATCACGAGTTTTTGGCCCAGAAATATGCCGCCTGCCAAAAGCAGCAACAAAAGAAGACCAAACCACAACCGAGTTTTAAATTTGCGCTTTGGTCTTGGCTTGGGCGAATGTGGAGGTTGAATTGAATCAAGCGAATCAAGCATTGTTCTTTATTATAGCAAACCCTTGAAGAATCTGGTATATTGAGGGCAACATGGACGGTTAGCTCAGCGGTAGAGCACTCGCGTCACATGCGAGGGGTCAGCGGTTCGAATCCACTACCGTCCATTTCACCTCGCTCCGGCTCCAAGCGCATTTGAATTTTATTTTTCCTAATGCTATAGTGTTTAAGACACGTACGAAAAACAGCAGCTATTCTGATTATGAATGATGAAACCAAAAACCAAGCTTCCGAGGAGCAAATGAGCACCTTAAGTGCGATTCGGCTCTTTGCGTTTGATTTTTTAAAGGTTTTTATTATTGCAGTCGCGATTATTATTCCGGTCCGGTGGTTTTTGTTTCAACCGTTTGTCGTAACTGGAGATTCGATGCGTCCGACTTTTCAGGATGGGAACTACCTGATTATTGACGAACTCACCTATCGTTTCCGCGAGCCTCTGCGCGGAGAAGTAGTGGTGATGCGCTTTCCCCATGATCCTTCCCAGTTCTTTATCAAACGCATTGCGGCCTTGCCTGATGAACGGATAATAATTGAAAATGGCCACGTCACTATCTTTAACGAGAGCTACCCGCAAGGTTCGGTCTTGGACGAAGACTATCTCGCGCCGAACCAAGCAACTTATGGGAATGTGGATCGGCGGCTCAAGGCGGAGGAATATTTTGTTTTAGGCGATAACCGTTTAGCTTCTTCGGATTCCCGGATTTGGGGACCACTTCCCCGCAAAGATATTGTGGGGCGCGTCTATGTCCGGTTATTCCCCTTGAAAGAATTTGATATTTTTGCTAAACCCGTTTTTGATACCCCTTCCTTATGACATGATGACGAAACGCAAGCGAAACTTAATCGCTCTGCAGCGTCCCTCACTGCGCCTGACGGTTCCGCTAGGAGGAGAAGAGGCTTCCTTAGATCAGCTCTCGAGGATTATTGGGAATTTTGGGTTTCAGCAAATTGTGCTTCCCGTGGTGGAGGAACGGGAAGTTTTTCTGCGCGATCCGCTCTTAAAACAGCACTTTGGTTCTCGACTGTGGGGACTGATGAGCAGCAGTTCCTTCCCTGGGGCGGAAGCTTTAAGTTTGTGTCCCACTTACTTTTTGAGTGTTTGTAAACGCTATTTACAAAATTTCCGCTCCCGCGGGGCGCATGTGGCGAAGTGGTTTTACCTCTCGCCGGTTATCGATCTGAAGGAAGGTCAGCTTTTGAAAAGTCACGAATTGGGAATTTTTATCTTAGGTGAGGATTCGGCTTTGGCCAATGCCCAATTGATTAATGTGGTGACCCAACTTTTTAATGAGTTGGGAATTGGCGATTTTCTGGCAGAGGTTAATAGTTTAGGTTGCGCTACTTGCCAGAAAGACTATTTGAGCACCTTGCGGGAATACCTGCGGAAGACCAGTTTTGAATTATGCACTGATTGTCTGACAAATTTGGAGACTGTTCCTATGACCGTCTGGAGTTGTGAGAAGAATTCTTGCCAAACCCTTCTGGCGACGGCTCCGCAAATAGTAGATTTTTTGGACGAATCCTGCCGGACGACTCTCGTTTCCGTACTGGAGACAATTGATGAGTTAGGAATACCTTATACCTTAAATCCCGTCTTGAATAGCAACTTTTTGCAAGAGAAGGTCTTGTTTCGTTTGAGCCTTCCCGAGCGAAGCGAAGTTTTAGGGTACGGGGGAAGCTACACTTCGTGGGTTAAATATCTTGGGGAGGAGGCTCCGCTTATTGGATTTTTAGTTTCCCTCGAAAAGTTGTGGTCAGCCGTTTCTCCAGCGAAAAAGGGCCTTGGGCCGCAAGTTGAGGTTTTTATTATTTCTTTAGGACAGGTGGCCTCGCGGCGGACTTTAGGGTTGTATCGGGAGCTACAGCGCGCCGGGATCTTGACAGCCGAGGCCATGTTGGGTAATTCGGGAATTAAAAATCAGCTCGCAAAAGCCCAGGACTGTCATGCGGCGATTACCCTCATTATTGGTCAGAAAGAAGCGATTGAGGAAACCGTGATCCTGCGTGATATGCGCAGCGGCATGCAGGAAGTCTTCCGCAATGATCGGCTTATTGAGGAAGTCAAAAAGCGACTGGGCAAATAGGGAGGGTTATGGTATAATGCGGCTTAGGACTTTAGGACTATTTAATTTTTAGAAAGGGGTGAGGAGTTTAAGTGGTTGAAGTGAAGCGGAAGGAGGGGGAATCTTTCGAAAGCCTAGTGCGGCGGTTCAACCGCAAAATTCAGCAGAGCGGAGTTCTAGTGAGAGCGCGGAAAATTCAGTTTTATGACCCACCAAAATCCCGAAACTTGCTGAGGGAGAGTGCCAGGCGAAGGCAAGAACTTGCCCAAGAACGTGAGGATTTGCGCAAGCAGGGAAAACTTCTGCCTTTCCGGCCCACCCGTCGAGGGAGTCGTTAAGCTTTGAGTTTATTAAAAGGGAAAATTAAAGTCGACTTAGCTAAGGCCCTCAAAGACCGCGAAGGGGAGTCGGTTTCGGTGTTGCGCTTGTTGCTTTCGGACATTCATAACCAAGAGATTCAAAAAAAGAGAGAGCTTAGCGACGACGAGGTTCTGGGAGTCCTGCAAGGAAGGGTTAAAAAACACCAAGATTCGATTAGTCAATTTGCGGCTGGTAATCGAGCAGACTTGGTAGAGAAAGAGCGCTCCGAGCTTGCGCTCATCCAAGCTTATTTACCTGAGCCTTTATCCGGAAGCGAATTAAGAGCGCTCGTCAAGGAGATAATTACCGAGGTTCAAGCAGCGGGGGCAGCGGATTTTGGGAAAGTCATGAAGGCGCTGATGCCTAAAGTTAAAGGGAGAGCCGCCGGTATCCTCGTCTCCCAAATTGTCAAGGAAGAATTAAAATAGTATGGCGTCTGACCAAATTTTAGTCGGCTTGGATATCGGGACAACTACCATTCGGGTGGTGGTGGGAAAACGAGAGCAGCCGGAATCACCACCGAGTATTATCGGGGTGGGAGAAGCCCTCGCCGCGGGGATCCGCCGCGGAGTGATTATTGATATTGAAGAGGCAGTATCCGCGATTTCGACAGCCTTAGAAAAAGCCGAACGAATGACGGGAATTCCCACGGAACACGCCGTGGTTTCGTTAAATGGCGCGCACGTTTCTTCGCTCGAGAGCCACGGGGTGATTGCCATTGCGCGGGCGGATGGGGAAATTACCGAGTCTGACGTGGTCCGGGTGATTGATGCTAGTCAAGCAATTCAAATCCCTACTAACCGGGAAATTTTGCATGTTATCCCGAAAGATTTTGTCGTGGACGGGCAAGCGGGCATTAAGGACCCCGTGGGAATGACCGGAATCAGGCTCGAGGTAGACAGCCAGATTATTGAAGCCTCTATTCCCTTTATCAAAAATTTGACCAAATGCGTGATGCAAGCCGGGATTGATATTGATGATTTGGTTTTGGCCCCTTTGGCCGCGGCCCAATCCGTCCTCACCAAGCGGCAAAAAGAGCTCGGGGTAGTGCTCATCGAACTGGGAGGGGGAACGACCGGGGTGGTGGCCTTTGAAGAGTCTGATTTGTTACATACTTCGGTTTTGCCTGTGGGTTCTGACCACATTACCAATGATTTGGCAATTGGGCTCCGCACTGCAGTGGATGTTGCCGAAATCGTCAAGCGAGAGTACGGAACTGCTTTGGCTCAAGCAGTCAAGAAAGATGAAGAAATCAATTTAACTAAGATCCATAGACAAGAAGAAGGCCAGGTTTCCCGCCACCATGTGGCAGAAATTATTCAGGCGCGCTTGGAAGAAATTTTTAGTATGGTCAATAAACAATTAAAGTTAGTAGGGCGAGATGGCCAGTTGCCTGCTGGAGCCATTTTGACGGGCGGGGGTGCCAAGATGCCCGGCATTGTCGAACTGGCCAAAAAAGAATTACGCCTGCCTGTCCAGATTGGTTTTCCTCTAAATATTTCCACCATCATTGACCGCGTGGACGATCCGGCATATGCTACAGCCGTTGGTTTGGTTTTATGGGGAAGTGAATATCTAAGCCCCACTGCGGGAGCTGGCGTGAGCCGGTTTGCCAAGAAAGTTTTGGAGCATGCGAGTATTGAACGGCTCCGGAAGTTTTTCAAACAATTCTTGCCCTGAGCTTGTGGTTCGACTCTGCTCACCACCATGAGCTTGTCGAATGGTCGAAGGGTGGCCTTGATTGATTTTTTACCCAGCCTTTAGTATTATTGGATTACATTATGCCTAATAGATATAAGAATTATCCCGAAATTAAGCCAAAAATTGAAACTATTGCGCGCATTAAAGTGGTGGGCGTAGGAGGCTCGGGACACAATGCCATCCACCGCATGATTACCATGGGTCTAAGGGGGGTGGAATTTGTGGCCATAAATACTGATGCCCAGGCTTTGCATCATTCCAAAGCTGACAAAAAGGTCCAAATTGGCAAACAAACCACCCGAGGTCTTGGAGCGGGTATGAATCCGGAGACTGGCCGGACAGCAGCCGAGGAGAGCAAAGAGGAGATTCTCGAGGTCTTGCGGGGCTCAGATATGGCCTTTGTCACGTGCGGATTGGGTGGAGGAACGGGATCAGGACCGCGCCCGGTCGTGCCTGAGCTTACTACCGGTCCAGGGATTCTGCCCGTCGGAGTCGTGACCAAACCTTTTGCGTTTGAAGGAGCGAAACGTCGGGAAATTGCAGATAAGGCCTTAGAAGAGCTCAAAGAGCACGTGGATACGATTATTGTGATTCCCAATGACCGCATCTTACAGATTATTGATAAAAAAACCTCGCTTCTCGATGCGTTTCGCACGGTTGATGATGTCCTGCGTCAAGGAGTGCAAGGGATTGCCGACTTGGTTACGACTCCCGGGCTTATCAATGTGGATTTTGCCGATGTGAAGAGTGTAATGGCTGATGCGGGTTCGGCCCTCATGGGCATTGGTAAGGGAAGCGGGGAAAACCGGGCCGTGGAAGCAGCCAAAGCCGCGATTGATTCGCCGCGTTTGGAGGTCTCGATTGATGGAGCAAAGGGGGTTCTCTTTAATATCACCGGGGGCAAGGATTTAGGTATGTATGAGGTAGATGAGGCGGCGAAGATTATCACCCGGAGTGTGGATAGCGACGCCAAGATTATTTTTGGCGCGGTAATTGATGAGGAGTTGAGTGACGAAATTCGGATTACGGTCATCGCCACGGGTTTTGAAGAAGGAGCGCGCAAAAAGCCGCTTGCCAAACACTCACTTGCTACCCCCCTGATTTTTGCGGCCGAGGAGGTAAAGCTGGCTGAAACCCAGAAAAACCGGGAGCCCGTGTTTGCCACAAAAACTTTAGAGCAAGCCGAGGAAGAGGAAGCAGAACTTGATATCCCCGCCTTCATCAGGAAGAAAATGAAGTGAGTCTCGTTGGTTGTGGGATTTCGGCGGGCAGGCCCGCCTTCATCAGAAAAAAGATGAAGTAGTTGTGGATAAAGGCATTTTTTAGGCCTTTGTCAAGGACTTGACAAAAAACTACATCTAGTTGTATCTTTACCATGAGAACCACAAGATATAGTGGTTTTTGACTGAAAAACAGCCCTTTGAAACAAAAACAAAATTACCTCAAGCTTTATGAGCTTCTAAATAAGGCGCTTAATTTTTTGTAGGCTAAAAAATTTATGCAGTGTCCATTTTGCAGTAATCCAGACACCAAAGTGATTGACTCGCGAGTTGCCGCTGACGGTTTATCCATCAGGAGGCGGCGAGAGTGTGAGTCTTGTCAATTTCGTTTTTCCACCTATGAAGAGGTAGAAATTTTGGATTTGACAGTGAAAAAACGCGATGGCACGGCGGAAGTCTACAGCCGGGAAAAACTCGAGGCTGGTTTACACAAGGCCTTGGAAAAACGGCCCGTTTCCCGCGAGCAATTTAAGCAACTTATATCTCAAGTTGAGCAAGAAATTCAGAAAAAAATGAAAGACAATCAAATTGAATCTCGGGAAATTGGCAACATTGTCATCCGGAAGCTTAAAGGGTATGACCAGGTGGCTTATTTGCGCTTTGCCTCGGTCTATCGCAAATTCGCGGATGTGGAAGAGTTTAAAAAGGAGTTGCAAAAATTATGAATGAGCAAAACCATCAGTTTCTTTCCCCGCAGGAAGCTCAAGCAGTCAATGAAGCTTTTTCCGAGAATGCCCTACGGGTGATGCGCAAGCGCTATTTGGTTAAACGTTCCGATGGGAGTCAAGAAACTCCGGCGGAGATGATTCACCGCATTGCCCATGCCGTGGCCGAAGTTGAGAAAACTTACGGCAAAAGCCAAGAACAGATCGAAAAATGGGAGCGGGAATTTTTTGACATCATTGCCAACAAAAAATTTACCCCGGCTGGCCGTACCATAACCAATGCCGGAGCACCTTCCCCCGTGGTTGCTAACTGCATTGTCTTGCCGATTGAAGATAGTATGGAAGGAATTTTTAAGACTCTCAAAGACGCTGCTCTTTTACAAAAGGCGGGGTCGGGCTTAGGTTTTTCTTTCGGGAGGTTGCGGCCTGCTGGGACCTATGTCAAAACCTCCGTGGGTATGGCCTCGGGTCCAGTCTCGTTTTTGCAAGTGTATAACCAAGCCTTTGGGGTCATCAAACAGCAGGGCCGGCACGGCGCAAACATGGCGATCCTGCCTGTAGATCACCCAGACATTTTAGATTTTGTGTACTGCAAGCGGACAGAAGGAGAGATTCGAAATTTTAATATCTCGGTGGGGATGACTGACGAGTTTATGCGCGCCGTGACGGAAAATCCTCAGCACCCATGGTTTTGTAGATTTAATGGCCAAAAAATGAAACCCCGCCGCATTACGAGGGATCGCTTTGGCGTGGTAGTCAAGATTGAAGAAGTTGATCTTACAGCCGGCGAACTTTACCAAGAAATTGTTACTAATGCTTGGCATAATGGCGAGCCTGGGGTAGTTTTCCTTGATGCTTTTAACCGCACCAACACCATGCCCAAAACCCCGATTGAAGCGACTAATCCTTGCGGGGAACAGGGCTTACCGCCCTATGACGTTTGTAACTTGGGTTCGATTAATCTTGCGCCATTTGTCAAAGACAGGAAATTGGACCTAGAACACCTCAAACACGCAAGTATGGTTGCCACGAGATTTTTAGACAATGTCATTGATTTATTTGATTATCCAGTCCTAGAAGTGCAAGACATGTCCAAAAACACCAGGCGCTTGGGTTTAGGAGTCATGGGTTATGCTGACATGCTTTATGAGTTAAAGATTCGCTATGATTCCCCGGAAGGTTTTGCCACGGGGGAGCTGGTGATGAAGACCATTCAAGAAGAAGCGCACCGCACCTCTGTGGCTATCGCCTCCGAAAAGGGAGCGTTTCCAGCATGGCCTAGTTCAACCTGGGCTACCAGAAACGGCATCAAGCGCCGCAACACCATGGTTACGACCGTTGCCCCGACTGGCTCTATCTCCATGTTCTTTGATACTTCCTCGGGCATTGAACCCAACTTCGCGCTTTCTTACACCAAGCAGGACAAAGATGGTCATACCTACCGCTATGTGAATCAATATTTGGAAAAAGCCTTACGGGAACGCGGGTTGTACCGTGAGGAACTTATGGAAAAAATTATTTTTGAAGGATCACTTCAGAATATTGCCGGCCTACCCGAAGACCTGAAAAATGTTTTCCGCGTTTCCATGGATATTCGGGCCGAGGATCACATCCGCGCCCAAGCCGCTTTTCAAAGATATGTGGAAAATTCCATTTCCAAAACCATTAACTTTCCCAATGAAGCTACCGTTAAAGATATTGAGGATGGCTATATCCTTGCTTGGAAATTAGGGTGCAAAGGTTGCACTTTGTATCGGGACGGCTCCCGCCAGGTCCAGGTTTTAAATCTTAATAAAAACTTGGACAAAGCGAAAAGTTTAGCTCCAGGGCTGGAAGCAGTTTCTCTTTCCGAAAAAAACACGGTGGGGAGCAAGGCCTTGAAGGTTTTGACTGGCCAAGTAGTCAATGGCAGCGAGTCTGCCGGTTTAGCAGGAAAAGCCACCCCGCGAGAACGTCCCGATGTAATGCAGGGCATGACTTATCGGGTGCGGACCTCTTATGGCAACTTGTTTGTAACCATAAATGAAGACGAACACGGGCCTTTTGAAGTATTTTCGCAGCTGGGCAAAGCCGGGGGATTTTTTCAAGCCCAGAGTGAGGCAATTTGCCGAATGATTTCTTTGGCCCTGCGTTCGGGGATTGCTTTGATCGAGATTATTGATCAGCTCAAAGGGATTAGAGGGCCAGATATGGTTTTTGCTAATGGCGGAGCTATCCATTCCCTTCCGGATGCCATTGGCAAAGTCTTGGAGAATCATGTCAGACGCGGGCAGGCCGAGCTTAATCTGAAATTTGCCGAAGCAGAGTCTCCCAAAACCAGTTCTCCGACCCCGGAGGAAATGGTTTTGGCCGGTCAATTGGAAACCGGGCAAGAGACCACCAATGGCCACGCCGCCCAGACTATGTCTATTGCCAATCTTGGTTTTGCCCCGGCCTGCCCTGATTGCGGCAGTAACCTCACGATGAAAGAAGGCTGCCTCACCTGCGATCTGTGCGGATTTTCGAAATGCGGGTGACCCCACCTTTTCTCCCCCTGCTCCGACCCCGGTCGGAGATAGGGGGAGATGAAGAGGGGGTAGGTAGCTCGCCGATTAATCGGCATCTGAATAAGCTGATAAATCAGCACGCTACAGCTTATGAATCTTAAAGCCATTATTTTTGACTGGGCCCGCACACTCAATCTGGCTGCAGAAAGGCAAATTTGCTCATGAATTACCAAATGACGAAACCGGCCAGCCGGTTTGCACTATCCACGAACTAAAAGAAGTATTAAAAATACTCTAAACACAAGTATGTCGATCGGTATACTTGTGTCACAGTTTATTTTATGATCATCATCTATATCGGCGATGGGAAGGGGAAGACGACAGCCGCGGTGGGACTGGCGGTGCGCGCGGCGGGCGCCGGCAAGAAAGTTTTGTTTTGTCAGTTTGTGAAAGCCGCAGAAGCCAAAGAGTCGGGTGAGTGGCCGCTTTCGTCCGAAATTAAAGTTCTGCAAAGCATTCCGAATATAGTAGTTAAAGTTCTAGGTAAAGGATTTGTCGGGATATTGGGCGACACCAAGCAGAAGCAGGAGCACGTGCAGGCCGCTGCTGAAGGATTGAAGTGGCTGTGGGGCGAGATTGAATCCGGAAAATACAATGTTGTTATCGCTGATGAGATCGTTTCGGCCATTGAGGTTGGGCTTCTAACTGAAGCGGAAGTGCTGGAAATTGCCAAGTTCGCCTCCGCGAAGGTAGTAGAGGCATTTGCCATGACCGGCCACAATAAATATAATGTATTACTGGACGCGGCCGACCTCGTTACCGAAATGAAAATGATTAAACACCCTTATCAGGAAGGCCACTTAGCGAAGCGGGGAATTGATTATTAAAATTTAAAATGCAAAGCGCAAAAATCAAAATTATTTTGAGAATTTTGCTCCTGGCTGGAGTTATTGGTGCAGTCGTAGGCTTAACTTTTCTTCTCAAGCCGGGACAAAAGGTGGTGCCCAAGGCTGGGCTTTTTGAACTGCCGCAAGAACTTGCTGGTCAGAAGATTGTGATGTCAGATTATCTGCGCCTACCAGGTAAAACTGGCAAGACTGCTTTGGAGCTTAGTCAAGAGAGTGCCAAGATAGAAGTTAAAAAGTATGATTTTGGAGTATTTGTGGAAAGTATTAATGGCGTAAAACCAGATGAAAAACATTTCTGGAAGCTTTATTACAATGGCCAAGAATCCCAAGTCGGAGCAGATCAATTATCAACCTCTGATGGCGACGTAGTAGAATGGAAGATAGAAGACATAAAAAATTAGAGGTCATTGCGAGGAGTACTCGACGAAGCAATCCTGTTAACAATGAGGTTGCCGCGGCCTGAATACACAGCCTCGCAATGACGAAATAGTATGGTTTATTTTTTGATTCTCGCCGCAGTCATACTTCGCTTCCTGCCCCACGCGCCAAACTTTGCGCCCATTACCGCCGTGGCTTTGTTTGGCGGGACTTATTTAGCCAATAAAAAACTGGCAATAGTTTTGCCTATAGCCGCCATGCTGGTCTCTGACTACTTTATTGGTTTTTATCACTGGCCGATTATGCTGTCAGTGTATTTGAGTTTTGCTCTCTCCGGTCTTCTAGGACTGTGGCTGCGGCGCCGAAAGAATTTAAACAACACAATTGGGACCACCCTTTTTGCCTCAATCCAGTTTTTTCTAATTACCAATTTTGCGGTTTGGGCCTTTGGCACCATGTATCCGCATACAGCGTCAGGTTTGTTGGCCTCATACGTCAATGCCGTCCCGTTTTTCCGTAATACCCTGCTTGGTGACTTCTTCTATGTCGGAGTGATGTTTGGGGCGTATGAGTTAATCAAGCGACGAGTGGCCCGGAAAAAAATGGACCCGGCGGTCACTAACTGCTGGCAGTGACCCCGGGATTTTTTATTTCTCAAGAAAAGTTGCACTTCCCGAACAGCATGGTGCAAAGTGCCGCTCGGACAAAAAGACCATTTTGAGCTTGGGCAAAGTAGACTGAGGTCGAAAACTGGTCGCATGCAGGGTGGATTTCATCCAGTCGCGGCAGAGGGTGCATGAGCAAAACATTTTTTTCTCTCATGAGCGCCCCGATCTCTGCGGTGATGCTGAATCGGCGTTTAAGC
Organism: uncultured Candidatus Saccharibacteria bacterium; assembly: GCA_964414215.1. Lineage (GTDB taxonomy): Bacteria > Patescibacteriota > Doudnabacteria > UBA920 > 2-01-FULL-46-14 > CAYPVQ01. Next base: position 4,108 of record CAYPVQ010000001.1, on the reverse strand, counting down.
CACTTGACCAAAATTAGCACGAGCGGATTTTTAAACCGTTCCGCTTGCAGCCTGGTCTGGTAAAGGACATGAATCCGCCGCTCCTGAATTAGGTGTCTCCAGTTTTTACCAACCACATAAAATGGGACTTTCGCGTCCTCCAGGGTTTTACGCAGGTCGGGTGGCAACTGAGTTTGGCGGGGAGCACAGAAGTACAGTTTAACTTTTTGGTAATTGATCAAGAGGAGCACCAGAGAACGAATTGTTCGGCTGTGAGCAATATCCCCCATGAAGGCGATTGACTTCCCGGTTATTCCTCCACAGAGGTTTTGGATGGTGTAGATATCGAGGGACGCTTGGGCGGGATGCTCACCGTCTCCGTCCCCGCCGTTTAGAATAGAGACTGGATAGTTGGCCACTGCTGTTGCCGCCCTGATTGCCGCTCCCTTTTCGGGGTGTCGCAGGACGATTGCATCTGGCCCGTAACTTGCAAGGATCCTGATTGTATCCTCTAAAGTTTCCCCTTTGACCGCAGAGGAAAACTTGCCGGCGTTTTCCGTGTAAAAGGGAATGGTGCCACCAAGAAAGTCCCACGCCGCAGCAAAGGATGCCCGGGTCCTGGTTGAAGGCTCATAGAAGACGATAAAAAGCTTCTTTCCTCTAAGTCCGTGCTCTTGGAGAAACAGCTGTCTATCGAGATTCGGATTTAACTGACATTGGACCCAAAAGTCCGCTATTTTTTTGGTGAGAGTAAACAGGGCTTGCAACTGGTCTGGGGTGAATTGGGACGCAGACAGCACATGTCTTGAAGGACTTGAAGTCTCTTTGGTTTGAAGTTTAACTTGAATCATTGATTAGCCTCCTTTGGATTAAAAAATACCGCCCTTTGCGGGCGGTTTACCGGTTGATACTCTTCTGATTATGGTTTTTCAGACCAAGTTTCATATCTTATTAGCACTTTAGCAGGAGTCGCTTTTCAGTGTCAAATTGGGTTATACACAGAGATAGTTATTTTTGCCACTGCGTAAGTTTGCCAGCTTTGATTTCAATCGGGTCGGCTTTGCGCAAATTTTTTATCTGACTTGGATTGAGGATTGGAAAGTGTGGAACTTTGTCCAAATACCGATCAATATACCAGAGAGGCTTTTCACTCGTCATCCAACCTTTATGATCAAATCGGGAAAGATCCACTGGCTGGCTATAACTGCGCAGGGTTTTGCGGCCATTGTCTAAAAAATATTCGTGAAAGTAAGAGATTACGAGTTCCCGGAGATTGCGGTAAATAGGCTCGCGGTACCGCAGGACCGCATGATTGGTTTTGCTAATTGCTCCCCAGCAATTGCGGATTTTAAACAAGGCAATGACGTGATTAGTGTCTGTCTCAGTTGTTCGCAGATCGACAATCAGGGGCTTGTGTCCCAAAAGTCTTAAAGCCGCCGCGGCAAAGATGGCGCCTTCGAGACAGTGCGCGGTTTTATATCGCAGGACGAAACGTGGGGAATAGCAAGTTTCGCTCCCCTTTTCAAAATTTGCTAGCAACTCTTCTAAAAAATCTTGGATTTTTTTGGGAGTATAGAGTTTTTTGTAAATCTTTATTTCCGCCGCATTTAAGCCAAACATACCTTTAGGATAATTATAAGCTATCTTTTAGTTTCAAGACAGCCCTTGACAGATTTTTACTAGCATGTTACCATGGTAACATGGCAACAAATGAGACATTGTATGGCTGGGAAAATGAGGATACGAAAGCAGTCTTTCAAGCGATTTTGAAGCTTCGGAATGTGAAAGAGTGCGAGGATTTCTTCCGCGACCTTATGACTCTCCGGGAGCTTCGGGAAATGGCCGAGCGGTTCCGCATTGCCCGGATGCTGGATCGCGACATGTCTTATCTGGAGATTGCGGACAAAGCCGAGGCCAGTACCTCCACTGTCACGCGCGTTGCCCATTGGCTCAAACACGGCCGCGGGGGATACAGATTGGTCTTGGATAGATTTTAATCGATGTATATTTTTAGCATTTCGTTGTCTTTTATGTATTCTATATTAGCATGTTAACATGGTAACACGATACAACACGCAAAATAATATCAATGATCACCACACTGTCGCCTCTATGCCTGCAGGGTCGGGTTAGGTGTGGTATTGGTTAATTAGCGCATCTTCCCCGCCCCTGCAAAGCGCAGGGGTTTTTCGTTGCCAATTCCGGCAGCGAATTTTTTGAGGAGGAAGTATGGAGATTAAGACCGCAGATCAAGTAGAGGAGATTCGTCAGATTATTGGCGATCAGAACACGGACGGATGCAAACTGCTTCTCGCGGATGGCGGAAGGATGTGGTTCTTTCGATTGGCCGGGGAGTCTCAATCCTGCTCGATGCTAAACGATTGGGAAAAGGGTTTTTGTGCAGGAAGGTTCGACGCCGGTGCAACTTGGGCGGGGATCGTTCGTGTCCCGAAGCAGCGATGTATGCCGGGAATCATTCCTTGCTCCTGCCACGACCCGCACGGCAACCCGATCAGATAGGAGGGAAATCAATGCTTACGATCGCATTGCCAACCGGCAGTTTGCAGCAGAAGACGATCGAACTGTTCCGAAGGTCAGGAATTAACATTCCTGATCCTACACGTCGGCATTGGGTGGAGATTGGCCACAAGCTCGTGAAGACTATTGTGTGGGTGCATCCCCGGGATATTCCAAATTCCATTCATGAAGGAATGGTGGAGGGAGGGATTACTGGTAGTGACTGTTATAACGAGTGGTTTTACTCTCATTATCCAGAGAACCTCGACTCTTTGAGAAGATGGGCTTGCTTTTCTTATAGCAAGCGAACGAATTATCCGTGTCAGGTAGTGTTCGTCGCCGCGAAGGGCGAAAGTGCTTCCGCGCCCGGCGAAGGGGAAGAGGTCTGCACGGAGTTTCCTAACTGGACAGAACGGGGCCTGTTATTGGGGCTGGAAGTTAAGGTCGTCGCGATTTCCGGGTCAGTAGAGGCCCGGATCCCTCATCGGTGCCGCTTTGGCGTCACCATTACCGAGACTGGTGAATCTCTGGAGGTCAACGAACTCAAAGTGGTGGACGTACTGGACAGCTCTTCGCCTGTCCTGCTTGGCCGTAATAATTGGTCGAGCATGCAAAAAGCGGAACTGTTTTATGAACTCGCTGAAAAGCTGACATCTAAGGAGGGTAAATAGTTATCAGTAGGGCGGGACTTTGGTCCTGCCCTTCTCTTTTGTTAGCGTGTTACCATGGTAACATGATAATACACGTCTGCGGGGGGTGGGTTTTTGGCGGAGGGGAATGATAACCCCCTCTTCATCTTCTCCTATCTCCGATCGGGGTTGGAGCAGGGGGAGAAAGGGAACACACTATGAGCAAAGGTGATTCTTGACTTTTAATACAGTGTAATATATAATTATTACAGAGTATTAATTTTGCAAATATGGCCCAAATTAAACGGGAAAAAACTGAAATCTTGACCGTTTCTTTACCAAAAGAACTAACAGGACAACTCAAGCAGTATGCTCGAGAGCAGGAAGTTAGCGTCAGCCAGTTGACTAGAGATGTAATAAAGAACTATATTCTCGAAGCGAAATGGCGGAAAGCTTCAGAGATTATGGCTCCAATTTTCAAGAAACTGGGCATCAAAACAGATGACGATGTAGAAAAGTACTTTGGTTAAAATAACGTGAGGATTGTATTGGATACCAATATCTATATTGCAGCGACTAAAATCGGTGGTTTAAGCCATGAAATAGTTCAAGCCGTTCTGAACAAAGAGAGCGGCTTTTTGGTTTTTATTTCTCCCGAAATTTTTTCCGAACTGGAGGAAAGATTGAAGGAGCTTGAAAAAGAGAAGTGGCTGACCAACCAACGGGCCTCTATAGTGCTCGATGCGGTTCAAGGTACTGCACGCATTGTTTACCCTATGGAAAAAATTAATATCGTCAAAGAGGATCCTGACGATAACAAAATACTTGAATGCGCCGTGGCAGCGGAAGCAAATTTGATTGTTACTATGGATAAGGATCTATTAAGGTTGAAAATTTTTCGCAATATTCCGATTATCCATCCTAATACTTTTAAGTATATAATGCCCCGCAGGTAAGTCGAAAGAAACCGGGAAAAGTGGTAT